>DATIQL010000127.1:0-10485 GCA_035470905.1 Casimicrobiaceae bacterium
CGCATACGCTCGACGACGAAGGCGAGGCGCTGGTCGCCGCCTTCGGGATGATGGGCAACGCCGGGAGAAGCTCGTATTCGATCCTCACCAATGCCGACATCCCCTGGCCCAAGGTCAAGCTGTCGACCGGCGAGGAGGTGACGATCGACCCTTCCGCCTACACCAAGTACCGCGAGGCGCCGGTGCGCGAGGACCGCAAGCGCGTCATGGACGCGTTCTTCGGCACGTTCAAGACCTACGAGCGCACGATCGGCATCGACCTGTACTCGCAGCTCAAGCAGGACGCCGTCTACGCCAGGGTGCGCAAGTATCCCGATTCGGTCACGCGCTCCCTCGACGCCCACCGGATCCCGGTGGCGGTGATGGACACGCTGATCGCCCAGACCGACGCCAGCCTGCCGACGCTGTACCGCTATTTCCGCCTGCGCGCGCGGATGCTGGGGGTTTCCCGGCTGCATTACTACGATCTCTATCCGCCGCTGGTGCACGGTGATTTCAGGTTTCCGTATGCCGAGGGCCGGCGCCTGATGATCGACGCCGTCGCGCCGCTGGGCAAGGATTACGTCGCCGCGCTCAGCCACGGGCTCGACAGCCGCTGGATGGACATCTACCCGCGCCCGCGCAAGCAATCGGGCGCGCACATGGCGGGTTACGCCTATGACGTTCATCCCTACGTGCTGATGAACTACAACGACGACTACGAATCGGTGACGACGATCGCGCACGAGTGGGGCCACGCGATGCATTCGTATCTCGCCAACCGCGCGCAGCCTTTCGTCACCGCGGGATACGCGATCTTCGTCGCCGAGATCGCGTCGACGTTCAACGAGGACCTGTTGCTGCGGCAGATGCTGAAGACCGCGAAGACCGACGACGAGCGCCTGTTCTATCTCGGCACCGCGCTGGAGCAGATCCGCGCCACGTTCTACCGGCAGGCGATGTTCGCCGAGTTCGAGCGCGACATCCACGCCCGCGTGGACCGGGGCGAGCCGATGTCGGGGGCCGCGTTCAGCAAGGCCTACTGCGCGCTGCTGAAGCGCTATCACGGCGTCGACCAGGGTGTGGTCGCGATCGACGATTCAGACTGCGTCGAGTGGGCTTACATCCCCCATTTCTACAACGCGTTCTATGTCTACCAGTACGCGACGTCGATGGCGGCGAGCTCGATGTTCGCGAAGATGGTCGAGGAGGGCCAGCCCGGCGCCCGCGAGCGCTACCTCGACTTGCTGAAAGCGGGAAATTCGGATTATCCCTACGACCTCGTGAAGGCCGCGGGCGTGGACCTCGCGACCCCGGCGCCCTATCAGGCGCTGGTCGCGCGGATGAACGGGATCATGGACCGGATCGAGGCGATCCTCGCCAAACGCAGCCGCTGACCCATTCTTCCCTCTCCCGCGGTGAGGGTGTGCTCCCTCTCCCGCTCGCGGGAGAGGGCCGGGGTGAGGGGGAGGACCGGGGCGAGGCGATGCTCCCTCTCCCGCTTGCGGGAGAGGGCCGGGGTGAGGGGAACCCTAGAACGGTATGTCGTCGTCGAAGTCTTCGGTGTTCTTCTTGGCGCCGCCCTTGGGCGCAGCGCCGGCCGAGCCGCCCGACGATTCGCGCCGGCCGCCCCCGCCCCCGCCTGACCCGCCGGCGGAGCTGAACTCCACGTCGCCGCCGCCGCCGCCCTCCCGGGCACCGCCGATCAGTTGCATGCGGTCGGCGACGATCTCGGTCGAGTACTTCTCGACGCCGTCCTTGTCGGTGTACTTGCGCGTCTGGAGCCGGCCTTCGATGTAGACCGAACGGCCCTTCTTGAGGTATTCGCCGGCGATCTCGGCCGTGCGCCCGAACAGGACGACGCGGTGCCATTCGGTGCGTTCCTGCTTTTCGCCGCTCTTGTCCTTCCACTGCTCGGAGGTGGCGATGTTGAGGTTGGTGATTGCGCCGCCATCCGTCGTATAGCGCGTCTCCGGATCGCGGCCGAGATTGCCCAGAAGGATCACTTTGTTGACCGAGGCCATTGCCTTTTCCTTGATCGAAACGGGTGATTGATCATGCGCGCGAGCGCCCCCATCTAGCACCGATGCGGGTGCGGGAAGCGGACTCGCGAAACGCAATATACTAACAGGTTGCCTTCCTCGCCCTATACCCTTCGGCCGAGGCCCGGCCTGCAGTTGCGGGCGGTCCCCGGTACCGCTTGCATCGATGGCGAATCACACAGGGATCGCATGGAACAGATCCGCATCCGCGGCGCACGCACGCACAATCTCAAGAACCTCAACCTCGACCTGCCGAGGCACCGGCTGATCGTCATCACCGGGCTGTCGGGGTCGGGCAAGAGCTCGCTCGCGTTCGACACGCTCTATGCGGAAGGACAGCGCCGCTACGTCGAGTCGCTTTCGGCCTACGCGCGCCAGTTCCTGCAGTTGATGGAAAAGCCCGACGTCGACCTGATCGAGGGCCTGTCTCCGGCGATCTCGATCGAGCAGAAGGCGACGTCCCACAATCCGCGCTCGACGGTCGGCACGGTCACGGAGATCCACGACTACTTGCGGCTGCTCTTCGCCCGCGTCGGCGACCCCTATTGCGTCAACCATCCGGAGCAGAGGCTCGCGTCGATGACGATCTCGCAGATGGTCGACGCGACGCTGGCCATGCGGGGTGACGCCAACGAGGACATCCGGCTGATGATCCTGTCGCCGGCCGTCGTGAACCGCAAGGGCGAGCAGCTCGACCTGTTCGCCGAGCTGCGCGCCAAGGGTTTCGTGCGCGTGCGCGTCGACGGCAAGGTCCACGAGATCGATGCGGTGCCCAAGCTCGCGAAGAACTCCAAGCACACGGTCGAGGTCGTCGTCGACCGGCTGAAGGTCCGCGCCGAGTTCAAGCAGCGGCTCGCCGAATCCTACGAGACGGCGCTGCGCCATGGCGACGGGCGCGCAATCGCCGTCGAGATGGACACCGGGGTCGAGCACCTCTACTCGGCGAAGTTCGCCTGCCCGATCTGCAACTATTCGCTGTCGGAGCTCGAGCCGCGCCTGTTTTCGTTCAACAACCCGGTCGGCGCCTGCCCGCGCTGCGACGGCCTGGGTTCGATCAACTTCTTCGACCCGAAGCGGGTCGTCGCCTTTCCGCAGCTGTCGCTCGCCTCGGGCGCCATCCGCGGCTGGGACCGGCGCAACCAGTTCTATTTCCAGATGCTGCAGGGGCTCGCCAAGCACGCGGGCTTCGATGTCGACAAGCCGTTCTCGAAGCTGCCCGAGCGCATCCAGAACCTCGTCCTCTACGGCTCGGGCGACGAGAAGATCCCGTTCACCTACCTGTCGGACCGCGGCAAGCCGACGACGCGCGAGCACGCGTTCGAGGGCATCGTCCCGAACCTCGAGCGCCGCTATCGGGAGACCGACAGCGTCATGGTGCGCGAGGAGCTCGCCAAGTACCTGAACAACAAGCCTTGTCCCGAATGCAACGGAACGCGCCTGAAGCGCGAGGCGCGCAACGTCAAGGTCGGAGAGGGCGAGGACGCGCGGGCGATCTTCGAGATGTCCGCGTGGCCGCTCAAGGAATCGATGCGCTACTTCGGCCATCTGAAGCTCCCGGGCCACAAGGCCGCGATCGCCGACAGGATCATCAAGGAGATCGTGTCGCGGCTCAATTTCCTGAACAACGTCGGCCTCGACTACCTGTCGCTCGACCGGTCGGCGGAGACGCTGTCGGGCGGCGAGGCGCAGCGCATCCGCCTCGCGTCGCAGATCGGCTCTGGGCTGACCGGCGTCATGTACGTCCTCGACGAGCCGTCGATCGGCCTGCACCAGCGCGACAACGACCGCCTGCTCGCGACGCTCAAGCACCTGCGTGACCTCGGCAACAGCGTGATCGTCGTCGAGCACGACCAGGACGCGATCCTGTCCGCCGACTACGTCGTCGACATGGGTCCGGGTGCGGGCGAGCACGGCGGGCAGGTCGTCGCGCAGGGCACGCCCGAGGACATCCAGCACGCGGCGCACTCGCTGACGGGCCAGTACCTCGCCGGCCATCGCGAGATCCCCGTGCCTGCGCGCAGGCAGGCCGCCGACCCCGGGCGGATGCTGACGATCGCGGGCGCCACCGGCAACAACCTGCGCGACGTGAAGCTCGAGCTGCCGGTCGGGCTGTTCGTCTGCGTCACCGGCGTTTCCGGGTCGGGCAAGTCGACGCTGATCAACGACACGCTCTACCACGCGGTCGCCCGGCACCTCTACGACTCGGCCGCCGAACCCGCGCCGTACCGGGAGATCGACGGTCTCGAGCATTTCGACAAGGTGATCAGCGTCGACCAGAGCCCGATCGGGCGCACGCCGCGCAGCAATCCCGCAACCTACACGGGGCTGTTCACGCCGATCCGCGAGCTGTTCTCGCAGGTCAAGGAGGCGCGCGAGCGCGGCTACGGGCCGGGTCGCTTCTCCTTCAACGTCAAGGGCGGGCGCTGCGAGGCCTGCCAGGGCGACGGCCTGATCAAGGTCGAGATGCATTTCCTGCCCGACATCTACGTGCCCTGCGACGTCTGTCACGGCCAGCGCTACAACCGCGAGACCCTCGAGATCCGCTACAATGACCGGAACATCCACGAGGTCCTCGCGATGACCGTCGAGCAGGCCTACGCGTTCTTCGAGCCGGTGCCGTCCGTCGCGCGCAAGCTGCAGACGCTGCTCGACGTCGGCCTGGGCTACATCACGCTGGGGCAGTCGGCGACCACGCTGTCCGGCGGCGAGGCGCAGCGCGTCAAGCTCGCGCTCGAGCTGTCCAAGCGCGACACCGGGCGCACGCTCTACATCCTCGACGAGCCGACGACGGGCCTGCATTTCCACGACATCGAGCTCTTGCTGACGGTCCTCCATCGGTTGCGCGACCACGGCAACACGGTGGTGGTCATCGAGCACAATCTCGACGTCATCAAGACCGCCGACTGGATCATCGACCTCGGCCCCGAAGGCGGCGCCGGCGGCGGGACGATCATCGCCCAGGGGACACCGGCGCAGATCACCGGCGTCGCGGCGAGCTACACCGGCCGCTATCTGAAACCGGTGCTGGAGCGGACCGCGCCTACGCCGAAAGCCACGCGGCGAGGTCGCGCTTGAGCTTCATCATGTCGGCTTCGCGCGTGTACATCATGTGCCCGGCGTCGTAGTAGTGGTGCTCGACGCGCGCGCTGACGTCCGGCGGCACGTCGAGCTGCGCGAGCGACCAGTTCGACGCGCTGTAAGGCGTCCCCAGATCGTAGTGCCCGCTCGCGACCAGCACGCGCAGATGCGGGTTGCGCCGCAGCGCGCGTGACAGATCGGGACTGGTGCAGGCGAAGCCGTTGCCTTTGTCCTGGCCCCGGTTCCAGTTCCACGCGGTGTGCACATCCGTCGACAGGACCTCGTAGCGCGCCTGGGTGTCGACGCCGAGGCTTTCGCTCATGTACGCGTGGGCCGCCATCGTGTAGGGCGCGACGATCGCCTCGATGCCGGGGTCGAACTCCCAGGTATGCGAGCGGCTCGCGGCCATCGGCCCGGTGACGCGCGCCTCCAGGCGACCGACGATGCGTCCCTGGTCGCGCAGCAGCTCGACGAAGAACGTCTGATCGCTGATGCGCAGGTTCTTGTCGTCGACCAGCGCGGGCGCGACACCCGTCAGCTCGGCGATGCGCCTGACGATGCGCCGGCGGGCGTCCTTCGACAGGCGCGATCCGGCATGCAACGCGGCGAGGTACTCGTCATTGACGAAATGCTCGGCCGCGACGCGCGCCGCCGCCGGCGACTCGGCGAGAGCCCCCTTGAGCCTGCCGTGGTACTGCGCGACGCAGGCGAACGCGGGCAGGAACAGCGCGTAGGGCAGGTCGTTGCGCGGCGCGAAGACGACGCTCTGGAGGTCCATCGCACAGGAGACCAGCACCAGGCCCGAGAGCGCGACGCCGATGTCCTGCAGCTTGTCGGCCAGCGCGGCGCCCCGCGTCGTGCCGTAGCTCTCTCCGGCGACGAACACCGGCGAGCGCCAGCGCCGATGGCGGCCGAGCCAGGTGCGGATGCACTCGGCGAGCGCCTCGACGTCGCCGTCGACGGACAGCATCTTCCTGCGCGCCTCCTCGCTGGCAGTGATCGAGTAGCCGGTGTGCGGCGGATCGATGAACACGAGGTCGAAGTGCTCGAACCACGATTCGCGGTTGTCGGTCACCGTGTACGGAGGCGGGGGCATCGTCCCATCCTCGCGGATCACCACGCGTTTCGGCCCGAGCGCGCCCAGATGCAGCCAGATCGACGCCGATCCCGGTCCCCCGTTGAACACGAAGCACACGGGCCGGGTCGCGGGGTCGACCGAATCGAGGAGATACGACGTGGTGAAGATGGCGGCCTCGGGCTCCCCGCGCTTGTCGTCGACGCCGGCGGCCGCGACGGGGACGAATTCGGCGAGGGCGCGGTAGCTCAGCGTGTGCCCGTTGAGAACGATGCTCGACTCGCTCCGCGCCGGCTCGCGGGCGAGCAGCTTTTCAACCTTCTCGCGCAGGCGCTTTTTCGCTTCTTCGTTCGCCGCGGGCGGCGGGGCTTCGCTCATGGGACGGACCTCTCGGTGTGAATCGCCTGCGCTCCCGGTGGCGCGATCGCGGCGAGGATGCCCTGCAGCAGAGCCGTCGGCGACGGCGGACAGCCGGGGATCTCGACATCGACGGGAATGACGCTCGACACGCGTGCGAGCGTCGCGTAGTTCTCGGCGTAGATGCCGCGACCGCAGGCGCACTCCCCGATCGCGATCACCAGCTTGGGCTCGGGCGCCGCGTTCCACGTGCGTCGCAGCGCGATCGCCATGTGCCTGGACACCGGGCCGCTCACCATCAGCGCGTCGGCATGGCGCGGGCTGGCCACGAAGCGGATGCCGAGCCCTTCGACGTTGTAGTAGGGATTGCCGAGCGCTTGCGCCTCGAGCTCGCAGGCGTTGCACGATCCGGCATCGACGTAGCGGATCGTCAGCGCCCGGCCGAGAATGCGCAGGATGTCCTCGTGCAGCCGGGCGGCGACGACGTCCTCCGGCGCGGGCGCAGGACTCGCTTCGGTCTTGATGCCGGTGCGGGCGATCTGTCGCAGTACGTGGTACATGGTCGGTGGCGTCGGGGCTCGGAGGGTTTGGAGCGTCGTGTTCGCTGGGGCGCGCGCGGTGGGCGCGGCTAGAGGTCGTGTCCGCTGTAGGACAGGTTGAACGATTTGTTGATCAGCGGGAAATCGGGAACGATGTTGCCGATCACGGCATGCTCGATCGCGGGCCAGTTCGACCACGACGGGTCATGCGGGTGGCAGCGCCTTATCGTTCCGCCGGGACCCGACTCGAGGGCGACGAGCACCGGCCCGCGCCAGCCTTCGACATAGCCGATTCCCAGGCGCTGCGCGGGAGCCTCGGGCAGCGCCTGGGCCACGTCGCGGGCGAGCTCGGGGTCGAGCAGCTGCGCGACGATGGCGTCGACCAGACGCAGCGATTCGACCGCTTCGTCGAAGCGCACGGCGACCCGGGCAGCGACATCGCCGTTCGCGCCGGCAGCGATCTTCACCGCCAGCGCATCGTAAGGCGCGCAGGGAAAATCGCAGCGCAGGTCGCGGGCGAGACCGCTCGCCCTCGCGGCCGGGCCCTGCATGCCCAGCCGGCCCGCGAGCTCGGCGCTCACCGCGCCGCAGTTGCGGAAGCGGTCCTGCAATCCCGCGTGCTCGTCGTAGATGCCGCGGAGCTCGGCGATCTCTGCACGCATCCGGTTCACGTGGTCGCGCATTGCCAGCGCCTGCACGACGTCGAGGTCGCGCGCGACGCCGCCGGGCACGACCACGTCCATCAGCAGCCGGTGACCGAACGCCGCCTGATTGCCGCGCAGCAGGTCCTCGCGCAGGCGCGAGAACTGCGCAAGCCCGAAAGCGAAGCCGCCGTCGTTGCCCAGCGCGCCGAGATCGCCCAGGTGATTGGCCAGACGCTCGCGCTCCAGGCACAGTGCGCGCAACCATGCGGCGCGCGGCGGGATCACGGTCTCGGCAATGCTCTCGGCCGCCTGCGCATACGACCATGCATATGCGACGGTGCTGTCGCCGGAAATGCGTCCTGCCAGCCTTGCGCCTTCGACGACGGTCATCGACTCGAAGCGCTTCTCGACCCCCTTGTGCGTGTAGCCCAGGCGCTCCTCGAGGCGCAGCACCTTCTCGCCGACGATCTGGAAGCGGAAATGGCCGGGCTCGATGATGCCCGCGTGCACCGGTCCGACCGGGATCTCGTGGACCCCGTCGCCCTCGACCCGGACGAAGTCGTATTCCTCCTGGCCGGGCTCCCACTGGGGCGAGGCCTCGAAGTCGCGTCGCAGCTGGAAGCGGTCGATCGGCCAGCTCGCCATCCACAGCCATGGACGCTGGTCGTCTGCCTCGGCGCCGATGCCCATGAGGTCGTAGGTGGTCCGCTGCATGCGGTTCGCCGCAGGGAAGATCGGCGTCAGGTCCGGATAGCGCGAGTCGTCGCCGGGCAGCCAGTGCTCGAGCACCATCAGACCGTCGCGGTCCTCGAGGGCGACGCGCACGCAGAAACCTCGCCGGAGATCGCGCTCGTCGGACGCCCACAGCGCGACGAGCTGTGCACCCTGCTCCCAGGCGAGGCGGCATGCCGTCAGGAACTGCCCCGAGCTCACCTGCGCCCGCTGCGCGGGCACGCCTGCGGGCAGGCGTGCGGCGGCGAGTCCGAGCGGCGCGACGTTCATGATTCCTGCACCCTCACCCCAACCCTCTCCCGCACGCGGGAGAGGGGGAAATACGCGCGCACCCCATCCCTCTTGCGCTTGCCGGAGAGGGGGAAATACGCGCGCACCCCATCCCTCTCCCGCGTGCCGGAGAGGGGGAAATACGCACGCACCCCTTCCCTCTCCCGCGCGCGGGAGAGGGTGCCCGGAGGGCGGGTGAGGGCGTCGTGGTCGAGCATCGTCATCCGATCAGCCTCGCCGCCTGGCGATACCATTCGGCGAGATAGGGCGGAATCCACAGCCCCAGCATCAGCACCAGCGCGAGGTGGGTGAACACGGGCAGCATCGCCGGACGCAGCGGCAGCCGGGTCGCGGTCGTCTCGCCGAACACCATCGGCTGGACCTTCGAGAACACCGCGGCGAAGGCGACGCCGAGCGCTGCGAGCAGCAGGGGTGTGGCCCACGGCTGCTCGCGCATCGCGGTGGTCAGGATCAGGAACTCGCTGGCGAACACCCCGAACGGGGGCATGCCGAGGATCGCCAGCGTGCCGAGCATCAGGCCCCAGCCGATCATCGGGCTGATCGTCACCAGGCCGCGGATGTCGTCGATGATCTGCGTTCCGGTCTTCTGCGTCGCGTGCCCGACGGCGAAGAAGATGGCCGACTTGGTCAGCGAGTGCACGGTCATGTGCAGGAGTCCGGCGAAGCTCGCGATCGGGCCGCCGACGCCGAAGGCGAAGGTGACGATCCCCATGTGCTCGATCGACGAATACGCGAACAGGCGCTTGATGTCGCGCTGGCGCGCGAGCAGGAAGGCGGCGACCACCACCGAAAGCAGGCCGAAACCCATCATCAGGTTCTTGGCGAACGCCCCCGGCAGCGCCCCGTCGACCAGCACCTTGCAGCGAACGACCGCGTACAGCGCGACATTGAGCAGCAGTCCCGACAGCACCGCCGACACCGGAGTCGGGCCTTCGGCGTGCGCATCCGGCAGCCAGTTGTGCAGCGGCACGAAGCCGACCTTGGTGCCGTAGCCCACCAGCAGGAACACGAACGCCAGCGCCAGCACCGTCGGCTCGAGCTGCCCGCGCACCGCGTCGAGTTTCGTCCACAGCAGCGCGCCGCCACCCGCACCCAGGACCTTCTCGGCGGCGAAATAGAGCAGGATGGTCCCGAACAGCGCCTGCGCGATGCCGACGCCGCAGAGGATGAAGTACTTCCACGCGGCCTCGAGGCTCGCCGGCGTCCGGTACAGCGACACCAGCAGAACGGTCGTCAGCGTCGCAGCCTCCATCGCCACCCACAGGATGCCGACGTTGTTGGTGGTCAGCGCCAGCAGCATCGTGAAGCAGAACAGCTGGTACATGCTGTGGTAGAGGCGCAGCCGCGCGGGCGTCAGCCGTCCGTGCTGTTCCTCGATGCGCATGTACGGACGCGAGAACACCGACGTCGTGAAGCCGACGAACGCCGTGAGCGCGACCAGGAAGACGTTGAAAGGATCGATCAGGAAGCTCTCGTGGAACGCCAGCAGCGGGCCCCGTTCGACGACGCGCACCGTCAGTGCCGCGGCGGCCGCCAGCGTGCAGAAGCTGACGATCGCGTTGATCGTCGGCGCGACCGGTCGATGGCCGACCAGCGCGAGAAGCAGCGCACCCGCGACGGGCAGGGCGAGGACCAAGGCGACCTCGATCACGCGATCGTCTCCCCGCTCATTCGGCTTCCTTGAGCTTCTCGAGGTGCTTGAGGTCGAGGCTGTCGAACTGCTCGCGGATCTGGAAGAAGAACACGCC
>DATIQL010000128.1:0-3813 GCA_035470905.1 Casimicrobiaceae bacterium
TCCGCTTGAAGCTCTGCCAGATGCGCGGATCGGCGGGATAGCCTTCCTGGGCCATCGGATCCCGGAAATCTGCGATCCATGGGAGCCCCGACCGTCGATGCAGCACGCTGCCGATGACGTGCGCGGTCGCGATCGGATACGTCGACCAGATGACGTCGGGACGCCAGCGTCGGATCAGTTTCATGCCCGATCGAACGGCAGCGTATTGCCAGGTCATCCATCGATCCGGGCGCGCCAGGAATCCCGGGTAGCGCCCGGCGATCGAAAGTTGCCGCGCCGTATCGAGCGCGAATGCCCGCTCGACCTGCACGCCGTCGGGCACTTCGGCATCGAGGTCTTCGCTGGTGCGCTCGTAGGCCCGCGGATCCGCCGTCAGCACTGCAGGCTCCCAGCCGAATGCCGGAAGGTGCTGGACGAAGCGCAGCGTGCGCTGGATGCCGCTGCTGCCGGCGAGCGGCGGGAAGTGGTACGCGATCATCAGCACGCGCTTCATGCCACCGCCCGCGCAATGTGCCGATCGATCCACTCGATGGTCGCCGTCTCGGCCTGGTCACGCCATTCGGCCGATGAGAACGTATGGTCGGCTTCGGCGAAATCGCGGCGCTCGACGGACCCGCGCCCGAGCAGGCCTTTCCAGCGGGCATCCGTCGATGAATGCTCGTCGAACTCGCGCTCGGTGAGGTCGCGACCGCTCATCAGCAGCAACACCGGTCCGGCGAACGCCTCGAGCCCCGCGGCCATCCGCTCCTGGAACGACCTCTTCGCATCGGCGACAGCGTCGCCCGGCGTGGCGCCGCGGGCGAGCCGCGCTGCCCGCGCAACACCGCCCAGGGCCCCGCGCAGGTCGACCCCTCCGCGCAGAAGCTTCCCCCAGAACCCTCGGTTCAGGACCCGACGCGCGTAGTAATGCTTGATCTGCGTCTTCGCGAGTGTGGCATCGGAGCGCACCCAGGGATTGACGAGCACGATCCCGTCCACCGCCATCTGGCCGTTCGATTCGACATACATCAGTGTGGCGGAGGCGGCATCGCAGAGCCCCCAGAGGACGACGCGCTCGAGCATCGGGCAGGTGCGCCGGAAAGCGGCGATCGCTGCGCCGATGTCCTCCGACACCTCCTCGAACGAGCGCGCAGCACCTTCGGCGTCGCCCATGCCCCGATAATCGAACCGCATCGCCGCAATCCCGGCCTGCGCCAGCCGTCGCGCGAGATGCACGAACTGGCGGTGGCTGCCGACACGATACTGCGGACCGCCGACGACGATCAGCACGCCGACTGCCGCTGTGTTCGGTGGCGCCGCGACGACGCCGACCAGGCGCTCGCCGCCGCAGTCGAAGGTCAGCGCTTGCTCGACCGGATTCACGGACGTGCACCCGCCATCGCCGGGCGGGGACCCCTTGCGGATTGGCGGGCACCCGCCACGGCGGCGAGGGTGGCTTCGATCAGCGCCGGGCACTCGGCGATCTCCTGCGTCTGCCAGAACGCCTGGCCGGCGACGCACCGCGCGTCCACGGGATGCCCGGCGTCCTGCCACTGCGCGACGCGCGTGCGGACCGCGGGCGACAGTTGTCCGGCGACGGCACCCGAGACCTCGAGCCATGCGACCGACGCTTCGCCGGGAACGGGCGAGAACTCGGCGGCCTCCAATCCTTCTGCGAGCGCAGGCGACAGCGCGTACCCCGCGACCTCGACGCCCTGTCCCCTGGACAGGCGCTCGCGGAGCTCGCGCGTATCGACGCGCTCCGCTTCCGCCGATCCCAGGATCTGGGCGGCAACCTTCAGGCGCAGGAACTGCTGCAGGAACTGCCTGCCGGAGAGCACCGGCTGCCAGAACAGGAGTCCCGGCACCGAGGGCAGCGCCGCCGCCGCCGCGGTCGCGACGAGGGAACCGGTGCGCAAGCCCCAGAGCCAGGGGGTGCGTCCGCTGTGCTCGCCCAGCCAAAATGCGGCTTCGCGGACATCGGCAACCCAGCCCTGCCAGGAAGCATCACCGAAATCCCCTTCGCTGTCTCCGCAGCCGGCGAGGTCAATCTGCAGCACCGTCCAACCCGCCGCGGCGAGCGCACGCGACTGCAAGGCCGCCATGCGGCGCGCCTTGTTCATCTCCTCGGCGAACGGATGGACGTAGAGGATGGCCCCTTCACCGGCGCCAGGCTCCGCGGGTTCGTGCAGGACGCAGAATCGGCGCCCCTCGCTCGACGGCAGGTAGAAAGCTTCCAGCTTTGGCGGCGTGGCGCCGTCGTCAGGCATCGAGCTTGGCTTTCACGAACTCCGTGAGCGAGCCGACGGTGGCGAACGTCGAACCGTCGATCTCGTCGTCGGCAACGCCGAACCCGAACCGCTCCTCCAGGGTCGTGATCAGCGTCAAGACGGCCATCGAGTCGAGCTCGGGAATCGCGCCCAGCAGCGGGGTCTGCGCGCTCATCGCCAGCGCGGCGCCCTTGAGGCTCAGAACCTCGTCGAGTATCTGCAAGACCTCCTGCTGCGTGTCCAACGGTGATCCCCCTCGATGCTTGGTGAATCGCAAAGTATAACGATCCGCGTCATTCGAAGCCCCGACACGGGCCGCCACAGCCTGTGGCGCACAAATCGCCACGATCCGGCCGGGGGCGCACCGGGCCGTCACACTCCGACGCGCTGCGTTGCCTTCACTCTCGAATTACGCGATGCTTTGCCGATGAGCTTTGAAGCCTTGCCGCCGCTCGGCGCGCCGATCGCTGCCTCCGGGCGCCTCGACCTGGCACGTCTTCCGGTCCTGGGGTGGTCGACCTTTTCGGGGCCTTTCCGCTCGACCCTGCCGAGCATCCTCGACCGGGACGACGTGGTGTTCACCACCAGTGGGCGCGCGGCGATCGCCCTGGCGCTGCGCGCGCTCGGAATCGGTCGTGGCGATCGCGTATTGGTGCCGACCTACCATTGCCCGACGATGATCGCGCCCATCGTCGCGGTGGGCGCCGAGCCGGTCTTCTTTCCGATCGATGCGACCGGCGCCCCGGCCACCGCTGCGCTCGACGATCACCAGATGCAGGGGGTACGGGCGATGATCGCCGCCCATTATTTCGGGTTGCCGCAGCCGATGGCGGCCATTCGCAGGTTCTGCGACCGGCACGGGATTGCGCTGATCGAAGATTGCGCGCATGCGCTTTTCGGCATGTCGGACGGCCGACCCGTGGGACGCTGGGGCGATTATGCGATCGCGAGCCTCACCAAGTTCCTGCCCGTCGTCGACGGCGGCTGCCTCGTGGGGTCGCGTGGCACGGACGATGTGCCGCGGCTCGGTCACCAGCCTTTCGCATTCAAGGTGAAGAGCTTCGCCAACGCGCTCGAGCTCGGCGTGACGCATCGGCGCGTCGCCGGCCTCAACACCTTGCTCGGCGGCGTGTTCACGGCCATGGCCAAGTTGCGCTGCCGCCGCTACGAACCCGAGTCCGCCGAATGCGACGCCGAGCCGACCGATGTCGCAGGCAAGTGGCTCGCGGATTTCGCACCGGGCTCCCCTATCGGCAACGCCGCGTCGCCGTGGGCGCGCTGGATTGCGCATCACGCGCATCGCGAACGCATCGTCGCCACGCGCAGGCGCAACTACGCACTGCTCGCCCGCCTGGTCGCATCCATCCCGGGCGTCCGCGCACTGCGACCGATCCTGCCCGACGATGCGGCGCCGTACGTGTTTCCGCTCTGGGTCGACCGGCCCGAAGCCGTCTACCAGGAAGTGCGGCGCGCGGGCGTACCCGTGTTCCGCTGGGACGAACTTTGGCCAAGCAGCCCGGACCTGGCAGGTGATTTCGGCCGCGAATGGGCTACGCATGTATTC
>DATIQL010000129.1:0-16385 GCA_035470905.1 Casimicrobiaceae bacterium
CAGGGAAGGGCGGCGCCGCAGCCGCGACGGAGGACGCGGTCGCGCGCAGCCAGGAACTCAAGGACGCGGAAACGCGGATCTCCCAGCTCGAGAAGACCGTTGCGGAAATGCAGCAGGCGCTGGATCTCAAGAACCAGACGCTTGCCCAGCTGCAAAGCCAGGCCGCAGCGGCCAAGGGTGGTGCACCGGCCGCGGCACCAGCGCCTGCGGCGCCGGCGGGTGCGGCGCCGAGCCCCGCGCCGCCAGCCACGGCCCCGGGCGCCGAAGCACCCAAGCCCGCGGAGGCCCCGAAGCCCGCGCCGGCCAAGCCCGCGGCGCCGAAGGCGGCGCCGGCAGAGCCGCCGGGATTCTTTGCGGATCTCCTGTCGAACACGCCGAACTGGGCGCTCGGCGCGGGCGCGCTGGCGGTCCTCGGCGGAATTGCGGGACTCATCGCCACGCGTCGTCGCAAGGGGACGAAGTTCGAGGACAGCATCATCTCGGGCACCGACATCAAGACCAACACCGTCTTCGGATCGACGGGTGGCGGCATCGTCAACACGGGTGACAACTCGCTCGCCTCGGACTTCAGCCGCGAAGGGCTGGGGAACATCGATACCGACGAGGTCGATCCCATCGCCGAAGCCGAGGTCTACCTTGCCTACGGTCGCGACGCGCAGGCCGAGGAGATCCTGAAGGACGCGCTGAAGAAGGATCCGCAGCGCCAGGAAATCTATCTGAAGCTGCTGGAAATCCATTCGCAGCACAACAAGCCTTCTGCATTCGAGACCGTCGCCTCCGAGCTCTTTGCCGTAAGCCATGGGCAGGGCGATGTATGGCACAAGGCAGTCATGCTCGGGCGCCAGCTCGATCCGGCCAATCCGATGTTCCAGGACGAATCGTCGGCGGGCGCACCTGCAGCTGCGCCTGCGTCGCCGCAGCCTGCGCCGCCGACCGCCGCCGCGGTGGCGGCCCCGTTTGCGTCGGGGGGCAGCCCGCTGGGCGCTGCGACCGTCCCGCTTGCGAAGCAGGGCGTCGCATCGGCCGCGGCCCCGCAGTTCAGCGACGACGACATCTCGCTCCTTCCCCAGTCGGCGCCGTCGATCAAGTCGGCGGCCGACATTCTGGCGGGCGCCGAAAGTGCGCTGGCGCGCAGTTCGAGCACCCCCGTCGCCGCGGTTGCCGCGGCGGAGAAGAGCAGGCAGTCCACCGGGATCCCCGGTGCCGGCGCTGCGGCGGCCGCAGGGTTCGCCGGCGCGCCGGCAGGTGCAGGCGCCGGTTTCGGGGGACCTGCGGGCGATCTGTCGGAGCGCGTCGACACCAAGGCGGACCTGCCCACGTTCGATCTCGATTTTCACCTCGATGACGCCGATCGGCCGGCGCCGCTGAAGCCGGTCGCCGAAGCGAGGTCCGAGCCGGTTCTCTCCGGGACTCCGGCACAGTTGACGGCGCCCGCGACGCCGCTCGATCTCGACAAGCTCGACCTGTCGTTCGACCCTGACCGCCCGGCGTTCGAGGATCCGACCCCGTCCGTGCTCGACGGCCAATGGCACGATGCGGCGACCAAGCTCGATCTCGCCAAGGCCTATCAGGAAATGGGCGACCGCGAAGGTGCCCGCGAGATCCTGCAGGAGGTCCTGCACGAGGGCGACGAGCAGCAGAAGTCCGAGGCGCAGTCGCTGCTCGCCAAGCTCGCCTGAGTCGCAACCGCTGCATAACGCGGCGCGTGGCGCCATGCGCTACGCGCTCGCACTCGAATACGACGGCGGGCCCTTCTGCGGCTTCCAGTCGCAGCCTTCGGCCTGCGCCGTCCAGGACGTGCTCGAGCGTGCGCTTGCGGCGATCGCCGACGCACCGGTGCGCGTCGCCGCTGCCGGCCGCACCGACGCGGGCGTGCATGCGACCTCGCAGATCGTCCACTTCGACACCGAAGCGCAACGCCCGGCGATGGCATGGGTGCGCGGCGTCAATGCGCATCTGCCCGCCGCAGCGGCGGTGCTGTGGTGCCAGGAGGTCGCCGACCGATTCCACGCCCGCTTCGCCGCCACCGGCCGGCACTACACGTACCTGCTGCTGAACCGACCGCAGCGACCGGGGCTTGCCGATGGACGTCTCGGCTGGCATCACGCGCCCCTGGATGCGGAGGCCATGCGCCGGGCCGCGCAGCGGCTGCTCGGAACCCACGATTTCTCTTCGTTCCGCGCCGCCGAATGCCAGGCCCGTACACCGGTGAAGACACTGAGGCGCCTCGACGTGACCCGTGTTCCGGTTGCGCGCGATGGCGCACTGCTGCGCTTCGACTTGAGCGCGGACGCCTTCCTCCACCACATGGTCCGCAACATCGTCGGCGCGCTGGTCGAGGTCGGCGCCGGCAAGCGCGAGCCGGCGTGGATCGACGAGCTCCTGGCAGCCGCCGACCGCAGACGGGGCGCGCCGACGTTCTCGGCGGCCGGACTCTATTTCACCGGCGCCGACTACGACGCCGGCTTCGGATTGCCGGCGACGCGGCGCGATATGGCAACCGATGTGGCAACATTCGCCGGATGACGTCCCGGCGCACCCGCATCAAGATCTGCGGCATCACGCGCGTCGATGACGCGATTGCCGCCGCGCATGCCGGCGCCGACGCGATCGGTGTCGTGTTCTGGCCGGGAACGCCGCGCGTCGTTTCGCACCAGCAGGCGCGTGCGATCGCGGGCGCCTTGCCGGTCTTCGTGACGGTCGTCGGGCTGTTCGTCGACCCCGATCCCGCGGCCGTGCGGGCGGCACTTGCCGCCGTGCCGATCGATCTCCTGCAGTTCCACGGCAGCGAGCCCGGCGAGTTCTGCCGCAGCTTCGGCCGCCGCTACCTGAAGGCCATTCCGGTGAAGGAGGGGGTCGATTTGCTAGAATGCACGCGCCCCTACGGCGACGCTGCGGGGCTTTTGTTCGACACGCATCTCGAAGGGGATCTTCCTGGGGGCACCGGGCGGGTCTTCGACTGGCGCCGACTGTCGGACGGCGTCCGGGCAGCGCTCGGGCCGCGACTGATTCTTTCCGGCGGGCTCGACGCAGGCAATGTCGAGCGCGCCATACGCGAAGTCGATCCCTGGGCGGTCGATGTTTCCTCGGGTGTCGAGGAACGCGACCTCGAAGGCAAGCCGCGGCGCGGGCTGAAGGATGCAGCGCGGATCGCGGCGTTCGTACAAGGAGTGCGCAGTGCAGATGGCAGAGATGGCACGCGGGCGTGAGCTGCCCGACGAGCGCGGGCATTTCGGCCCGTATGGCGGCGTGTTCGTCGCCGAGACCCTGATCGGGGCGCTCGACGAGCTCAGGACGCAGTACGCGCGTTATCGCGACGATCCGGAATTCATCGCCGAGTTCAACTACGAGCTCGAGCATTACGTCGGACGTCCGTCGCCCGTCTACCATGCCGAGCGCTGGTCGCGCGAACTGGGCGGCGCGCAGATCTGGCTGAAGCGCGAGGATCTCAACCACACCGGCGCGCACAAGATCAACAACTGCATCGGGCAGGCCCTGCTCGCGCGCCGGCTCGGCAAGCGCCGCGTCATCGCCGAGACGGGCGCAGGGCAGCACGGTGTCGCGACGGCGACGGTGGCCGCGCGCTTCGGCATGGAGTGCGTGGTCTACATGGGCTCGGAGGACGTGAGGCGCCAGGCGCAGAACGTGTTCCGCATGCAGCTCCTCGGTGCCAAGGTCGTTCCGGTCGAATCGGGTTCGAAGACCCTGAAGGATGCCCTGAACGAGGCGATGCGCGACTGGGTCACCAACGTCGACTCGACGTTCTACATCATCGGCACCGTGGCCGGTCCCCATCCGTACCCGATGCTGGTGCGCGATTTCCAGAGCGTCATCGGGCGCGAGTGCCTGACGCAGATGCCGGCTTCCGCCGGCCGGCAGCCCGATTACGTGATCGCCTGCGTCGGCGGCGGCAGCAACGCGATGGGCATCTTCCATCCCTACCTTCCCTACGCGGACGTGAAGCTCGTCGGCGTCGAGGCGGCAGGCGAAGGACTCGCGACCGGGCACCATGCGGCATCGCTGTGCGCGGGTCGCCCGGGCGTGCTGCACGGTAACCGCACCTACCTGCTGCAGGACGCCGACGGCCAGATCATCGAGACACACTCGGTGTCGGCGGGCCTCGACTATCCGGGCGTGGGCCCCGAGCACGCATGGCTGAAGGACACCGGGCGCGCCCAGTACGTCGCGATCACCGACGACGAGGCGCTGGCGGCTTTCCACGCCTGCTGCCGGATCGAGGGCATCATCCCGGCGCTCGAGTCGTCGCATGCGCTGGCCTATGCGACCAGGCTCGCGCCGACGCTTCCGCGCGAGAGCATACTGCTCGTCAACCTTTCCGGCCGCGGCGACAAGGACATGGCGACGGTCGCCGAGCGCGACGCCGCGAAGAAGGTCGCGTCGTGAACCGCATCGATGCGACCTTTGCCCGGCAGCGCGCGGCCGGGCGCACCGTCCTCATTCCGTACGTGACCGCGGGCGATCCGTCGCTCGCCGCAACCGACGAGATCCTCGACGCCCTGACGCGGGCGGGTGCGGACATCATCGAGCTCGGCGTGCCCTTTTCCGATCCGATGGCCGACGGCCCGGTCATCCAGCGCGCGTCCGAGCGGGCACTCGCCCAGCATGTCGGGCTGCACCACGTGCTCGACCTCGTCGAGGGCTTCCGCAAGCGCAACGCGACGACCCCGATCGTGCTGATGGGCTATGCCAATCCGGTCGAAGCGATGGGCACCGTGGTCTTCGCCGATCGTGCACGTGCGGTCGGCGTCGACGGCGTGATCATCGTCGACTATCCGCCCGAGGAGGCCGCCGAGTTCGCGGCCCTGCTGCGCGCGCGCGACATCGCGCCGATCTTCCTGATCGCGCCGACGACGCCCGCCGCGCGCATGGCCCACGTTGCCGAGCTCGGCGCCGGCTACGTCTACTACGTCTCGCTGAAAGGCGTCACCGGCGCCGGCCATCTCGACACCGACGCGGTCGCGGCCAAGCTGCGCGAGATCCGCGCGCATGTCGCGCTCCCGGTCGGCGTCGGCTTCGGCATCCGCGACGCGGCCAGCGCGCAGGCGATCGCCCGCCACGCCGACGCGGTCGTCATCGGCAGCCGCATCATCACCGAGATCGAAACGGGGGCGCCGGCCGATGCGTCCGCGCGCGCCGGTGCGTGGCTTGCGACGATCCGCCGCGCGCTCGACACGATGACGGCCAAGCCGGCCGCTGCGGGCGCGCGCGCATCGATCGCCTGACCAGGGAGGTCGCCGACATGAGCTGGCTGCAGAAGCTGCTTCCGCCGCGGATCAAGAGCACGCCGGGCGTGCGCAAGACGCCGGTGCCCGAGGGCCTGTGGGTCAAGTGCCCGTCGTGCGAGGCGACGCTCTACCGGACCGACCTCGAGAAGAACCTGTCGGTCTGTCCCAAGTGCGGTTTTCACGATCGAGTGTCCGCGCGCGAACGGATCGACCAGCTCCTCGATGCCGAAGGGCGCTTCGAAATCGGCTCGGAAGTCGTTCCGATCGACAGCCTGAAGTTCAAGGACCAGAAGAAGTATCCGGAGCGCCTCGAAGCCGCGCTCGAGGAGACCGGCGAAACCGATGCGCTCATCGTGATGCAGGGCAGCGTCAGGAACGTCCCGCTGGTGCTCGCGGCGTTCGAGTTCGATTTCATGGGCGGCTCGATGGGCTCGGTCGTCGGCGAGCGCTTCGTGCGCGGCGTGCGCGTCGCGTTCGAGAACCGCGTGCCGTTCGTCTGCGTATCGGCCTCCGGCGGGGCGCGGATGCAGGAAGGCGTCAACTCGCTGTTCCAGATGGCGAAGACGACCGCCGTGCTGCAGGAGCTCACGCGCGCGCGGCTGCCGTTCGTGTCGATCCTCACCGACCCGACGATGGGCGGCGTGTCGGCGTCGTTCGCCTTCGTCGCCGACCTCGTCCTCGCCGAGCCAGGCGCCCTGATCGGCTTCGCCGGTCCGCGGGTCATCGAGCAGACGGTGCGCGAGAAGCTCCCCGAAGGTTTCCAGCGCGCCGAGTTCCTGATCGAAAAAGGCGCGCTCGACTTGATCGTCGATCGCAGGGAGCTGCGCGACGAGCTGGCACGGCTGCTCGCGATGCTGACGCGGCAGCCCGCGCTCGCGAGCTAGGGCCGGTCCGCAGCTGCGGGTCCGGCGTGGCGCAGCATCGCGTGGCCCGTCCTTCGACCCTGCCGGACTGGCTCGCCTACCTCGAGACGCTCCACCCCAAGCCCATTGCGATGGGCCTCGAGCGCGTCGAGGCCGTCGCCTCGAGGCTTTGCATCCGCATCGCCTGTCCGGTCGCCACGGTCGCCGGCACGAACGGCAAGGGCTCGACCTGCGCAATGCTGGAGTCGATCTACCGTCACGCCGGCTATCGCACCGGGCTGTACATGTCGCCGCACCTGCTGCGCTTCAACGAGCGCGTGCGCATCGGGGGCGAGGAGGCGGCCGACGGCGCGCTCGTCGCGGCGTTCGATGCCGTCGAGACGGCGCGGTCGGGCCCGCCGGACGTTCCGCTGACCTACTTCGAATTCACGACGCTCGCGGCGCTGCTGCTCTTCCAGCAGGCAAGGCTCGACGTGCTGATCCTCGAGGTGGGGCTGGGCGGGCGGCTCGATGCGGTGAACGTCATCGACGCCGACGTCGCCGTCATCACCACCATCGACGTCGATCACGTCGAGTACCTCGGACCGACGCGCGAGGACATCGCCCGCGAGAAGGCGGGCATCATGCGTGCGGGAAGGATCGCGGTCTGCGGCGAGCCGGATCCGCCGCGTTCGCTGATCGAATTCGCGCGCGCGACCGGAGCGGCGCTGTGGCGCATCGGCCGCGAGTACGGCTACGAGACCCAGGCGCTGCAATGGCGCTACCACGGACCCGGCGGCGCCCGCTACGGACTGCCTCAGCCGGCGTTGCGTGGTGCGTACCAGGTCGGCAACGCCGCTACGGTACTGGCCGCGATCGATGCGCTGCGCGAGCGCCTGCCCGTTGCCGCAGGCGCGATCCGTGACGGGCTCGTGCACGTCGAGCTGGCGGGGCGCTTCCAGGTCCTGCCCGGGCGTCCGACCGTGGTCCTCGATGTCGCGCACAACCCGCACGCGGCGCGCGCGCTGGCCGACGTGCTGGGAGCGATGGGCTACTTCGCCACCACCCGCGCCGTGTTCGGCATGCTCGCCGACAAGGACATCGACGGCGTGATCGCTGCGCTGCGCGAACGGGTCGACGTCTGGCATGTGGCGTCGCTGCCGGGGCCGCGTGGCGCATCCGCCGCGGAGCTCGTGCGGCGGCTGCGCGAGGCAGGGATCGCCGAGCCTGCGGTCCGCAGTCACGACAGCATCGCGCAGGCGTTCCTCGCCGCGCGGGACGAGGCGCAGGAGACTGATAGAATCGCAGCCTTCGGCTCGTTTCTCACCGTTGCCGCGGCGCTCGACGCCGCGCGTACCCGGGGTTGACGACCCCTGTCAGGACGGATTCGATGGCAGAACCTGCAGACATCAATGTCGACGAACTTCGCCGGCGCGCGCGGCGACGCCTGGTCGGCGCGGTCGTACTCGCGCTGGCCGTCGCGGTCATCGTTCCGATGCTGCTCGAAAGCCAGCCCAAGCCGCTGGGCGACGACGTATCGGTGAAGATCCCGCCGGTCGACGACGGCAAGTTCGTCAACCAGCTTTCTTCCGGCAGCACAGCCGACGCGGCCAAGGCTTCGGGCGCCGGCAGCGGTGCCGCGCCGGGCGGGGAAGGCGCGAAAGCCGCGCCCGCCGATGCGGCCGGCGCGGTATCCGCAGCATCGACGACTGCGACCGCGCCCGCGGCATCGACGACGGCGACCGCGCCCGCGGCATCCGCGACCTCGCCGACGCCTCAGCCCGCCGCTGCGGCGAAACCTCCGAAGTACGACACCCATGTTCCCGAGGGGTCGGGCAGCAATCCGGCCACCGGGTCGGCGGCCACGGCCCCGGCGCCCGTGGAGGCCCGGCCCACGGCGGCACCGGTTTCGGCGGCGGCTGCGCCCGCTGTGCATTCGGCTGCGCCCGCTGCGCATGCGGCCGCGCCGGTCGATGCGGCGACGCCGGGCCATGCGGGCTCCAGCGCCCGCGAGACCTACGCGGTGCAGCTTGCGGCGTTCTCCGACGACAAGGGGGCGAATGCGCTGGCCCATCGCCTGAAGAAGGCCGGGTACTCCGCCTATACGGAACCCCTGAAGACGAGCAAGGGCACGCTGTGGCGGGTCCGGGTGGGCCCGTATCCGTCGCGCGACGCCGCCACCGCGGCGCGCGACCGGCTGAAGCACGAAGGCCACAGCGGCATCGTGGCGCCGGCCGGCTAGGACAGGCACGGGGTGAATGCGGGTGCATTGACGGCTTCCCCCGAGGCGACCGAGGGTGCGCCCGGCAGCGCATGCGCCGCGGCAACGCGGGGGCACGATTCGCCGGCGCGAACCCCTGACCATCCAATGACCTCTTTCGACTGGGCTGTGCTGGCGATCGTCGGCTTTTCGACGCTGTTCGCGTTCCTGCGCGGGGTCATCCGCGAGGTGATTGCGTTGGCCGCGTGGGTCGTGGGTGTCGTGGCGGCGCTCGCCCTTTCGCCGATCCTCGGCGAATCGCTTCCCGACGTCGCAGGTCATCCGGCGATCCGCTACCTGATCGCATTCGCGCTGATCCTGATCGGGACCCTGATTGCCGGCGCGCTGGTCGCGTGGGCGCTGTCGAGAGTCATTCGTGCCGTCGGGCTCGGCTTCGTCGACCGGCTCCTGGGTGGCGCGTTCGGCTTCGCGCGCGGGCTCGTCGTCGTTCTCGCGTTCACCGTCGTCGCGGGCCTGACGGACCTGCCGCGCAGCGCGTGGTGGCAGAATTCGGTCTTTGCGCCGCCGCTCGTGGCCGGCGTCGAGACATTGAAGCCCTGGCTGCCGCAACTGCTCGCCGAGCGGCTCGATTATTCTCCCGGAGGCGCGCGGCCGCGGCCGGCGCCCGGCCAGCAGAAGGCATAGGAACCACATCCATGTGCGGCATCGTCGGCGTCGTAGCGCATACGCCGGTCAACCAGCTTCTTTACGACGGCCTGCTGCTGCTCCAGCATCGGGGGCAGGACGCGGCCGGCATCGTGACCAGCGAAGGGCCGATGTTCCATACCTACAAGGGGCCCGGCTACGTGCGCGACGTCTTCCGCACGCGCAATATGCGTGACCTCGTCGGGAACACGGGCATCGCCCATTGCCGGTATCCGACGGCCGGGTCGGCGTACTCGGATCTCGAATCCCAGCCGTTCTACGTCAATTCGCCTTTCGGCGTGACGCTGGGCCACAACGGCAACCTGACGAACAGCGAAGCCCTGAAACGCGAGCTGTGGGAGCTCGATTTCCGTCACGTCAACACGAATTCGGACAGCGAGGTCCTGCTCAACGTGCTGGCGCTCGAGCTCGAGCGCGCAGCGCAGCATCATCGCCTCGATCCGGACGCGATATTCCGCGCCGTCGCCGGCGTGCACCGACGCTGCCGCGGCGCCTATGCGGTCGTGGCGATGATCGCGGGCTACGGCATGCTTGCGTTCCGCGACCCCTACGGCATCCGGCCATTGATCATTGGCACCAACGAAGCGATGGGCGGGCGCGAATACCTCGTCGCGTCCGAATCGGTCGCCCTCGAGCCGCTCGGCTTCTCGGTGCTGCGGGACGTTGCGCCCGGCGAGGCGATATTCGTCGACCAGACCGGCGGCTTCCACGCGCGCCAGTGTGCGGAGAACCCGACGCTCAATCCCTGCCTGTTCGAGTTCGTCTATCTGGCGCGCCCGGACTCGGTCATCGACGGAACGTCGGTGTACGAATCACGGCTGCGAATGGGCGGCGCGCTGGCGAAGCAGATCCGCGGGATTCCCGAGGCCGGCGACGTCGACGTCGTCATCCCGATCCCCGATTCCAGCCGCCCCTCGGCGCTCGAGCTCGCGAACCAGCTGGGCCTGATGTACCGCGAGGGCTTCGTCAAGAACCGCTACATCGGGCGCACGTTCATCATGCCCGGCCAGGCGATGCGCAAGAAGAGCGTGCGCCAGAAGCTCAATCCGATCGGGATGGAGTTCAAGGACAAGGTCGTGCTGCTCGTCGACGATTCGATCGTCCGCGGCACGACGTCGCGCGAGATCGTGCAGATGGCGCGCGACGCCGGGGCACGCAAGGTCTACTTCGCGTCGGCGAGCCCGCCGGTGCGCTATCCGAACGTCTACGGCATCGACATGCCGAACCAGCGCGAGCTGGTCGCGACGGGGCGCACCGAGGCGGAGATCGCCACCGAGATCGGCGCCGACCTTCTGATCTACCAGCACCTCGACGCGCTGAAGGATGCCGTGCGCGACGGCAGCGCGGCGCTGTCCGGCTTCGAGGCCTCGTGCTTCGACGGCAACTACATCACCGGCGACATCACGCCGGAATACCTGTCGCAGCTGGCGGCCGATCGCGACGAGGCGCGCGGCGAGGCGGACGGCGACCGCGCGCACGAATCGAACCCGCCCTGAGCCGGCACGGCGCCGAGCTGCAGTTGCCGTCGTGGCCGCTGCGAATCCTGCTCGGCCGCTTCGTCTTCGGCGTCATCGGCATCTTCACCATCGTCGGCATCGTCACGCCGGGCAGCGGAAGCTCCGCTGGCGGCCGTGCGTCGGGAAGGTGGTGAAGGCGGGATCCGCGATTCCGCGGTCGTGGTATAGTTGCCTTGCGCCGATTTGAGCTTCAGCTTGCGGGCGCATAAAAAATTCCGCTAAAGCGAGGTTCGCTCCAGCCCGAAGATATCGGGCGGGGCACACGAAACCCGTTTGGCGGAAGCCCGACGGGTTTTTTGTTTGCGCCGGGGTCCGGGATTCGCGGCAGTGCCCGCACCCGGCGTTACGGCAGGAGTGTGGAAATGACCAACCAGACACGTGAGCGCGGCTTCACGACCGCGATCCTTCATGGCGACCGCGAAGCGGTCATCGAGCACGGCGCCGTGCACAAGCCGCTGCACCTGTCGGTCGCGTACGGATATCGCGATGCGGCCGACCTGATCGCGGTGTTCCAGGGCCGCGCCTCCGGCTACGCCTACGGGCGCCAGGGCAACCCGACGACTGCAGCACTCGAGGCCAAGGTCACGGCGATGGAGCAGGGTGTGGCGACGGTGTGCTTCGCAACCGGCATGGCGGCGATCGGCGCGATCATGATGTCGCTGCTGCGCGGCGACGACCACGTGGTCTCGAGCTCGTACGTGTTCGGCAACACCAACAGCCTGCTCGGCACGCTGGCGGACCACGGGACGCCGATCACCTTCGTCGATGCGACGTCGGCGGAGAACGTCGAGCGCGCACTGACCCCGCGGACGCGGCTGGTGTTCGTCGAGACGATCGCCAATCCGCGCACCCAGGTCGCCGATCTGGTCCGCATCGGCGCGCTTTGCCGCGAGCGCGGCCTGATCTACGTCGTCGACAACACGATGACCTCGCCGTGGCTGTTCAGGCCGGCCGCCGTCGACGCCAGCCTGGTCGTCAACGCATTGACCAAGTACATCGGCGGGCACGGCAATGCGCTGGGGGGTGCGGTCACCGATACCGGCCGCTTCGACTGGACGCGCTATCCGAACATCGCCGAGAGCTACAAGTCGCAGAAGCCTGCGATGTGGGGCATCACGCAGATGCGCAAGAAGGGATTGCGCGATTTCGGCGCGACGCTTTCCGCCGAGCAGGCGCATCACATCGCCGTCGGCGCCGAGACCCTCGCGTTGCGCATGGACCGGCAATGCGCGAACGCGCAGGCGCTCGCGGAATTCCTGGCCGCGCATCCGAAGGTGCGGACCGTCTACTACCCGGGGCTCGCCGGACATCCGCAGCATGGCCTGGCCAGGGCGCTGTTCCGGGCGCCGGGGGCGCTGTTCTCCTTCGAGCTCGCCGACGGCTGCGATGTGCTCGCGGTGCTCAACCGGCTGCGCACCGTCGTGCTGTCGTCGAACCTGGGGGACAACCGGACGCTTGCCATTCCGGTCGCCCAGACGATCTATTGGGAGATGGGGCCGGAGCGCCGCGCCGAAATGGGCATCGCCGATTCGCTGGTCCGGGTGTCGGTGGGCATCGAGGACCAGGAAGACCTCGTCTCGGACTTCTCCCAGGCGCTCGCCATGGCCTGAAACGCTGGGGCATAATCGCCGCTGATCGTCATCTGCATGAGGAGACCGTGATGGGAAACCGCGACAAGCAGCGCAAGGAACCGAAGAAGCCCAAGCAGCCGAAGAAGCCGGAGCCCAAGCTCGTCCACTGACCCGGCGATCCGGACCGGGCCCGCGACTTCAGCCGTCGCGGGGGGACTCGCGCGCGAAGCGCGCCAGTCCGCGCTGCAATCCGATGAGCAGCGGTATCCAGCCGACCCAGCGCACGAAGTCGACGAGACTCTCGTCCCAGCGCCAGGCGCCGGCCGGGTCGAGGCCGGCGGCGAGGCGCTCGTCGAGCCAGCCCCAGCCCGCGAGCCAGACGGCGAGGACCAGCAGTGCCGCGCCCTGCAGGCGATGTCGCGGCGGCAGCGCCCGGAACAGCGGGGCGCCCACGAGTCCGCCGACGATGGCGGCGTAGAGCAGCAGGCGCAGCGGCGGCTGCGCGGCGATCGGGGCGGCGATCAGCGGTTCGCTCGCGATCATCTTCGCTGCGGTGAACCCGAGCACCCCCGCACCCAGCCACAGGATCGCCGGGTAGCGCTCGACCCATTTCAGCACCAGCGTCGAGCCCCAGATCACGATCGGGATCGACACCGCGAGGCCGATCGCCACCAGCGCGAACGAGCCTTGCGCAGCCCCCCCCACCGCCAGCACGTTGTCGACGCCCATCACGGCGTCGGCGACGACGATGGTCTGGACTGCGCCGCGCACCGAGTCCTTCGCCGCCACCTTGTCGTGTCCGGGCTCGCCGCCGCGGGTCAGCTTCCAGCCGATGTAGACCAGCGCGATGCCGCCGACCAGGAGGAACCCGGGGATCTTCAGCAGCCAGACGACGACCGCCGTCAGCAGCGCGCGCACGATGATCGCGCCCGCGGTGCCCCACAGGATGACGCGCCGCTGCATCGCGGTCGGCACCTTGCGCGCGGCGAGTCCGATGACGATCGCGTTGTCGCCGGCGAGGATCAGGTCGATGACGATGATCGATGCCAGCGCCGAGAACCACGCCGAGGAGAAGAGTTCGGGATTCATCCGTCGATGTCGCGGGTGCGAACGCCCGCCTCGTCGATTTCGAGGAAATGGCCGCGGTCGTCCCAGTCGGCGAGCACGATGCGCTCGCGCGACCTGCCGTCGACGACCAGCGAATGACGTGCCGGCCGGTGCGTGTGGCCGTGGATCAGCCGCGCGACGTCGTTGCGGCGGAACGCGCCCTCGATCGCCGCCGGGTTGACGTCGAGGATGGCTTCGGGCTTGCGCGCGGTCTCGCTGCGGCTCCTGCGGCGCATCCAGGCTGCGATCCAGCGCCGCACGCGATAAGGCAGGCGCAGCAGGCGGCGCTGGTGCGCCGGATCGCGCGACCAGGCACGGTAGCGCTGGTAGGCGAGGTCGTCGGTGCAGAACTCGTCGCCGTGCGAGAGCAGCGTGCGCGTGCCGTGCATGTCGACGAGCGTCTGTTCGTCCAGCAGGACGGCGCCGGTCGCGCGGGCGAAATCCCCGCCCAGCAGGAAATCGCGGTTGCCGCGCGCGACGTAGAGGGGGACGCCCGCATCGGTCAGCGCGCGCAGCGACTCGACGATTTCGCGCGCGAAAGGCTCGCGGCGCTGGTCGTCGCCGACCCAGGAGTCGAACAGGTCGCCCAGGATGTACACGCCCGCCGCCTTGCGCGCGGGCCCGCGCATGAACGCATGGAACGCCGCCGCCGTGGCTGGCCGCTCGGAGGCGAGATGGAGGTCCGAGAGCAGCAGCGTCGGCTTCATCGGCGATACCGCGCCGCTGCCGGGGCGTGGCGGCGATGCCCGCTGCGTCGGTCCTCGCGCATGCGCCGGCGAACCGGGTGTCCCTGTCCCGTCCCGCCCGCTCTCAGGCGGCCGCCGCGACTTCCTCGGCTCGGGTGATCACGACGTCGTCCTTCGGCACGTCCTGGTGGAATCCCGACGTGCCGGTGGGGACGCCGGCGATCCTGTCGACGATTTCGGTGCCGCCGACGACCTTGCCGAAGACGCAGTAGCCGTAGCCCTGCGGGCTCGGGCCCTTGTAGTCGAGGAACGCGTTGTCGGCGACGTTGATGAAGAACTGCGCGGTCGCCGAATGGGGGTCGGACGTGCGCGCCATCGCAAGCGTGTAGCGGGTGTTCCTGACGCCGTTGCCCGCCTCGTTGGCCACGGGCGCGCGCGTCGGCTTCTGCGACATGCCGGGGGTGAAGCCGCCGCCCTGGATCATGAAGCCGGGGATCACGCGATGGAACAGCGTGTTGTCGTAATGGCCGTCCTTCACGTACTGCAGGAAGTTGGCGACGGTCGCGGGGGAGTTCTCGGCGTCGAGCTCGATCGTGATGTCGCCGTGGTTGGTGTGCAGTATGACCATGGTTCGTGCCTCAGTGGGACGGCGTGACGATGCGCGCCGATTTGATCATGACGCGCTCGACCGGGACGTCGGAGCGGAACGGGCCGGCAGGGCCGGTCTTCGATCTTGCGATCTTGTCGACGACGTCCATGCCGGCAATGACCTTGGCGAACACCGTGTAGCCCCAGCCCTGGGGGTCGGGGGAATGGAAGTCGAGACGCTTGTTGTCGGCGACGTTGATGAAGAACTGGGAGGTTGCCGAATTCGGATCTCCGGTGCGCGCCATCGCCACCGTTCCCGGAACGTTGGACAACCCGGCCTTGGCGCTTTGCTCGGACTCGATCGCGATCGGCGGACGCGTCGGCTTCTGCCAGAAGCTGGCGTCGTAGCCGCCACCCTGGATCATGAAGCCCGCGATGACCCGGTGGAACTGCGTTCCGTCGTAGTGCTTCGCCTTCACGTAGTCGAGGAAGTTCTCGACGGTCCTGGGTGCGGCCTTCGGATAGAGCTCGAGCTTGATGACACCGGCGGTGGTGTCGAGCTCGACCTCGGGGTTGGCCGCGAACGCGGGCATTGCGGCGACGCCCAGTGCGAGCGACGCTGCGATCAACATGCGACGAAACATCGATGTTCTCCTCGGTCGGGTTGCATCATTGGCCGGCGGTCTCGGCCTCGCGGATCAGCTTGAGCTTGGCCGGGGCGCTGCGATTGCGCTTGTCCAGCGTCACCGCGCGCTCGTACTCGACCTGTGCGAGCCGCGCATAGACGTCGCCCAGGTTCTCGTGGGCGACCGCGTAGTCGGGCGCGGTCTGCACGGCGCGCTCCAGCTCGTCGCGGGCCAGCTGGTACTCGCCTTTCTTCGCATAGAGGACCGCGAGGTTGTTTCGCGGTTCCGGAAGCTCCGGAAAATCCGCGACCAGCGCGCGGAACTGGGCGATCGCTTCTTCGGTCTTGCCCTCGTCGGTCAGCGCGACACCCTTGAGGAACCGCGCCTGCGGCTCGCGGGGCTGCTCGGCGCTCAGCTTGTCGAGCCTGGCGATCGCCTCGTCGTACTGCTTGCGCTCCAGCAGGTCGCGGGCTTCGCGCAGCGATTGGGTGTAGGCCTTGCGCTCGGCATCGTTCATGCCGCGCGGATCCTGGGCCGCCCCCTGGGGCTCCGCGGCGCTCTTTGGCTTCGCCGTCGGCTGCGCATCTGCCTGCGGCGGCGCGACCGCTGGCGCCTCGGCGGCGGTCGCGAGCGATGCCGGGCCGCCGATGCAGGCGGCGAGCAGGAACGCTGCGAGAGGATGGAATCGGATGCCGGACATCGCGGGGGATTGCATGGCCGGGAGCATGGCCAGGCCCCGATTCTAGCGCAGGGACCCGGAGGACGATGTCCCGCGCAATCGGGCAACGGTCTCGTCGATCAGGCGCCTCGCGATCGAGACGGTGCTGGGCAGCTCCGGCGGCAGCGCGTCGGAGGCAAACCAGCGCGCGTCGGCGATCTCGTCGCCGTCGGGGGCCAGCTCGCCGCCCAGGTAGCGCGCGGTGTAGGCGATCATCAGCGAATGCGGGAATGCCCACGACTGGCTCGCGAAGTAATCGAGGCCGGTGACTTCGATGCCGACTTCCTCGCGCACCTCGCGATGGATGCAGTCCTCGATCGTTTCGCCGGGTTCGACGAATCCCGCAAGCGCGCTGTACATGGGTTTCGGGAAGCGGCGCGCGCGCGCGAGCAGCACCTCGCTCCCGCGCGTGACCAGCACCATCATCGCCGGCGAAATCCGCGGGTAGGCGACGTGACCGCAGGCGGGACACAGTTTCGCGCGCTCGCCGTCGCGATCGCCCATGGGCGTGCCGCAACGCCCGCAATAGCGATGCGAGCGGTCCCAGTCGACGACCTG
>DATIQL010000130.1:0-3958 GCA_035470905.1 Casimicrobiaceae bacterium
CCGCGATCACGGCGGCGCGACTCAGGATTCGAAGCAGGTGCATGGGTAGGGCCCTCAATTACGGCGGCGTGCCACCGGTATGCGAAGCAAAGCGTGCGCCATTCTACTGACGACTCATGTCGTTGTCATGCGATTGCTTGACAAGGCCCGATGCGCGTCCCGTCCGGCCCGATGGGCGGCCGGGCCGGTCATCGCGGCCGCGCCGCCACCAATCGATCCCGATGTCGTTGCTCTGCCCATGAAAAAAGGGCGGAACCCCGGGGGGTCCCGCCCTTGGTCACTTGCGGCGCAATCCCGTCATGCGACGAGAGCGGCCGAAGCTTTGCTACCGCATCACCCGGTACGATCAGGGCGTGATCAGGCGCGTGCCCTTGTGGACGAAGTTGCCGCCGTAGTTCGACAGCACCGACGTGTCGCCGACCGAGATTGCGCCGTTGGCGAACGACTGCACCGCGAAACCGATGACCGGCAGGCCGACGTAGGTCGCCGTGGTCGGGCCGATCGGCGCGGCGCCCAGCGGCGTGACGACGGTGTTCCCGTTCGGCAGCGTGTGAACCGGCGCGGTGACCGTTCCCGGGAAGAAGCCCAGGTTGAGCCAGCCGTGCTCGAACGTGGTCGGGATGTTGGCGACGTTCGCCGAGCCCAGAACGTTCGAATTGTTGAACGTGATCACGTTCGCTTCCCAGCAGATGGCGTTCGTCTGCGTGGGCGGCGGCGGCGAGAAGTCCAGCGGCGTCGACGTCGTGTTCTCTTCGCGATCGTAGATGTTCAGCGAAACGTCGTCGCAGGCGCCGTCGGTCTTGTTGAAGTTGCTCTGGAACAGACCGCCGGCAGCCGGACCGGTGCCGTTCTGGACGTAGAACCGCTTGGTCGGCATCGTGACGACCCAGTCGGTTCCCGAATTCGTGATCGAGTCGAGCACGAACTCGTTCATCACCTGGTCGTGCATCAGCACGGCGCTGACCGGGTCGGCGGTGCCGGACGTCCAGCCCGATTGGAACACCGCGTTGTTCGCGAACACGGTGCTGATCGGCGGGCTGGCTTCCTGCAGGTCGGGGAGCGTCGAACCCGAATTGGCATAGATCGCCGTATCCGAGTAGTTGTCCAGCGCGACCGCATCGGACGTGTAGTCCGTGCCCGAATCGACGCTGATCAGCGTCATGCCGCCCATCAGGCCACCCAGCGGGATCTGCGCTTCGGAGCTGGCGAGCGCATCGGTTTCCTTCGCGCAGCCCGGGGGCACGCCACCGACGTGCGTGACGTTCGCTGCGGTCGTCGAGGTGTCGAGATAGGTCGCCATCTCGATGATTTCGACGTAGCCTTCTTCCGTGCGGTCGAGGCCCGAGCCCGCGCCGTCCGACGAGTAGGCGAAGTTGACGAACGCCTTGCCGGCCGCCGGGATCGCGGGGATCGTGCAGGACGTATCTTCGGTCTTGATCATCGCGCAGCCGGCGCCGCTCGGCACGACAGCAGCGGTCCACACGTCGTTCGGGGACAGGAACAGGTTGAAGTCGAGGACTTCACGGCTGTTCTTGCCTTCGAGGAAGCGAACCTTGACTGCCTTGACCGATGCCGTCGTGTTGACCACCGACAGCAGCGAATTGTAGGTGTGGCCGGACGAATCTGCGCGAGTCGTGTAGTAGGGATAGATCAGGACCTGACCCAGGCCGTCCGGGTTCAGGTTGACCGCTTGCGCGGCACCGACCGCGCCCAGCGCGCCGATACCGGCGAGCGCGGCGCACAGCGACTTCTTCTTGAAAATATTCATGGTTGGTGGTGACTCCGTTGAGTTGCCGTTTAAAGTGATCACTTTAGAAACAACAGCGGTTGGATCTTAGTACAGTTGGTGTTCCATTACAAACGAATCGACGTTTCTCCCATTTTCCCCTGTAGGCTTTTTGCAACGACCGAGTCAGCTGCCTTCCACAATCCATGCCTGACCGCCCTCGATCACCCAGCGTTCAACGAGCGGCGTCTGCACGCCCTTGAACCGCTTGTAGTCGTAGCGCAGCGTCAAATTCACCGTGCACACCGCGCCTTCGCAATCCACCTTGTCCACCTCGGCCGCGCGGTACAACCCTACCTTGCGCTTGGCCTTGTATACGTCCAGCGGCGTCGTCGCCCGCTCCGCCGGGCTCAGGTACGCGTAAGCCGCCTTCAGGTCGCCCTTGATCAGCGCGTTCCAGCGCCCCTGTGCCCGGGCAGCGACGGCTTCGCGCTTCACTTCCGGCGGCGAATCCTTGCTCAGCCCGCCGGGGCCACCCACCGCCGCACAGCCCGCCAGCGCCAGGACGGCCAGCGCCCCGATCCCGCGCCCTGCATACTGTCGTCGTTTGGCGACGGTCGCAGCCCGAAAGTGCCCAAAAACGTCCCAAAACAGCCTGTTTGTGGCACCGGCGCTCTCTGCGCGCTCGCTGCATATCGTGATTGCAACCGCAGCGAGCCAGCCCTCAAACCTTGAATAAAGCCTAGCCATTTCGATCTTCATCGTCAATCTCGCAAGAGTTGGGCCTGCCGCAGCCACAAGTTTGTTGCGGATGCGCAACACGCGGAATTTGTCACTTGTCGGGCTTTCCCGACACATTTTCCGATTTTGGCGGGAAAACGCTGTCGAGAGTCTGCATTCGCCTGCGCAGGTCGTCGATCACCCCGGTGAAGTCGCTGGCGGTCGCCAGAACCCGCGGAGTGATGAACAGGATGAGCTCGCTCCTGTTGTCGGTAAGGGTCTGGTTGCCGAACAGGCCGCCGATGAACGGGATGCGATCGACGAAGGGCAGGCCATTGGTCGAATTGCCCTTGGTGTCCTGGATCAGGCCCCCCATCACCATCGTGTCGCCCGACGGGACCGCGAGCAGCGTCTGCACCGACCGGGTGTCGATCGGCGGGGCCTCGCCGGCGGCCGCCGGATTTCCCGGGCTGCTGACCTCCGCCTGCACGTCGAGGGTCACCAGCCCGCCCTCGTTGATGTGGGGCGTCACCTGCAGCAGGACCCCGGTGTCGATGTACTGCGAGGTCGTGGTCACGGCGTTGGTCGTATTGCCGACGATCGTCTGCTGGCTGACCGGGATCCGGTTGCCCGACTTGATCGTCGCCTTCTGGTTGTCGAGCGCGGCGATCTGCGGGTTGGCGATGACCTTGGTCCTGCCGTACTGGTCGAGCAGGTTCAGCGCCGCCTGGACGCCGCCGGGGAAGTTGACGTTGTTGATCAGGTAGCTGAAGCCCTGCGCCGCGATGGCGAGGCCGCTCGCCGCCGCCCCCGCTGCGGAGGTAGGCAGCGGAACGGCGGGATTGAACCCCGTGTTCCGGTTGAAATTGCCGCCACTGCCGCGACCCGACGGCGCGCCGCCCTTGAACAGCCAGTCGACGCCGAACTGGAGCTGATCGGTGAGCTTCACCTCGGCGATGGTCACGTCGATGATCACCTGGCGCGCGGGAACGTCGAGCTTCTTCAGCGCCTGCTCGATGATCGAATACTCGCTCGGCGTCGCGACGATCAGGATCGAGTCCTGCTCCTTGTCCGCGACGACCTGGACAGTGCGCACGACACCCGTTCCGTCACCACCCCCGACGGGGCGCACCGCCGTCGCTTGGCCGGCCGTGCCCGCGGCGCCGACGCCGCCTGCGCCCGTCGCCCCACCCGTCGCGTTCGCAATCGCGGTCGCCGACGGCGCGCCCAGCGCGGCTGCCGCCTCGGGCGTGTTGGGGGCGATGTTCGGCTGCGTCTGGAACCTGGGAGGCGACACGATGGTCCCCGCCGGCGTCCCCGGTGCGAGCGTCGGCGCAGCCTCCGCGGCGGCCTGTGATGCGCGGCCGATGAATGCCTGCTGCAGCAGCGGAGCGATGCGCTCGGCGCGCTGGTATTTCATGTTGTAGACGTAGAATCGCGCGCACTCGCCGCTGCCGTTGTCGAGGCGCTCGATCCATTTCTTCGCCTGGTCGACGTACTCCTGGTTCGGGG
>DATIQL010000131.1:0-7834 GCA_035470905.1 Casimicrobiaceae bacterium
CTGCCGCAGGGGCAGGGGTCGTTGCGCCCGACGACCGGTCCCTGCGCGAGCCCGGCCTCCGCGCGCGCGAGCAGCGTCTTCGCCTCGGCATCGTCGCGCAGCACCGCGAGTCGCCTGCGCGCGAGCGCGGCCGCAGGCGCCCATTGTGCGAGCGCGATGCAATTGCGGATGAGCTGGCCGAGCTGTTGCGACGCGGCGATCGCGTCCGAGAGCTGCGGCGCCAGCGCGGCGAGCTCGTCGGGGGGCACGACGCGGCAGAAGTTGTAGAGCCCGTGGAATCCGAAAGGCATGGCCGTCGGGTAGGCGGCCTCGAAAGCGAACCGGTCGGCGAGGTCCTCGCTCGCGAAGCGGATCCCGTACTCGCGCTCGAGCAGCGGCCTGAAGCTGCGGCAGATGGTCACGTCCTCGGCGTCGACCAGTGCGATGCGGGGATCCTGCAGCGCTTCGAGAAGCTTTCGCGATCGCAGCGAGAAGCCGCCGTTGCCCACGCGCATGGCGTCGTCGTACCAGAACCACTTCGCACCGATGTAGTCGACCGCCAGGAACGCGTCGTCGAAGGCCTCGGGATTGACGACATGACCGTCCCATTGCACGAGGAGGACGTGGGAGGTCGCGATGTGACCGAGCAGCGACTTCAGCACGAAGCGCGAATAATCGTCGCGCGAGGCGAGCCGGTCGATCGCGACGATCCCGATCCCCGGCGGCACACTGATGCCGGCCGGAACCGCATCGGTCAGGAACAGCGTGCGGCCGAACGCGAGGTGACGCCCTGAGATCTCCAGCGCGCGCAGCGCCAGTGCATGGTTGGCGGTGTCGATGCACGCCAGCGTGACATCGCGAAGCTCGCGCACGACCGGGTTCAGGTGGTGGCGGGGGCCGCAGCGGGCGGCTCCGGGGTCCCGGGGGCGGGGAGCGGTCCCGCGGCCGGGACGGTGCCTTCCGCAGCGTCGGACGCCGCGGGTTCGAGGGCGGCCGGCGCGGCGTCACGGCGGGGACGGTTGCGCTCGAGCCATTGGGAGGCCAGCAGCACGACCCAGACCGCGGTCAGCGGGGCGATGTGCAGCACCGCGCGATTGATCGTCGTCTGGCCGGCGACCCAGTTCCGGGCATTGGTGAATGCGAAGACGACGGCCAGGAAGACGAAGCCGACGCCGATGGTTACGCCCAGTGGCAGCAGTCGCGGCGAACGCAGGTCGCGCCACGCGAGGATCGCGACGGCGATCGCCGCATACCAGAGCAGGTGCCAGTTGCCCAGCAGGAAGAAGCTTTCTGCAAGCCCTTCCCACGACGGCGCGAAGTCGAGGTGCAGGCGGTAGCCGAGGACGACCGGATGCGTGCGCGCCAGCACGAGCAGGGCGAACAGCGTGGCAGCGACGCCCATGCCGACGACGCGCAGTCCGAGCTGCGGCCACAGCGCGACCATCGCGGCGGGAACGAGCGTCAGCGCCCACACGATGCCCGGCGTCTTGATCGTCAGGCAGGCCAGCGCGAGCAACAGCGCGAGCGCGGCATCGGCCCAGCGGCGCGACAGCGTCCAGCGCCACAGCGCGAGCGCGGCCAATGCGTAATAGGCGGCCATCGGGAGATCGGCGTAGCCGGCGAGCGCGACATGCACGTTGGCGAGCGGCAGCGTCGAGACGAGCCATGCGCCGATCATCGCGCGCGGCGCCGACGTGCCCGCGGCCCGCAGCAGGCCGTACACCGCAACGGCGAGGGCCACTGCGGCGAGCCACCACGGCAGGTTCATCAGTGCGTCGTCCCAGCGCCCCAGCGCGATGCTCGACCACACCTGCCACAACGGAACGGTCGCCGGATAGGTGGGCGCGGCGTCGAACCATGCGGCGCCGTTCGCCGCGAACCACTGCTCGGAATGGACGAAAGGCACGATTCGCCCCATGCCGTACCAGACGCGCGCCTTGGTCGCCCACTGCACCCACGAATCCCAGGGGTAGAGCGGCGTCCAGAGCACTTCGAGCAGCAGCAGGACGAAGCGCAGGGCCATCCATCCGGCGAGGCCGAGCCACAGCATTCGCGCCGCGCGCGACAGGGGCGACCGATGGCCGCGTCGGGAACCCTGCCGGCGGCGCCACGCGATCGCCCCGAGAGCGAGAGTGACGACGAGGAGGGGCAGCGCGATCGTGGCGATGGAAAAGCGCAGGCCGATCATCGACAGGGCGCGCATCCACAGCGTCAGCACGAACGCGCCGGCGAAGAATCCGCAACCCGCGTTCCATGCGGCCTCGCCCGCATCGATCCCGCGCTCGCTGCGCGCGCGCAGCGTCGCGACCAGGGCGACGCCGAGCAGCCAGGGCAGCGCCCAGCCGGCGCCGAGCCGCAGCGCGTCGATCATCGTGGGGCTCGCGGGTCGTGGGTCATCGCGTGCGGCGATTGTCGCTGGAACTCACGATCGCGTCGTCATCGGCGGGGTCATTGCACCTCGAACAGCGCGCCGCCGTGGTCGAGCAGCTTGAGCTCGGCTGCAACGGTCACGCCGCCATCCCAGCGCAGCCGGTGTGCCGCTGCGTCGTATTGCACGCCGCGGCGCTGGTAGACGACGATCCAGTCGCCCTTGTGCAGCCGATCCGCGGGCGGAAGCATGTCTTTCGCGGGCACGTACCAGGCGTTGTACGGATACAGATGGTAGACGGCGCGCGCGCGCAGGTAATCGGCATCGGCGACCACGAACACGCGCACCTGCCGATCCGGCAGCATCGCGCGCGCCTTGTCGATGAATGCGAACAGCGCCCCGTCCTCGGCCGCGAGATGCCGCTCGCGCCAATCCTTGCCCACGTACTTCTGCGCGGTCTCGCGGACGTGGCGGAAGAGCTCGAGCGTCCAGCGCGCGTCGAGGACCAGCCACGCCACCAGCGCCGCCGCCATCACGCCCGCGGCCATGCCGGCGATCGGCGCGACGACGCGGTCTCTCGCGACGACGAACAGGATACCTCCGGTCAGCGCAATCGCCGCGGCGAGCAGCAACGGCAACGGCAGGCCCTGGGAATCGGCGCCACCGGTGACCGTGTTGATCGACGATCCGTTCCAGGCGCTGAAGGCAGTCCATTCACGGAAGCGATCCTCCAGCGTCCCGATTGCATCGGCGGGCCTCGCGACGACGCCCGTCACCGCGACCGGGTTCGCGAGCGGGCCGTGCAGGGCCAGGGCCAGCCCCTTGATGCGGCCGATCCAGTGCGCATCGCTCCCCACGTCGATCGGCGCCAGCCGCCCCGACTCGACCGCAAGCGGCAGCGTATTGAGGCGCCTCGGCTCGACATCGGTGCGCCACAGCAGCGCCGCGCTCACCCCGGCCGGGATTCCGCCCGCGACCCACAGGACCTGCGCATAGCTCGTTGCCGGGAAATCGGTCTCGACCGAGACGATGGTGTTGCCGTCATCGGCCGCGCGGGTGATCACCAGCTCGCCGCCGGTGAGCGTCGCCGCGCCGCGCGGAAGCTGCAGCGCCTTCGCGCCGTAGCCGCGGTCGGGTGCCGAGGAGAACCAGCGTCCCGGCGTTGCGAGCGCGAGGTAGGCGACGAGGCAGGCGACGAGCGACGCCGCGAACACCAGCGCAACGGTGCGCGCCCGGAGGAACTCCGGCGGCGCGGAGGTCAATGGGCGTTGCGGGTCGTCAGGATGTGCCAAAGCGTCAGCGCGAGGATCCGCAGGTCGAACCAGGGCGACCAATGCTCGACATAGTAGAGGTCGTATTGTATTCGCAGCGCGAGATCGCTGTCCCCGCGCAGGTCGTTGACCTGCGCCCAGCCGGTGATGCCCGCCTTGACCAGGTGCTTCTGCATGTAGCCCGGGACCCGCTCGCGGAACTGGGCGACGAATTCCGGACGCTCGGGCCGCGGGCCGACCAGCGACATGTCGCCGCGGAGGACGTTGACGAGCTGGGGCAGCTCGTCGAGGCTGAATCGGCGCAGGAAGGCGCCGAAGCGCGTCGCACGCCGCTCGCCATGGCTCGACCAGACGGGTCCGCTCAGCACCTCGGCATCGACCGCCATCGTGCGGAACTTGTACATCGTGAAGCGGCGCCCGTTCCAGGTGATTCGCTCCTGCCGATACACCGCCGGCCCGGGGGACGATGCCTTGATGCCGATCGCGATCAGGGCGATGAGCGGCGACAGCAGGATCGTGAGCAGCGCGGCGATCGTGTAATCCTCGATGGCCTTCCAGGTCGCGCGGCCGCCGCTGAGCGGCGTGTCGGTCAGGTTGAGGACCGGCATTCCCGCGACCTCGCCGATCGAATGGTTGAGCAGGTGGAAACCCTGGAAATTCGGAACGAACCGGACGACGACCGACGTCTGCCGGAGCCCTTCGACACAGGAACGGATTCGCGCCTCCTCGGACAGGGGCAGGGCGATCCAGACCTGATCCACCGGATCGGCCAGCAGATCGTCCGGCAGCCGCGAAAGCGGCCCCTTGACCGGGATCCCGTCCTGCACGGTGCCGACCAGCGACGGGTCGTCGTCGTAGAACGCCTGGATCGCAAGCCCGCTCCACGATGCCGCGCGCAATCGGGCGGCGACGCTGCGGCCGTGGTCGCGTGCGCCGACGATGACGACGTGCCGCAGATTGCGCCCGCGCCTGCGCAGCGAGCGCAGCACGATGCGCAACGACGCCCGCGCCAGAACGTGGAGCGCGAATCCGCCCGTCACCCAGATCAGCGCCCAGCCGCGCGAGAAATGCGTGCCCGACTTGGTCAGGAACAGGAATGCGCCACCGGTCACCGCGATCAGCAGCCAGGTGAAGAACAGGGCGGCGACCTCGTTGACGAAGCTCGCCCCGCGCTGCGACTGGTAGAAGCCCAGCGCAGGCAGCGAGGCGAGTGCGAGCAGCGCCGCCATGGTGATCGCGATGACGTAATGCGACGGGATGGCGCCGCCGCCCAGGTAGAGGCGGTAGGCGAGGACGGCGGTCGCAGCGATCAGCAGCGGATCCAGGACGCGCATCGCCGCGTCGAACAGCGTCGAGTTCTCCTTGAGCAGGCTGCGGCTCATCGCGCAGCCTTCCGGCCGGCGAAAGCGGCCCAGCGCATGGCGACGAAGTCGCGCAATTCACGCCGGAATCGCTGCGGCTCGAAGCGGTGGGCGTTCTCCACGCACGCCGCGGAATCGATTCGCCCCCGGTTCGCCTCGAACTCGCGAACGGCGGCGACGATGGCGTCCGCCGTCTGCTCCGCGAACAGCACGCCCGTCGGCGCGGGCGCGTCGAGGCCGCGAACGGTCTCGAGCGCGCCGCCGCGCGCCAGCGCGATGACCGGCGTTCCCGACGCCTGCGCTTCCAGCGGGGCGATGCCGAAATCCTCCTCGGCCGCGAAGACGAACGCCCGCGCCCTCGCCAGCCAGGCGTCGCGCTCGCGGTCGGGCAGCCTGCCGAGCAGGCGCGTGTTCGAACCGGCGATCGCCTCGATCCTCGCCCGCTCCGGACCCTCGCCGATCACGATCAGCTCGCGGTCGGGAAGGCGCCGGAACGCTTCGACGATCAGGTCGACCCGCTTGTAGGGGACGAGCTGCGAAACGGTCACGTAGGCCGATCCGCGGACGGCTGCGGCGTCGACCGGGCCGATCGCGACCGGCGGATAGATGACCGTCGAATCGCGGCCATAGCAGCGCTCGATGCGCCCGGCGACGTGCCTGGAGATCGCGATGAAGTCGTCGACCCGCCGGCTGGTCTCGCGGTCCCAGGCCTTGAGCCGGTCGAGGACGCGACCCGCGAGCCAGCCCCGGAGGCCATGGTCGAGTCCGGTCTGTCGCAGGTATTGATCACGCAGGTCCCAGGCGTAGCGCATCGGCGTGTAGCAGTAGCAGACGTGCAATTGTCCGCGATGGGTGCGCACGCCCTTGGCCACGGCATGCGAGCTCGAGATCACCAGGTCGTAGGCGGAGACGTCGAGGGATTCGATCGCACGCGGAAACAGCGGCAGCAGGCTGCGAAAGCGCTGCCTCGCGAAGGGGAGGCGCTGCAGGAACGATGTCGTCGCGCGCCTGCCCCCCAGCCTGGACCGATCGGCATCGGCCAGGAAATCGACCAGCGCGAAAATGTCGGCTTCGTCGTAGATATTGCAGATCTCGGCGAGCACCCGCTCGCCGCCGCGCCAGGTATCGAGCCAGTCGTGAACGAGCGCGACCCTCACAGCCTCGACGATCTGCGGTGCGGGTGGCTCGGCGGCATTGCGTGGAATCCCCGGTGTCTGTTGCGCTGCGGGCGATTCTAACCGCAGCCCCGGCGTTCCCGGCAATCGGTGCGGATCGGCGTCCGCGCGGGGCGGTCCACCGCAGGCGCGGTGATACCATCGGCCGCACGAATCTCCGCTCGGGCCCTGATCGATGGCGCTACGCGTCGGTTTCAACGCGACACCGTTGCTCGCCCCGTTGACGGGTATCGGGAACTACATCGTCCGGCTCGGCGCCGCGCTGGCGGCGTCGGGGGAGGTCGATCTCCACTCGTTCTACGGCCATCGCTGGCGCCATGAGGCGCCCACGGCGCCCACGGCGCCCGATTCGCGCCGCAGCGGCCCCGCGGCGCGGCCGCGGAGGCTCCGGGATCTCATCAAGCCGCTGGTTCCGTTCGGGCGCGAGTTGAGGCAGGCGCAGCAGCGGCTCTCATTCGCGGGCGGCCTGCGCCGCCATGCGATCGAGGTCTACCACGAGCCGAACTACGTTCCGATCGGGTACGACGTGCCGGTCGTCGTCACCATCCACGACCTGTCGTGGCTGCGCTATCCCGAGACGCATCCGCGCGACCGCGTCAGGTGGCTCGAGCTCGGCATGCCGCGCGTCGTCGAGCGCGCCGCCGCGATCGTCGTCGATTCCGAGTTCGTCCGGCAGGAAGTGCTTGCGAGCTTGGGCGTGGCGCCCGCGCGCGTGCATGCGATTCACCTCGGCGTCGCCCAGGATTTCCGGCCTCGCGGCGAGCCGGAAACCCGCACCGCATTGCAGGCGCTCGATCTCGCGCACGGCGGATACATCCTCAGCGTGGGGACGATCGAGCCGCGGAAGAACGTCGGCCATGTTCTGGAGGCCTACGCGCGGCTGCCGGAGGCGCTTCGCCGCCGCTATCCGCTGGTGATCGCCGGCGCGCGCGGATGGCGTGCAGCCGATCTCGAGAGGGAGCTGCATGCGCTGGCGGCAGGCGGGCGCATCCGCTTCCTGGGCAACGTGTCCGATGCCGATCTGCCGGCGCTCTACGCAGGCGCTGCGGCCTTCGTCTTCGCGTCGAAATACGAGGGATTCGGATTGCCGCCGCTCGAAGCCATGGCCTCGGGCGTTCCGGTACTGGTGTCGGACCGCGCGTCGCTGCCGGAGGTCGTGGGCGATGCGGCGTGGCTGATCGATCCTGAGCAGCCCGAGGACACGGCGCACAGGCTCGAGGCGCTGCTCGGGGACTCCGACGCGCGCTCGGTGCTGGTGAGCCGCGGGATCGAGCGGGCGGCTCGCTTCACCTGGGAAGCGTGCGCGCGCGCCACGCTCGAGGTCTACAGCTCGGTTCGCTGAGGCGCGCGGCGTTGCGCCGACCCGGTTCCGAGACTCGCTGCCTTGACCCTCGGCTATACTCGAATTCGGCTTGCACGGGTGCGGCAGTGCGCGGCCACCGACTGCATGGCCCGGAAGGTCCAGAAGGAGATCGAGGATTCGCCCCAAGCGCTTGCTGGTGACCGGTCGCCACGGCTTCGTGGGCGGCGTGCTCGCCCACTTGATCTCGACCGATCCGGTCCTTCACGGATGGCAGCTGATGGATACGCCGGAGACTTGGGACCTGCGCGACTCCGCCGTCACTGCTGCGATCGTCGCCGACACTGCACCCGATGCCGTCGTGCACCTGGCCGCGCAGA
>DATIQL010000132.1:0-4820 GCA_035470905.1 Casimicrobiaceae bacterium
CCAATCCGCGCGCGCAGGCGCAGCTCGGTCTCGACCTGGCGCACGACCGCGGGCAGCCGATCGTCAATCTGGTGAGGCAACCCGAATTCCTGCGCTACCTCGAGACCAGGGATTACGGCGGTTCGATCGTCGTCGCGTCTAGCCGCGATGCCGGCCGCATGCTCGCGCTGCAGCTCGTGCCTTTCGCCGTCGACCAGAAGCTCCTGATGTCGCGCGACGTCACCGAGCTCGAGGCGGTCGCGCGCATGCGACGCGACTTCATCGCCAACGTGTCGCACGAGCTGAAGACCCCGCTCACCGTCGTCAGCGGATTCATCGAGACCCTGCAGGACCTGGAGCTCGACGAGGAGCAGCGGACGCGGTTCCTGCAGCTGATGCAGGAGCAGGCGCGCAACATGCAGCGACTGGTGGCCGACCTGCTCACCCTGTCCGCGCTCGAGAGCGAGCAGAATCCGCTCACCGAGGAGCGCTTCGCGGTCGCGCCGCTGCTGCTCGAGCTGGCGGCCGACGCCAAGGCGCTGTCACGGGGGCAGCATCAGGTGGCGCTCGACCCAGGCGACGCGGCCACCATTCACGGCAGCCGCGACGAGCTCGCGAGCGCTTTCGGCAACCTGGTCAGCAACGCAATCCGCTACACGCCCGCCGGCGGGACGATCACGCTCGCGTGGCGGGTCGATGCCGGCGGCAGCGGCGTGTTCGCGGTGCGCGACACCGGGATCGGCATCGCCCCGGAATACCTGCCGCGGCTGACCGAGCGTTTCTACCGTGTCGACCGCAGCCGCTCGCGCGCCACCGGCGGGACCGGGCTGGGACTCGCGATCGTCAAGCACGTCGTGCTGCGGCACCAGGCACAGCTCGAGATCGACAGCGAGCGCGGCAAGGGGAGTGTGTTCGCCATCCGGCTGCCGGCGCGGCGCATCGAGCGTGCGCCGGCTTCCGCGGAGCACGCGCCGGGCGCCGCCGACCGGGACGGCGCGAGGCGCGCGTCCGGCGAGCGCGTGCCTACCAGTACCGGAGCGCAGCGCGGAACAGCGACCTGATCTCGTCGCGTCCGACGTCGACCGGCGCGTTCTTGATCACCCGGTATTGCGGCTCCGCACCGGTCGCGAGCGCGTCGAGCTGATCTTCGCCGAATCCCAGGGCGTAGATGCCGTTGGGCATGTCCGCCGCCTTCATCAGCTCGATCACGCGGCCGGCGAGAACCTCGCCCGCGTCGGCATCGCTCGCGCCGCGGGTGTCCGCACCCAGCGCGCAGGCGCAGCGCAGGTGGCGCTCGGGATGCGCAGGTGCGGTGTGCCGCCACACCGACGGATTGTTGAGCACGACGGCCATGCCATGCGGGATCAGCGTCCTGCCTTCGGGATATCCGGCGACGTGCCAGTCCTTGATCAGGCCCGACACGGCGTAGGACAGGCCGTGCGGCAGGTGGCAGCCGGCTGCATTGAACGCGATGCCCGCGAGCATCGCCGCGTACATCATCTCGCTGCGCGCCTCGGTGTCGGACGCGTCGCGCACGGCGCGAACCAGATACTTGCCGACGCTGTCCAGCGCCTGGACCGCCAGTGCATCCGAGAACGGGTTGGCGCCCTGCGAAACCGGTCGCAGGACGCCCTGGGCCCTGTTGAGCCGGCGCGGGTAGAGGCGGGCGGTGATCGACTCCAGCGCATGGCTCATGCAGTCGAAGCCGGTCGCCGCGACGACGCTGGCCGGCAGCGAGCGCGTGACGTCGGGGTCGACCAGCGCGACCGTCGGGATCAGCCGCCGCGAGATGATGCCGGTCTTGGCATTGATCGACGACAGCGTGAAGATCGCGATGCCCGTTGTTTCCGACCCCGTTCCGGACGTCGTCGGGCACGCGATGTGCGGCTTCACCGGTCCGGGAACGCGTGCTCCCGCGCCGACCGGCGCGTTGACGTAGGTCATGAACTCGGCCGGGTGACTCGCATACAGGTTCGCGGCCTTGCAGGTGTCCATGACCGAGCCGCCGCCGACCGAGACGTAGCCGTCGACGTTGGCGTCGCGCGCGAAGCGCGCGGCGTCCTGCAGCGAGCGGTCGTTGGGCTCGATCTCGACCTCGTCGTAGACGACGGCATCGACTTTCGCTGCTGCGAGCGAGGCCTTCACCTTCGCGACATGCTCGCCCGAGGCGAGGCGCCGATCGGTGAACAGCGCGACCCGCGCGAGGCCGAGCTCCGCCGCGTTGTCGCCGGCCTCGGCGAGGACGCCGGGGCCGAAGGTGAACGTGGGCATGCCGAGGGTGAATCCCCGATCGCCGCCCTCGAGTGCTGCGAAATCAGCGTGACAACAGGCCATGCCTCGACTCCTTCGATGCGAATGCGGGACGGCGAGCCGCCGCCGCCTGAACCGCGCGGCATGGCGGGAGAGGGCGCCCCGTCGGCTCAATCATGCGCCGCGCCGAGGATCGTCGCAGCGACCTTTTCCGCGACCATCACGACCGGAACGTTGGTGTTTCCGGACACCAGCGTCGGCATGATGCCGCAGTCGACGACGCGCAGCCCCGCGACCCCGTGCACGCGAAGCTCGTGGTCGACGACCGCCATCGGGTCCCCGGCCGGTCCCATCTTGGTCGTGCCGCTGGGATGGAAGATGGTCCCGGCGGTGTTCCTCGCGAATTCGAGCAGGTCGGCGTCGGTCATGACCTCGGGGCCCGGGCGGTACTCGCCCGCGACGAACGGGCGCATCGCGTTCGTCGCCGCGAGGCTGCGCGCGAGGCGGATGCCCGCGACCAGCGTCGCCCGGTCCTCGGCCGTCGACAGGTAGCTGGGCTGCATCGCCGGCGGCTCCAGCGGGTCGGTCGAGCGAATGCGCACGGTGCCGCGCGAGGTGGGCCTGAGCTGGCACACCGACATAGTGAACCCGGAGAAGGTGTGCACCGGCGAGCCCGCCATGTCGGAGGAGAGCGTCGCGAAGTGGAACTGGATGTCCGGTCGCCCGGCGTCGGGCATCGCGCGCGCGAATATCCCGCCCTGGTTGATGCCCACGGCCATCGGACCGCTTCGCGTCAGCACGTACTGGAGGCCAAGCGCGAGCTTGCCGCGCCAGGTCGCAAGCATGTCGTTGGTCGTGATCGGCTGCGTGCAGCGGAAGATCACCCGCGCCTGCAGGTGATCCTGCAGGTTCTCGCCCACGCCCGGGAGCGCCCGGACGACCGGTATGCCGTGCGCCTGCAGCAGCGACCCGGGACCGACCCCCGACAGCTGCAGCAGCTGCGGCGATTGCAGCGCGCCGGCGGCGAGGATCACCTCGCGACGCGCGACTGCGTCGCGATCTTCGCCGCCCTGGCGATAGCGGATGCCGCTCGCGCGCGAGCCATCGAACAGAACGCGCGTCGCGTGCGCAGCGGTCTCGACGCGCAGATTGGGGCGACCGCGGGCCGGCCTGAGGTACGCGACCGCCGTCGAGCAGCGCCGGCCGCGGCGGGTGGTCAGCTGGTAGTAGCCGGCGCCTTCCTGGCGCGCCCCGTTGAAATCGTCGTTCCGCGGGATGCCGAGCTCCCCGGCGCCTGCGATCATCGCCTCGACCAGCGGGTGCGTCGCGCCGATATCGGACGCCCACAGCGGGCCGTCGGCGCCGTGATACTCGCTTTCGCCGCGGACGTTGTGCTCCAGCCTGCGGAACCAGGGCAGCACGTCCACCCAGGCCCAGCCGGGGTTGCCCTGCGCCGCCCAATCGTCGTAGTCCTCGTGCTGGCCACGGATCGAGATCAGGCCGTTGATCGCCGAGCTTCCGCCCAGCGTGCGCCCGCGCGGCCAGTAGACCTTGCGGCCGTTCATGCCCGGGTCCGGCTCGGTGTAGAACCCCCAGTTCAGCACCGGGTGGAACATCGTCTTGGCGTAGCCGATGGGGATGTGGATCCACGGATACGAATCCGGCGGGCCGGCTTCCAGCAGCAGGACCGTGTGGCGGCCATCGGCCGAGAGGCGGTTGGCGAGGACGCAGCCGGCGGAACCGGCGCCGACGATGATGTAGTCGAAACTCGTTTCGGATCCGGACATGGGAGAAAGGCGGGTCGCGCAGTCGTGGCCGCGCAGGGTTGGCGATCCAGGCCGCTGATTGTAAAGGACTTGGCCGAATGTCCGCGGAGCTTCGCCGGTTCCGAAGCGCGGTTTGACCCATTGGCGCGGTAACTGCTAGAATCGCACGTTTCGACGGAGGGGTTCCCGAGCGGTCAAAGGGAGCAGACTGTAAATCTGCCGGCTCTGCCTTCGAAGGTTCGAATCCTTCCCCCTCCACCACTCGGGTATCAGGAATCAGAGGACAGGGATCAGACGCGGCGGCAACACCGGCGGCGGCAACACCGGCGGCGGCAACACCGGTGGCGGCGCATCGAGCGCCGGGTGCCGTTGCCCGTCACCTGACCTCCGTTACCTGACACGCGGGTGTAGCTCAATGGTAGAGCAGAAGCCTTCCAAGCTTACGACGAGGGTTCGATTCCCTTCACCCGCTCCAGAACAACTGAAATTGGCAGGATTTGCACGGATTTAGCGCCCATGTAGCTCAGTGGTAGAGCACTCCCTTGGTAAGGGAGAGGTCGCGCGTTCAATCCGCGCCATGGGCACCAGGAACTCGTTGACACGATTTGACCAGACGGCCGCTGCGGCCGACCGCAACCATCAACCCGCCGCAAGGCAGAAGCTGAACCGCTAGGAGTCGAACGACATGGCCAAGGGCAAATTCGAGCGTACGAAGCCGCACGTGAACGTTGGGACGATCGGGCACGTGGATCACGGGAAGACGACGTTGACGGCGGCGATCACGTCGGTGCTGTCGAAGAAGTTTGGCGGTGAGGCGAAGGCATA
>DATIQL010000133.1:0-8923 GCA_035470905.1 Casimicrobiaceae bacterium
TCTGCAGGTTGTTGATCGCCGCCTCGTTCTCGCCGACGGCGTCGAGCAGCTGCGCGTCGTCCTCCTTCTCCAGCGCCGCGATCGCGCGGGTCAGCTGCTGCTCGACGACGCCGCCCATCGACAGGACGCCCGAGCGGATCGATTCCATTTCTGCGTCGAACTGCTTGTTGGTGTGGTCACTCATCTGATCGCTCCATTCCGTTCCGTGCCATGCAATGGCACCGCATCGTCCCTGCCCTAGCCGAAGCGGCCGGTGATGTAATCCTCCGTTTCCTTGCGCGCGGGTCGCAGGAAGATCTGGTCGGTTTCGCCGAACTCGATCACCTCCCCGAGGTACATGTAGGCGGTGCGGTCCGACACGCGGGCCGCCTGCTGCATGTTGTGGGTGACGATCGCGATCGTGTAGTCCGCCTTGAGCTCGGAAATCAGCTCCTCGATCTTGGCGGTCGATATCGGGTCGAGCGCGGAGGTCGGCTCGTCGAGGAGCAGCACCTCGGGCTTCACCGCGACCGCGCGCGCGATGCACAGCCGCTGCTGCTGGCCGCCCGAGAGCGCCATCCCGCTCTGCTTGAGCTTGTTCTTCGCCTCGTCCCACATCGCCGCCTTGGTGAGCGCCCATTCGACGCGCTCGTCCATGTCGCGCTGCGAAAGCCGCTCGTAGAGCCGCACGCCGAACGCGATGTTGTCGTAGATCGACATGGGAAACGGAGTCGGCTTCTGGAACACCATCCCGACCTTCGCCCGCAACAGGTTGAGATCGGTTCCCGGATCGAGGATGTTCTCGCCGTTGAAGAGAATCTCGCCGGTCGCCCGCTGGTTCGGATAGAGCGAGTACATCCGGTTGAGCGTCCGCAGCAGGGTCGACTTGCCGCAGCCGGAAGGGCCGATGAAGGCCGTCACGTCGCGCTCGGCGATGTCGAAGCCGACCTTCTTCAGGGCCTGGAACCCGCCGTAGTGGAAATCCAGGTTGCGGATCGACATCTTGGGCGGCACATCCGCCCGCGGACCGGAGGCGGTCCGCTCGGCGACGGCGCCGACGGGAGGCATTGCGATCTCGAGGTTCATGGCGGTCTGCGGCGGGGTTTCAGCGCACCGAGGGCTGGCGGAACACGGTTCGCGCCAGGATGTTCAGGATCAGCACCGTCAGCGTGATCAGCAGGGCCGCTGCCCACGCCAGCGACTTCCAGTCGTCGAACGGGCTCATCGCGAACTGGAAGATCACCACCGGCAGGTTTGCCATCGGCCCGTTCATGTCGGTGCTCCAGAACTGGTTGTTGAGGGCGGTGAACAGCAATGGGGCAGTCTCGCCGGAAATCCGGGCGACGGCCAGCAGGACGCCGGTGATCACGCCGCCGCGCACCGCCTTGAGCGTGACCATCAGGATCACCTTCCACATCGGAGCGCCGAGGGCGACGGCCGCCTCCCGCAGGCTGGAGGGCACCAGCCGCAGCATGTTCTCGGTCGTGCGGACGACGACGGGAATCGCGATCAGCGCCAGTGCCATCGACCCCGCCCAGCCCGAGAAATGGCCGACGTACAGCACGTAGACCGTGTAGACGAACAGGCCGAGGATGATCGAGGGGGCCGACAACAGGATGTCGTTGATGAAGCGCGCCGTCTCGGCCAGCGCGCTGTTGCGCCCGTATTCGGCGAGGTAGATCCCGGCGAGGATCCCGATCGGCGTGCTGATCAGCGTCGCGGTGGCGACGATCAGCGCGCTGCCGTAGATCGCGTTCAGCAATCCACCGGCCGATCCGGGGGGCGGCGTCATCTGCGTGAACAGCTGCGGGGAGATCGCGCTCACGCCGTTCCTGAACAGCACGACGAGGATCCACAGCAGGAACAGCATGCCGATCGCCATCGTCGCGAGCGACATCGCGAGGTTGATGCGATTGATCCACAGGCGCCTGCGATAGAGGCCCGATCCACGGCCGCTCATGTCTTCGCTCCTTCGGCGCGCGCCAGTCGCGCAATCAGCCAGCGCGACGCCGCCAGCACCACCAGCGTCAGCACGAACAGCACGAGCCCGAGCGCGATCAGCGACGCGCGGTGCACCGGGTCCGAGGCCTCGTTGAACTCGTTGGCCAGCGCCGAGGCGATCGAGTTGCCCGGCTCGAACAGCGATGTGCGGATCCGGTAGGCATTGCCGATGACGAAGGTCACCGCCATCGTCTCGCCCAGCGCCCGCCCCAGCCCCAGCATGATGCCGCCGATGACGCCGACCCGCGTGTAAGGCAGCACGATGTTGCGCACGACCTCCCAGGTCGTGCAACCCAGGCCGTAGGCCGATTCCTTCAACACCGGCGGGACGACCTCGAACACGTCGCGCATCACCGACGCGATGAACGGAATGATCATCACCGACAGGATCACGCCGGCCGCGAGCATGCCGATCCCGGTGGGCGCGCCCTGGAACAACGCTCCGATCAGCCAGACCCTGCCCAGCGTGTCCGTGAGCAGCGGCTGCACGTGATCCGCGAAAAACGGCGCGAACACGAACAGCCCCCACATGCCTTAGATGACCGAAGGGATCGCCGCCAGCAGCTCGACCGCGGTCCCGAGCGGCCGCTTCAGCACGGCGGGACACATCTCGGTGAGGAACAGCGCGATGCCGAAGCTCAGCGGAACGCCGATGACCAGTGCGATCGCGGAGGTGACGAGCGTGCCGTAGATCGGCGCGAGCGCGCCGAACTTCAGCGTCACCGGATTCCAGACGTCGGTGACGAAGAATGCGAGCCCGAACTTCTCCATCGCCGGCGCCGCCGCATACGCGAGCGCGACGATGATGCACGCCAGCAGCGTCAGGACCAGGACGGCGAAGAACCGCGTCGTGTGCTCGAACAGCGGGTCCTGCCAGCGGGGAGGCGACGCTCGGATCGCCTCCGGCGGCTCGGCGTGCCGCGTCGCGGCATCGTTCATCGGCATCGACGGTACCTGGGCCTCGGAGGCCGACATCATAGCGTTCCTTCGGGGCCGGGCGAGACAATCCCGTCCGGCGCCGGTCGGGCGCGGGACGGGATCGGAGGGGTATTGCCGTGACTTCGGGCTGTCGAGGTCAGTTCCAGATCGCCTTGCCCGACGGATCCTTGACGTCCGCGTGCCAGGCGCCGGCGATCATCTTGACGACGTTCGGCGGCAGCGGCACGTAGTCGAGCTCCTCGGCCGCCTTCTGACCGTGGTTGAACGACCAGTCGAAGAACTTCATCACCTGCGCGGCGTTCGCGGGCTTGACCTGCGTCTTCTGCAGCAGGACGAAGGTTGCGCCGGCGATGGGCCAGGTCGTCTTGCCGGGCTGGTCGGTGATGATCACGTAGAACCCCGGCGCCGACTTCCAGTCGGCGTAGGCCGCGGCGGCCTGGAAGGAGGCGATGTTCGGCTGCACATAGGCGCCTTCCTTGTTCGCGACCAGCGCGTAGGTCATCGCGTTCTTCTTCGCATACGCGTACTCGACGTAGCCGATCGATCCCTTGATCCGCTGGGTGTAGGCCGCGACGCCCTCGTTGCCCTTGCCGCCTACGCCTTCCGGCCATGCCACCGCGGTGCTCGAGCCGACCTTGTCCTTCCACTCGGGGCTGACCTTGGACAGGTAGTTCGTCCAGATGAAGGTCGTGCCCGAGCCGTCGGAGCGACGCACGACGGTGATCGGCTCGGGGGGGAGCTTGAGCTCGGGATTGAGCTTCGCGATCGCCGGGTCGTTCCACGACTTGACCTTGCCGAGGTAGATGTCGGCCAGCACCGGGCCGGTCAGCTTCATCGCCCCCGGCTTCACGCCTTCGAGATTCACGACGGGCACGACCCCGCCCATGATCGCCGGGAACTGCATCAGGCCGGCCTTGTCGAGATCGGCCACCGTCAGGGGCATGTCCGAAGCGCCGAAGTCCACGGTCTTGGCCTTGACCTGGGCGATGCCGCCGCCCGAGCCGATCGACTGGTAGTTCATGCCGACGCCGGCATCCTTCTTGTAGGTGTCCGCCCATTTGGCGAAGATCGGATAGGCGAACGTCGAGCCCGCCCCGGTGAAATCGGCGGCGTTGGCGCTGAACGCGGCCGCGAAAGCGGCTGCGGCAGCCAGTACGCGGGTGGTCTTGAGCATTGTCTGCATCTCCTGTTGTTGGCCGCCGCTTGCACGCCACGGCGGGATCGGGGCGAATTGTGACCGCGCCAGATGACAGCCCGATGACAGCGCGGCGCCGCGGATCGCGGCCGGAGCCGGCGGGCGATGCGCAAAGCCTTGCGGCGCCGGGTTGCCCGCGCCTGCTAAGATGCAGCGACGTTCCGCGATCGATGCGTTCCGCAATCGACGATTCGTTGTTTCGAGAGCCCGCTGCCGTGAGCACCGCGATTGCCGATTTCACCGAAGCCGGGCAGGCGCCCGCCGCCGATGTGCCGGCCCGCCGGCGCAACCAAGGCGTGGACGGACGGCCGCTCCGCGATCTCGGCCCGGACCAGCGCTTCGGCTTCGCGCCGGGCAAGCCGCCGGTATCGGTACCCTGACCGGGCACCCGACGTGCGTACACCGTGAAGATCTGCATCGTCTCCGACAGTCACGATCGCGCGCCGATGCTCGCCGCCGCCGTGGCCGAAGCGAAAGCGGCAGGCGCGGTTGCCGTGATCCACTGCGGCGACCTGATCGGCGGGAACACCCTGCGACCGCTGCTCGAGCTGGGATTGCCCGTGCATCTGGTCCACGGCAACAACCTGGGCGACGCGCCTGCGCTGTTCAGGCTCTCCACCGCGTCGGGCGGCCTCATTACCTACCACGGTGCGGATGCCGAGCTCACGCTCGCGGGACGGAGGATGTTCGCGACGCATTACCCGCACTATGCGCGCGGGCTGGCCTGCACCGGCGACTACGACGTGGTCTGCTGCGGACATTCGCACGAAGCGGACGTGTCGCAGCAGGACAACCTGCGGGGCGGACGGACCTGGCTCGTCAACCCGGGAACGGTCGCCGGGCTCGGCGCACCGGCCACGTGGATCCTGGCGGATCTCGCCGCGCTGGTCTTCGAAATTCGGCCGACGCCGCAGACTAGCCCATCCGGGTAATACCCTATCGGGGGATGTTCGGTGTCCGATGTCGATCTGCTCTCGACCCGCTTCGTGGGCCTCGAGCGTCCGCAGGTCCGGGCGCGACCCGGATGCACCGGAGCACGCCGCGTTGCGACCCAATCACGGCACGCGCATTCCGCTCCGGCGGTGCTATCATTTTGCGCGGCAATCCGTTTCCGCGCGCACTCGATGCCGGGTGGGCACCAGCGACCCGACTCCAATCAGGTTTTGGCGATTGAATTGTCGATGCGTCGGCGGCTCTGCGGCTTCAAATCCGGCGATCCCGTGCACGATGCGGATTCGCAGGCGACCGCGACGAAGATGTCGCAGCCGATGCCGTAGGGGGTATCTTCCGCTGTTGCATAATCTCCGTTCCGTGTGCACCGCGCCGGGTAGGTTTGGAATCAGTTAAGTAATCAGTAATCAGTTATCAGTGCAGTAACAAGGGGGAATGATGTTCACCAGCAATCCATTTGCCGCACTATCGGCATCCCTGTCGCCTGCCGTCATGCAGACCTACGTGGTCGTCATGTTCGTGCTGGTCGTGGCAGGTACGCTGTTCGACGTCGTGCACAAGGGCAGCGCCAGGTATTTCTTCCAGAACTGGCGAAAATCGAAAGCCAAGGTGTCGCGCCAGCTCGGTGGCGGCGAGCTGATGTCGATCGCCATCCAGACCGGCGTCGTCGACGTCCTGACGTCAGGGGAATTCTGCAACCCGCGCCGGCGGATCGCCCACCTGCTGACCATGTACGGTTTCGTGATCTACGTCGTCACCACGGCCGTCATGGTGTTCGCCTACCCGACGCCCGCGGTCGCGACACCCGCGATCCTGCCCCAACTCTGGTGGCTCGGCGGCCTGATGGTCCTGCTGGGCGGCTACTGGTTCTGGTTCTTCATCCGGGTGGATGTCGCCGCCGAGGGCGGCACGCCTTTCCGCATCATGCGCGCGGACCTCTTCATCCTCTCGCTGCTCGCCAGCGTCACGCTGGGCCTGATCTGGGCCTTCCTGCAGGCGACGGGCGGGTCCGGGGCGGGCGTGTTCTTCGGCCTGTACATACTCGCGACGACGCTGCTGTTCGGATCGGTTCCGTGGTCCAAATTCGCCCACATGTTCTTCAAGCCCGCCGCGGCGTTCGAAAAGCGCGTTTCCCGCGCGAACGGCTTCAGGAGCAACCTGCCCGGCCCCGCTGACAAGCCCGACACGTTCGGCAGCGCGCGCCAACTGCCCCGGCACTACTAGAGAGAAGACGAGAAGCCATGCCGACATTCGTTTACATGACCCGGTGCGACGGCTGCGGACATTGCGTCGACATCTGCCCGTCCGACATCATGCACATCGACAAGACCTATCGGCGCGCCTACAACATCGAGCCGAACATGTGCTGGGAGTGCTACTCCTGCGTGAAGGCCTGTCCGCAGCACGCCATCGATGTCCGCGGCTATGCCGACTTTGCCCCCCTGGGACACAGCGTCCGGGTGCTTCGCGAGGAAGGCAAGGGAACGGTTTCCTGGAAGCTCAAGTTCCGCGACGGTCGCGAGAAGAACTTCGTGTCCCCGATCCGGACGACGCCCTGGGGATCGATCAAGGGGCCGGCCGAGTACGCGGCGCCCACCTCCGCGGATTTCGCCACCCAGGAACTCGCCCACGAGCCGCAATCGCTCAAGGTCGAGGGTGGCCTGCCGGCGCTGCGCAAGGACCAACTCAAGCAGGGAGTCGTGTGATGAGTCTCTTCGGAGGCAGGAAGACGGTATTCGTCGATGCGGACATCCTCGTCATCGGCGGCGGCATGGCCGGCTGCGGCGCCACCTACGAGGCCCGGCACTGGGGGCGCGATCTGAAGATCGTGTGCGTGGAGAAGGCGAACATCGAACGCAGCGGCGCCGTCGCGCAGGGCCTCTACGCGATCAACTGCTACATGGGCATGCAGTGGGGCGAGAACCAGCCCGAGGACCATGTCCGCTACGCGCGCAACGACCTGATGGGCCTGGTGCGCGAGGACCTCGGCTACGACATCGCGCGGCACGTGGACGGCACCGTGCACAAGTTCGAGGAATGGGGCCTGCCGATGATGAAGGACCCCGCGACCGGACGGTACCAGCGCGAGGGCAAGTGGCAGATCATGATCCACGGCGAAAGCTACAAGCCGATTGTCGCCGAGGCGGCGCGCAAGGCCGCGACCGAGGTCTACAACCGGATCATGGTCACCCACCTGCTGATGGACAAGAGCAAGCCCAACCGGGTGGGCGGCGCCGTGGGATTCAATGTCCGCACCGGCGATTACTACGTGTTCCGCGCGAAGGCCGTGATCGTCGGCGCCGGCGGTGCATCGCACATCTTCAAGCCGCGCGCGGTGGGCGAGGGGATGGGGCGGACCTGGTACGCGCCCTGGAGCAGCGCATCCGCGTACGCCCTGCCGATCCAGGTCGGCGCCAAGATGACGCAGATGGAGAACCGCATCGTCCTCACCCGCTTCAAGGACGGCTACGGTCCCGTCGGCGCCTACTTCCTCCACCTGAAGACGTACACGCAGAACGGCTATGGCGAGGAATACGAAAAGCGCTGGTACGAGGACACCAAGGCTCTGGTGGGTGACTACATCGACCGTCACCCGGTGCCGACCTGCCTGCGCAACCACGCTTTCCTGAAGGAGGTTGCCGCCGGACGCGGTCCCATTCGCATGGTGACCAAGGAGGCCTTCCAGGATCCGCACAAGGAGACCGTAGGCTGGGAGAACTTCCTGGGCATGACGATCGGGCAGGCGGTCGTCTGGGCGTCGCAGAACATCGATCCCAAGCACGTCAATCCCGAACTGACCACGTCCGAGCCCTACGTCATGGGCTCCCATGCCACGTGCTCCGGCGCGTGGGCGAGCGGACCGGAAGACTACGCCCCCGCGGAGTACCAGTGGGGATACAACCGCATGATGACGGTCGACGGACTCTTCGGCGCCGGCGACACCATCGGGGGCACCGCCCACAAGTTCTCGTCGGGGTCCTTCACCGAAGGCCGCATTGCCGCCAAGGCGGCGGTCAGGTACGTGATGGAGCAAGGCCGGGACCAGCCCCAGATCAGCGAGCAGGAGTATCGCGACCTCGAAAGGACGATCTACCAGCCGCTCGAGAACTACCGCATCGGCCGCAACGAGATCGTCGCGGGAACCGTGTCGCCGAGCTACCTGCTGCCGATCCACGGTCTCCAGCGGCTCGAGAAGATCATGGACGAATACGTCGGCGGGATCAGCACCAACTACATGACGAACGGCCTGATGCTCGAGCGCGGACTCGAGATGCTGGCGATGCTGAAGGAAGACATGAGCCACATCGGTGCCGAGGACCTGCACCAGCTTCAGCGCACATGGGAACTGCACCACCGGCTCCTGGCCTCGGAGTCCGTGACCCACCACACGCTGTTCCGCAAGGAGACGCGGTGGCCCGGGTACTACTATCGGGGCGATCACATGAAGCTGGATGACGAGAACTGGCACTGCTTCACCCTCTCGCGCTATGACCGCCATACCGGCAAGTGGGAGATGGAGAAGGCGCCGGTGTACCACATCATCGACTGAGGTCGCGGAACCCGGAGCGCACCAGGAGAGCCGCCTTCACTGGCGGCTTTTCTTTGGTGCCGGCCTTCCGAAGCGGCGGCGGAGTCGGCGCGCGCAGCCGCAGGATCCCGAGGTGTGGGACACTTGGCGATGGCCACGACCTGCGACCCGGTGGCTGCGGTCGCCGCATTCCGCTTCGACAATTCGTTCGCTCGGGAACTCGAGGGGTTCTACGTGCCCTGGCGACCGGCAACCGTGCCCGCACCGCGGCTGCTGTTCCTCAACCATGCGCTGGCGGCGGAGCTCGGCCTCGATGTCACGGCGCTCGA
>DATIQL010000134.1:0-19355 GCA_035470905.1 Casimicrobiaceae bacterium
CCGGTGTCGCCCTTCGCGCGCTGGTTATCGGCGATGACCTTCGCCTTGTCGGCAACCGTTACGGCCATGTCTCTTCCTGTTCTCTGTTCAGCTTCGGACAAGAGGGCGATTATAGCTTGGAAAACGCTTAGTTTTCAAGAAGCTCGCCCGACGATCGCTCGTTCGCCGTCGGCCGGGCGACAATCACCCGCCGCGGTTGCGCCCGCCCCGCCTCGACGTCGGCGATGCCGAGCAGGGTCGAGCCCTCGTACACGGCCACGAGCCCGTCCTGCCGGGCCGGGGCGGCGATCGCGCCACCCTGCAGGAAGCGCTTCGCCGTCGCCGGGTCGACGTCCAGCCCGGGCAGCTGCGCGGTCAACGCCGACGGCGGAAGCAGGCAATCGTCGCGCCTGCTCCCGTCCATTGCCGCCAGCGCCTCGATCGTATGGGCATCGCGGATGTCGAATCCGCCGCTCGCGGTCCGCCGCAGCGCCGCCAGGTGCGCGCCACCGCCGAGCGCCTCGCCGAGATCGGCGGCGAGCGCGCGTACGTAGGTTCCCTTGCTGCACAGCACGTCGACGACGGCGTCGGGCGCACGCCATTCGACCAGCGCCAGCGCGTGGATGACGATTTCGCGCGCCGCACGCGGGATCTCCACCCCGGCGCGCGCGTACTCGTAGTAAGGGCGGCCCGCGAACTTCAGCGCCGAGTGCGCTGGCGGGACCTGGGTCTGGCGGCCGACGAAGCGCGCCAATGCGGCTGCCACCTCGCCGGCGCCGAACGCAACCGGCCGCGTGGCGACGATCTCGCCCTCAGCATCCTGCGTCGTCGTCGCCACACCGAAGCGAATGGTCGCGACATAGCGCTTCGGAGCATCGAGCAGCAGCTGGGCGAATTTGGTTGCCTCCCCGAAGCAAAGCGGAAGCAGTCCCGACGCCAGCGGGTCCAGCGTGCCGGTGTGCCCGGCCTTTTCGGCGTTGTAGAGGCGCTTCGCCTGCCCGAGCGCCGCATTGGAGGTGATGCCGGCCGCCTTGTCGAGCAGGAGCACGCCGTCGATGCGGCGTCGCGGTGCGCGCCGCGGTGCAGACATCGAGGCCTACTCCTGACGCTTGCGGTCTTCGGCGACGGCAGCGTCGATGAGCTGCGACAGGCGCATGCCTGCCTCGATCGAGTCGTCGTAGACGAAATGCAGCTGCGGCACCGAGTAGAGGTTCAAGCGGTGTGCGAGCTCGCTGCGCAGGAATCCGGCAGTGCGGGCGAGCGCATCGACGGCCGCCGGCGATTTTTCCCTGCCCGCGAGATGGGTGAAGCGGACCGTCGCGTGGGAAAGGTCGGCGCTGACGTCGACCTCGGTGATCGTCACCGGGCCGACGCGCGGGTCCTTGACCTCGTTCTTCAGCAGATCGGCGAGTTCCCGCTGGATCTGGTCACCCACCCGCTGCGCGCGCTGCGACGTCTTTTTCATGTCGGCGAGAGGGCGCTCGCAGGCGCGGCAGCGCCGCGCCCTCGAGCCCCGGTCAAAGGCTGCGCGAAACCTCGACGATTTCGTACACCTCGAGCTGGTCCTTCTGCTGGATGTCGTTGAAGTTCCTGATCGACAGCCCGCACTCGAAGCCCGCCTTCACCTCCCGGACATCGTCCTTGAAGCGCTTGAGCGAATCGAGCTCGCCGTCGTGGATCACGACGTTGTCGCGCAGCACGCGAACCTTCGAGCCGCGGCGGACGAGACCCTCGAGCACGTAGCAGCCCGCGACGGTGCCCACCTTCGAGATCCGGTAGACCTCGCGCACGTCGACCAGCCCCAGGCGGCTTTCCTTCTGCTCCGGTGCCAGCATCCCCGAAAGCGCGGCCTTCACGTCGTCGACCGCTTCGTAGATGATGTCGTAGTAGCGGATCTGCACGCCACCCGATTCGGCGAGCTTGCGCGCCTGCCCGTCGGCGCGCGTATTGAAGCCGATGATCACGGCCTTGGACGCGAGCGCCAGGTTGACGTCGGATTCGGTGATGCCGCCGACCGCGGCATGGACGATGTTCACCTTGACCTCGTCGGTCGACAGCTTGGTCAGCGCCTGCGACAGCGCTTCGTAGCTGCCCTGCACGTCGGCCTTGACGATCAGCGTGAGGGTCTTCACTCCGCTCTCGCCCATCTGCTCGAACATGTTCTCGAGCTTCGCCGCCTGCTGCTTGGCGAGCTTGACGTCGCGGAACTTGCCCTGGCGGAACAGCGCGATCTCGCGCGCCTTGCGCTCGTCGCCGAGCGCCATGACTTCCTCGCCTGCGAGCGGCACGTCGGACAGGCCCTGGATCTCGACCGGAATCGCGGGGCCCGCCTCGGTGACCGCCTTGCCGGCCTCGTCGTTCATCGCGCGCACGCGGCCGAACACCGCGCCTGCGAGCACGATGTCGCCGCGCCGCAGCGTTCCCGAATGCACGAGGACGGTCGCCACCGGCCCGCGGCCCTTGTCGAGTCGCGATTCGATGACGATGCCCTTGGCCGGCGCGTCCCGCGGCGCCTTCAGTTCCAGCACTTCCGCCTGCAGCAGGATGGCGTCGAGCAGCGCGTCGATGCCCTGCCCCGTCTTGGCCGAGACCGGGATGAACTGGACGTCGCCGCCGTATTCCTCGGGCAGCACGCTTTCGGCGACGAGCTCCTGCTTGACGCGGTCGGGATTCGCGTCCGGCTTGTCGATCTTGTTGATCGCGACCACCAGCGGGACGTTGCCCGCCTTCGCGTGCGCAATCGCCTCCTTGGTCTGCGGCATGACGCCGTCGTCGGCGGCGACGACGAGCACGACGATGTCGGTCACCTTGGCGCCGCGCGCGCGCATCGCCGTGAACGCCTCGTGGCCCGGCGTGTCGAGGAACGTGATGACGCCCTTGGGCGTCTCGACGTGGTACGCGCCGATGTGCTGGGTGATGCCGCCGGCTTCACCGCTCGCCACGCGCGTGCGCCGGATGGTGTCGAGCAGCGACGTCTTGCCGTGGTCGACGTGGCCCATCACGGTGACGACCGGTGGCCGCGGCAGCGCGTCGGCTGCGTGCGCGACCTCAGCCTCCGCGAGCAGCGCGTCGGGTTCGTCGAGCTTGGCCGCCTTCGCCTTGTGGCCCATTTCCTCGACGACGATCATCGCGGTTTCCTGGTCGATCACCTGGTTGATCGTGACCATCGATCCCATCTTCATCAGTGCCTTGATCACCTCGGCAGCCTTCACCGACATCTTGTGCGCAAGGTCGGCAACGGTGATCGTCTCGGGCACGGAGATCTCGCGCACCTGCGGCATCGCCGGCATCGTCCCGGCGTAGCCCTCGCCACCCTCCTCGTCGCGCCCGTGACGCCCGCCTTTGGCGCCCCGCCAGCCAGTGGCGGTCGCGCCGCCCGTCGTGTCACCGCGCAGGCGCAGCGCACGGCGCCGGGCCGCCTCCTCCTGGAAGACCTGGCCAGGGGCCTTCTTGGCTGCCTTTTCGCGCTTTTCGCCAGGCCGTGCGGCAGGTCGATGCAACGTGCCCTCGGTTCCGGCAGGCTTGCCGGCAGCCGGAGCCTGCGGCTTGGCGGCAGCCGCTTCGGCCGCGGCCTTCGCTTCTTCCGCAGCCTTCGCGTCCGCGGCAGCGCGCGCAACCGCTTCCTCGGCCTCCTTTTCCTTCCTGGACTTGCGTTTCGCGACCTCTTCCTGCTTCTTCTGAAGGTCTTCCTGCTGGCGCGCGATCAGTTCCTGCGCCTTGCGCTCCTCGGCCTCGCGGGCGGCGATTTCCTCGGCGGACAGCACCGGCCCCGACCTTGGCGTCGGCCTCGGCGCCGGCGCCGGCGTCGGGGCGGCCGCCGGTTGTGGCGCCTCCTCGGCTGCGGGCGCGGGCACCGCCGGCGCCTCCTCGACCACGGGTGCGGGCGCCGCGGGCGCCGCCTCGCCTTCCTCGCGGCGGACGAGGACGCGCTTCTTGCGCACCTCGACCTGGATCGTGCGGGCCTTGCCGGTCGAATCGGCGGCCTTGATCTCGGAGGTCTGCTTGCGGGTCAGCGTGATCCGCTTCTTGGCATCCGCGGCGGCGCCATGCTGCTTGCGCAGGTAATCGAGCAGGCGTGTCTTGTCCTGCTCGGTCAGCTTGTCACCCTGCTTCTTGCCTGCAACGCCGGCCGCGGCGAGCTGCTCCAGCAGCGCGCCCGCCGGCATCTTCAGGTCGGTCGCGAATTGTTCGATTGTCGTCTGCGCCATGCGGCTCTCCCGTACTGCCTATCCTGCCCTAATTCCGTTTCCGCTCCGCCGTCACGCCGCTGCGCCGGACTGCGGCGGCTGCGCGGGCGTCTCGAACCAGTGCGCGCGGGCCTTCATGATCAGGTCCTGCGCCTTCGCCTCGTCCATCCCGGTCAGCTCGACCAGCTCGTCGCCGGCAAGATCGGCCAGCGCATCGCGGGTCGTGATGCCGTTCGCGGCGAGCTTGCTTGCGATCTCCGTGTCCATGCCGTCCAGCGCAAGCAGCGCTTCCTCGACATTCTCCACCGACTCCTCGCGGGCGATCGCGTCGGTCAGCAGCGCATTCCGCGCTCGGGACCGCAGCTCGTTCACCGTGTCCTCGTCGAAGGATTCGATTTCCATCATCTCCGTGATCGGCACGTACGCGACTTCCTCGAGCGAGGTGAAGCCCTCGCCGATCAGGATGTCGGCGACCTCCTCGTCGACGTCGAGCTTCTCCATGAACAGCGCACGCAGGCGACCGGTCTCCGCTTCGTGCTTCTGCTGGGATTCCTCGACGCTCATCAGGTTGAGCTCCCATCCGGTGAGCTCGGAGGCGAGCCTGACGTTCTGGCCGCTGCGACCGATGGCGATCGCGAGGTTCTCCTCGTCGACGACGACGTCCATCGCGTGGCGCTCCTCGTCGACGATGATGCTCTGCACCTCGGCGGGGGCCAGCGCGTTGATGACGAGCTTCGCAGGATCGTCGGACCACAGGACGATGTCGACGCGCTCGCCGGCGAGTTCGTTGGTGACGGCGGTCACGCGCGAGCCGCGCATGCCGATGCAGGTGCCCTGCGGGTCGAGGCGCGGATCGTTCGACTTGACGGCGATCTTGGCGCGGATTCCGGGGTCGCGGGCGGCGGCCTTGATCTCGATCAGCCCTTCCTCGATCTCGGGAACCTCGAGCTCGAACAGCCGCATGATGAACTCGGGCGCGACGCGCGACAGGATGAGCTGCGGGCCCTTGGCGGTGCGGTCGATCTTCATGACATAGGCGCGGACCCGGTCGCCGACGCGCAGCATCTCCTTCGGGATCAGCTGGTCGCGCGGGATCACGCCCTCGATGCGGCCCGATTCGACGATCACGCTGCCGCGCTCGATGCGCTTGACGGTTCCCGACAGCAGGTTGTCGTCGCGCTCGAGGAAGTCGTTCAGGATCTGCTCGCGCTCGGCGTCGCGGATCTTCTGCAGGATCACCTGCTTGGCCGCCTGGGCGCCGATGCGTCCGAACTCGACCGGCTCCAGAGGCTCCTCGACGACGTCGCCGAGCTTGAGCTCGGGATCACGCTCGATCGCGTCGGTGATCGCGAGCTGGTGCGCCGGCTCCTCGTGCTCCTCGTCTGGCACGACGGTCCAGCGCCGGAACGAATCGTAGTCGCCGGTCTCCCGGTCGATCGCCACGCGCGCATCGATGTTGTCGGCGTATTTCTTCTTGGTCGCCGACGCGAGCGCGGCCTCGAGCGCCGTGAACACGATCTCCTTCGGCACGTTCTTCTCGCGCGAAAGGGCGTCGACCAGCAGCAGTAGTTCGCGGTTCATGATCATTTTCTCCAGTCGATCGCGGGCACGAGCCGCGCACTGCCGATCGCTCCGAGCGGGAACGATCGCACGCCTCCGGGCGTCTCGACGAGCACGTCGTCGCCCTGGGTACCCCGCAGGATTCCCTTGATCCGGCGCGCCCCGTCGACCGGGGTCGTGAGCGTCAGCTGAGCCTGCTGGCCAGCAAAGCGTTCGAAATCGGCGAGCCGCTTGAGCGGACGGTCGAGCCAGGGCGACGACACCTCGAGCCGCTCGAAAGCGACGTCCTCCACCGCAAACAGGCGGGTGAGGTGGTTCGAAACCTTCGCGCAGTCCTCGACGTCGACGCCGCCCGACTTGTCGATGAACACGCGGACGAGCCCGCTCCTCGCCGACAGGTCCCAGTCGACGAGCTCGTAACCGAGCGGCGGTACCGTCCGTTCCAGCAGTTCACCCAATGCCGATGCCATTCGCGTCCAAAGGTTGGGCCGAAGCCCCAAAAAAAAATGGGCTGCGCCCAGCCCATTTCTCGTTACTTGTCGGGCGCAATTGTAGCAGGAAACCTGTCATTCTGGCAGCCTCGGGCCCGAGTGGACAGGGGGAACCGCGCTACACTCGGCACCCGGGGGCCCTGCAGCCCTCCTCACCCGCACTCCCCGGAGCCCGATCGAATGGCCGACCCGCTGCCCATCGCCATCCACGGCGACCTCGAACTCGACCTCCTCCCGGCACTCGCCAACCGCCACGGTCTGATCGCCGGCGCCACCGGCACCGGCAAGACCGTCTCCCTGCAGGTGATTGCCGAACGCATGAGCGCCATCGGCGTCCCCGTGTTCATGTCCGACGTCAAGGGCGACCTGGCGGGGATCAGCCGGCCGGGTGCGAGCTCGCCGAAACTCGCCCAGCGCCTGAAGGCGATCGGCGCCCCCGAACCGAAGTTCGCCGGCATGCCCACGGTGTTCTGGGACGTCTTCGGCGAGCAGGGACACCCGGTGCGGGCGACCGTCAGCGACTTCGGGCCGTTGCTGCTGTCCCGGATCCTGAATCTCAACGAGACGCAGCAGGGCGTACTGACGCTGGCGTTCAAGCTCGCCGACGACAGCGGCATGCTGCTGCTCGACCTGAAGGACCTCCGGGCGCTGCTCGAATACGCGGCCAGCCACGCCCAGGAGCTGCAGACCTCCTACGGCAACATTTCGGCGGCATCGATAGGCGCGATCCAGCGGGGCCTGCTGACCCTCGAACAGCAGGGGGCTGCTTCGTTCTTCGGCGAGCCGATGCTGAACGTCGACGACCTGCTGCAGACCGACGGCGGGCGCGGCATCGTCAACGTGCTCGCGGCCGACCGCCTGATGCAGTCGCCGCAGCTCTACGCGACGATGCTGCTCTGGCTGCTGTCCGAGCTCTACGAGCGCCTTCCGGAAGTCGGCGACCCGGACAAACCGAAGCTCGTCTTCTTCTTCGACGAGGCACACCTGCTGTTCACCGATGCGCCCAAGGCGCTGCTGGACAAGATCGAGCAGGTCGTGCGGCTGATCCGTTCGAAAGGCGTCGGCGTGTTCTTCGTCACCCAGAATCCGCTCGACATCCCCGACACCGTCCTGGGTCAGCTCGGCAACCGCATCCAGTTCGCGCTGCGGGCATTCACGCCACGCGACCAGAAAGCCGTCAAGTCGGCCGCCACGACGATGCGCGCCAATCCGAAGATCGACACCGAGAAGGCCATCACCGAACTGGGCGTGGGCGAAGCCCTGGTCTCGTTCCTCGACGAAAAAGGCCGCCCGGGAATGGTCGAGCGCGCGTGGGTGCTGCCGCCCGCGTCCCGGATCGGCGCGATCACCCCCGACGAACGCAAGGCGGTCATCGCCGCATCGCCGGTCAAGGGCGTCTACGACCAGGCGGTCGACCGCGAATCCGCCTACGAGAAGCTCGCCGGACGGGCAGCAGCGTCCGCGTCGGCGGGCGGCGCCGCAGCCGGCGACCAGGGCGGCGGCATCATGGATTCGATCAAGGGGTCGCTCGGCGGGCTGATGACCGGCAGCGGACGCAAGGACAGCCTCGTCGAGGCGATGGCCAAGAGCGCGGTGCGCACCGTCGGTTCGTCGATCGGCCGCGAGATCGTCCGCGGCGTACTCGGGTCGCTGCTCGGCCGCAAGCGCTGAAGCTGTCTGCCGGGCCGGCATTCCACGTGGCGCCGATGATCATCGTGGAATGGTTCGGCGCCGCGCTGTTCGTGGTCGCGCTGGTGCATACGTTCTCCACCGCGTTCTTCCAGCGGATGGCGCATCGCCGCCCCGAGCACGCCGGCATCCTGCACCTGCTGGGCGAGGTCGAGGTCGTCTTCGGCATCTGGGCGACGGTCCTGATGGTCGTGATGGCCGGTCTGACGGGCACGGGCACGGCGACCGGCTACCTCGATTCCCGCGACTTCACCGAGCCCTTGTTCGTCTTCGCGATCATGGTCGTCGCGGGCAGCCGGGCGATACTGACTCTCGCAAGGGCGAGCGTCGCCGCGATCGCCGGATTCATTCCGGTCGACCGCACGACGGCGTTCTATCTCGCCTCGCTGTCTTTCGTGCCGCTCCTGGGATCGTTCATCACCGAGCCGGCCGCGATGACGCTCGCCGCCATGATGCTGGGCGAGCGCATCTACGCGCACGGTGTCTCGACCAGGCTCAAGTACGCGACACTGGGCGTGCTCTTCGTCAACGTGTCGATCGGGGGCACGCTGACCCCGTTTGCTGCGCCCCCGGTCCTGATGGTGGCCGCGAAATGGAACTGGGACCTCGGGTTCATGCTGGCGCACTTCGGCTGGAAATCGGCGGTCGCGGTCGGCGTCAACGCCGTGGCGACGACGCTGATTTTCCGGCGTGAACTCGCCCGGCTACCCCTTCCGCCAGGGGCGAGCGGCACGCGCATGCCGCGATGGGCGACTGCGGTCCACGTACTCTTTCTGCTGGGCGTGGTGGCGTTCGCCCATCACCCGGCGGCATTCATCGGACTGCTGCTGTTCTTCCTCGGCTTCGCGACCGCCTACCCGCAGTTCCAGGACCGCCTGATCCTGAAGGAGGGCCTGCTCGTCGGCTTCTTCCTCGCCGGTCTCATCGTGCTGGGCGGCCTGCAGCGATGGTGGCTCGTTCCACTGCTGCAGGACATGGACTCGACCACCGTCTACTACGGGGCGATGGCCCTCACCGCAGTCGCGGACAACGCCGCCCTCACCTACCTCGGGTCGCTGGTCCCGAATCTCGACGCCGGGTTCAAGTACGCGCTGGTCGCCGGCGCGGTGGCCGGCGGCGGCCTGACCGTCATCGCCAACGCGCCCAATCCTGCGGGTTTTGCGATCCTGCGCGGCCATTTCGAGGACGAGGCGATACGTCCGGTCGGGCTGCTGCTGGCGGCGCTGCCGCCGACACTCGTCGCCGCGCTGGCATTCCAGCTGCTCTGACCTCACTCCGGCGGCGGATGCATCTGCGCGAACACCTCCTCGGCGACGTGAAACGCGGAATTGGCGGCGGGGACTCCGGCGTAGATCGCGCAGTGCAGCAGCACCTCCTTGATCTCGTCGCGCGTCACGCCGTTGTTGAACGCACCGCGCAGGTGCAGCCTGAGCTCGTCGCCGCGGTTGAGCGCCACCATCATCGCGATCGTGAGCAGGCTGCGCGTATGTCGCGACAGCTCCGGCCGGGCCCAGATCTCGCCCCAGGCGTAACGGGTGATCAGCTCCTGGAAATCGGTGTTGAACTCGTTGCGCTTGGCCAGCGTCCGGTCGACGTGCGCGTCGCCCAGCACGGCACGGCGCACGGCCATGCCGCGGTCGTAGCGGTCGGTTTCGTCCATTGCGGTCACTCCTTGCGTTCGATCAGGAACTGCATCAGGGCCTGCGTGAACGCAGGTGCTGCCTGCACGTTCGACAGGTGCGGGGCCGGCAGCTCGACATAGCGCGCTCCGGGAATGCGGTCGGCCATGAAGCGCCCGTCGTCGGGGGGCGTCGACTGATCGTGGGTGCCGGCGATCACCAGCGTCGGTGCGTGGATGCGCGACAGCACGTCGCGCTGGTCCATGTCGCGAACCGCCGCGCAGCACGCAACGTAGCCGTCGACCGACGTGCGCTCGAAGCTGGCGCGCAGCCTGGACACGAGCGGCGTCGGCTGCTCGAGCTGCGCGGGGGTGAACCAGCGCGCCAGCACGGCCGACGCGACTGCCGCCATCCCTCCGCTGCGGATCGCGTCGATCCTCGCGTTCCACATGTCGGCAGTGCCGATCTTCGCCGCGGTGTTGGCGAGCACCAGGCGATCGAGGCGCTCCGGCGCGTTGACGCCGAGCCACATTCCGGTCATCCCGCCCATCGACAGGCCGCAGAAATGCGCGCGCGCGATGCCCAGCGCATCGAGCAGCCCCGCCACGTCTGCCCCCAGCATCGCGATCGTGTAGGGTCCCGGCGCAACCTCGGAATCGCCATGCCCGCGGGCGTCGTAGCGGACGACGCGAAAGCGCGCCGAAAGCTCCGGCATCTGCGGCTCCCACATCTCGAGCGAGGCCCCGAGCGAATTGGAAAGGACGAGTGGCGGCGCGGCGGCGTCACCGTCGATCCGGTAGTGCAGGCGGACGCCCCCTGCGTTGGCGAACGGCATGGTCGCATGTCTCCTTCAGGCCGGATGGGCGGCGAGCGCACGCTCGATGTAGCGCCGGCTCTCGCCCAGGTACCCGGCAGGATCGAACGCGCGGTCGAGGGTTGCCGCATCCAGCGTCGCGGCGACCTCGGGAATTCCACGCAGCAGCTCGCGCAGATGGATACCCTCGCTTGCCGCGCGCCGGCAGGCGTCGGCGACCAGCGCATGGGCTCGATCGCGGCCGATGGCGTTCGCGAGCGCCATCTGCACCGCTTCGGCGTAGACCTGGCCCTGCGTGAGTTCGAGGTTCGCCCGCATCCGCTCCGCATCGATGTCGAGGCCCGGCGCGACGTCGACCATCGCGGCCAAGGCGCCCGCGACGAGCAGCGCGATCTCGGGAAGCGTCTCCCACTCGGCGGGCCAGTTTCCCAGCCCGCGCTCGTGCTCCTGCGCGGCGGCAGCGAGCATCGTTGCGACCAGCCCGGGGACGCGCAGGGCCGCGGCGATCGCGACCGAAGCGCCCACCGGGTTGCGCTTCTGGGGCATCGTCGAGGAGCCGCCGCGTCCCGGCGCCGCCGGCTCCAACACTTCGGCGACCTCGGTCTGCGCGAGCAGTGCCAGGTCGCGCGCGAGCTTGCCGAGCGTGGCCGCCAGCATGCCCAGCACCGCCGCCACTTCGCAGACGCGGTCACGCTGCGTGTGCCAGGGCAAGTCGGGCAGGGGCAGCGTGAGCTGCGCGGCCAGCGCTTCGCTGACCTCGATGCCACGCTCACCCAGCGCTGCCAGGGTTCCCACGGCGCCGCCGAACTGCAGGACCAGCGCCCGGTCGCGCAACTGCGACAGTCGCGCGCGGTGCCGATCCAGCGCGCTGACGACCCCGGCGAGCTTGACGCCCAGGGTGACCGGGATCGCCTGCTGCAGCCAGGTGCGGCCCGCGAGCACCGTCGTCGCATGGCGGCGCGCCTGCACCGCCAGCGCCGCCGCCAGGCGGTCGACGTCGGCGTCGATCAATGCCAGCGCGTCGCGCAGCTGCAGCACGAGCCCGGTGTCGATGACGTCCTGGCTCGTCGCCCCCCAGTGGACGTAGCCGCGGGCGACCGGATCGGCCGCGGCGACGTTTCGCGTCAGCGTGGCGACCAGCGGGATCGCGAGATTGCCGGCGCTCCGGGCGGCCGCGGCGAGCGCCGCGGGATCGAAGCGGCCGGCGTTGCACTCCGTCGAGATCGCATCGGCCGCGCCTTGGGGAATCACCCCGACCGAGGCTTCCGCCTGGGCGAGTGCGCGCTCGAAATCGAGCATCCGCTGGATGCGCATCCGGTCCGAGAACACGGCGCGCATCGCATCGGTGGTGAACAGCATGTCGGACATCAGCGGGGCATCAGATGTCGAAGAAGACCGTCTCGTCGGGACCCTGGATGTTGATGTCGAACCGGTAGACGACCTGCCCCTTGCGCTCCTCGCGCGTGGCGATCAGGGTCTTGCGGCGCACTTCCCATTCGATCAGGTTCAGCACCGGGTCCTTGGCGTTGGCCGCCTGCTCGTCGGAAAAGTACATCCTGGTGGAGAGGCCGACGTTGATGCCGCGGGCGACGATCCAGAAGCTGATGTGGGGCGCCATCGGGCGATTGTTGCGTCCCGTCACCGAGCCCGGCTTGATGGTGTCGAACGTGTAGATGCCCGTCTTGAAATCCGAGCATCCGCGACCCCAGCCGCGGAAGGTCCTGTCGATCGGCTTGTTCTGCCGGTCCGCAGGGTGGTTGTACTTGCCTGCCGCGTTCGCCTGCCAGATCTCGATCAGGACGTCGCGCAGGGGCGTCCCCGAGCCGTCGATCACGCGCCCTTCGACCCGGATGCGCTCACCCTTGGTCTTCGGACCGGCCAGCACGCTGCCGAAGTTGTTCTCGAAGATGTCGAAACCGGCCTCCTTCGGGGCGAGCCCGATGTGGACGTAGGGCCCGGCGGTCTGCGACGCTGTTTCCTTCAGGTACTCGAGCTGGTTGACCATGATCGTCATTCCCGTTGCATTGCGTCGTCGGGTTGCACGGCGTTCTCGAACCATGTCGCGCGCGAACCGCGGAGCACGACATCGAAGCGGTAGGCGAGGCTGTCGAGCTGGACGCCGGCGTTGCGGTCGAGCGGCGCGATCAGCTGGCGCACGGCCGCCTCCGACGGGATCGTGCGCAGGATCGGGCAGCTCGCGATCAGCGGATCGCCTTCGAAATACATCTGGGTGATCAGGCGCTGCGCCCATCCCGACCCCGAGATCGAGTAGTGGATGTGCGCGGGTCGCCAGTCGTTGACGTTGTTGCGCCACGGGTACGGCCCGGGCTTGATCGTCCGGAAATGGTAGCGTCCGTTCTCGTCGGTCAGCACGCGGCCGCAGCCGCCGAAGTTGGGGTCGACCGGCGCGATGTAGATGTCGTTCTTGTGCCGGTAGCGACCGCCGGCGTTCGCCTGCCACACCTCGACCAGCGCGTTCTTCACCGGGTGTCCGTTCTCGTCCAGAACGTAGCCGTGCACGACGATGCGCTCGCCGATCGGCAGCCCGCTCTTGGCGTAGTTCATGATCAGGTCGTTGTCCAGCGGACCGAGCTCGTCGGCGCCGAACACCGGCCCGGTGATCTCCGACAGCGAGTTCTGCAGGGAGATCAGCGTCTTCTGCGGCGAGCGCAGCACGCTGGTCTTGTAGGTCGGCGCGTAGGCCGGCGGATGGATCGTCCGGTCGCGCTGGTAGAACTCCCCGTATTGCTGCGATGGCAGTTTCATGATCGTCCCGGTTCAGACACGTTCGATGATGAGGGCGATGCCCTGGCCGACGCCGATGCACATCGTGCACAGCGCGTAGCGCCCCCCGGTGCGGCGCAGCTGATAGAGGGCGGTGGTGACCAGGCGCGCGCCGCTCGCGCCCAGCGGATGTCCAAGCGCGATCGCGCCGCCCATCGGATTGACCTTCGGGGAATCGTCGGGCAATCCGTGATCCCGCGTCACCGCCAGTGCCTGCGCAGCGAACGCCTCGTTCAACTCGATCAGGTCGATGTCGGCCAGCGTGAGCTTCGCACGCGCGAGAACCCTGCGCATCGCGGGGGCGGGGCCGAAGCCCATGATGCGCGGCGCGACCCCCGCCACGGCACCGGCGACGATGCGCGCCCGGGGCGTCAGCCCGTTGCGCCGGGCGGCGTCCTCGGAGGCGATGATCAGCGCGCAGGCGCCGTCGTTGACGCCCGAAGCGTTCCCCGCGGTGACGCTGCCGTCGGGGCGCACGATGCCCTTGAGCTTCGCCAGCGCCTCGAGCGAGGTCGCCCGCGGATGCTCGTCGGCGGCGACGATCACCGGATCGCCCTTGCGCTGGGGGATGGCGACCGGCGCGATCTCCTCGGCCATGCGCCCGTCGGCGATCGCCGCCGCGGCGCGCTGCTGGCTGCGCAGCGCGAACGCATCCTGGTCGGCGCGACCGATGCCGAATTCCTGCGCCACGTTCTCCGCGGTTTCGGGCATGGAGTCGATGCCGTAGCGCGCCTTCATCAGCGGGTTGACGAAGCGCCAGCCGATGGTCGTGTCCTCGATCTTCGCCACCCGCGAAAACGCCTCGGTCGCCTTGCCCTGCACGAAAGGTGCGCGGGACATGCTCTCGACGCCGCCGGCCAGCAGCAGCGAGCCCTCCCCCGCCTTGATCGCGCGCGAGGCGATGGTGATCGCGTCGAGGCTCGAGCCGCACAGGCGGTTGACCGTCGTGCCCGGCACCTCCGGCGGCAGGCCGGCGAGCAGCAACGCCATGCGGCCGACGTTGCGATTGTCCTCGCCGGCCTGATTGGCGCAGCCGTAGACGACGTCGTCGACCGCGCCCCAGTCGACGCCGGAGTTGCGCTGCATCAGCGCCTGCAGCGGTGCGGCGGCGAGATCGTCGGTGCGTACGCCGGAAAGCGCACCACCGTAGCGCCCGATCGGGGTCCGGATCGCGTCACATATGAAGGCTTCGGCCATGGTCGTCATCCTAGCCGTCGATGGCGACGCCGGACAGGCGCGCGAGCTCGGGCAGCGACAGACCGTCGACGATGGCGACGGCGCGCAGGCCGCCAGGTGTCACCTCGAGCACCGCCAGGTCCGTATAGATCCGGCTGACGCAACGCAGCGCGGTGACCGGATACGTGCACTGCGAAACGATCTTGCTCTCGCCGCTCCTGGTCAGGTGTTCCATCATCACGTACACGCTCTTGGCGCCGAGCGCGAGGTCCATCGCGCCGCCGACAGCGGGGATCGCGTCGGGCGCGCCGGTATGCCAGTTCGCGAGATCACCCTCGACCGACACCTGGAATGCGCCCAGCACGCAGCAGTCGAGGTGGCCGCCACGCATCATCGCGAACGAGTCCGCGTGATGGAAGAACGAGGCGCCCGGCAATGCGGTGACCGGCTGCTTGCCTGCATTGATCAGGTCGGGATCCTCGGCCCCCGGCGCCGGCGCGGGCCCCATGCCGAGCAGGCCGTTCTCGGTGTGCAGGATGATCTCCCGATCCTTCGGCAGGTGGTTGGCGACGAGCGTCGGCAAGCCGATGCCGAGATTGACGTAGGCGCCGTCCTGGATGTCCTGGGCGACGCGCGCGGCCATCTGGTCGCGGGTGTAGCGGTTCATCGTGTTCTCCTGGTCGTCGCGCTCACGCAGCCGCATCCTGCAGCGTCGCTGCGCCGGCGGCCGCCACCTCGACGACGCGATGGACGAAAATGCCGGGCGTGACGACGGCCTCGGGATCCAGCGCGCCGAGCTCGACGATCCGTTGCACCTGGGTGATCGTACAACGGGCGGCGGACGCCATGATCGGCCCGAAGTTGCGCGCGGTCTTGCGGTAGACCAGATTTCCCCATCGGTCCCCGGCGAGTGCCTTGATCAATGCGAAATCGGCGCGGATCGGATACTCGAGCACGTACTGTCGGCCGTCGATCTCCCGGGTTTCCTTGCCTTCCGCGAGCAGGGTCCCGTAGCCGGTCGGCGTGTAGAACGCCCCGATTCCCGCGCCGGCTGCGCGGATGCGCTCGGCGAGATTGCCCTGCGGCACCAGCTCGAGCTCGATCTCTCCGGCGCGGTAGAGCGCGTCGAAATGCCACGAATCGGTCTGGCGCGGGAACGAGCAGATGATCTTGCGCACCCGCTTCGCCTTGAGCAGCAGCGCGAGACCGACATCGCCATTGCCCGCGTTGTTGTTGACGATCGTGAGCTCGCGTGCGCCGTGCGCGATCAGCGCATCGATGAGCTCGGAAGGCATCCCCGCGGTGCCGAAACCGCCGATCATGACGGTCGCACCGTCCTTGATATCGGCGATCGCCCCCGCCACTGTGGCCACGGTCTTGTCGATCATTGATTTTCCGGGAAAATCGAATCTTTGGTCGAATGCCGGCGTCAGGACGCCTGGTGCTGGAGCTGCGATGCCATGCGCGCCGGCGCGTTGAGCGCGCCGTAGCCGTCGTAGCCTCCGACGCGCTGTACGATCTCGAAGAAGAAGCGGTCGGCGAACGGTTCCGTGTAGGCGTGAAAATACTCGCCGCCGCCGGCGCGCTCGTACAGCACGCCGAATTCTCGCATCCTGGCCACCTGCGCCTCAGGCAACGCGAAACGTGCGACGAGATCGTCGTAGTAATTTTCCGAAATGGCAACGAATTTCGCGCCGTTGGCGACGAGCCTGGCCATGGTCTCGAAGATGTCGGAGCACGCGAACGCGATGTGATGAACGCTTGCGCCGCCCGAGAGCGAGATCGTCTTCGCCGTCACCGTGCTCTGGCTCTGCGAAACGTTGAGCACCGCGCGCACGCTGCGGTTGGGGCTTGCAACGCCGGAGCTGCGGATCAGTCCGAACGGATCGGAGAGCTCCAGGCTCTCGCCGGGCACCATCCCCAGCACCGCGCGATAGAACAGGACCCAGGTGTCGAGCTCCTCGACCGGCAGCCCGGTCGCGACGTGGTCGACGCTCGCCAGCCCCGCATCGCCCCCATCCGCGCCGTCGCCGCGCAGCTCGAAGTCGATTTCCCAGAGGGCGCCCGAGCCGAGCTCGATCCGAACGAAATAGACGACACTGCCGTTCGGCGCGCGTATCGCCGGCACGTTCTGCTCGTTGGGCCCGAGGCGGCTGTCGAAGCGCTGGCAGTGGAACGCCGTCGCACGGCTCTGCGCCCGCACGGCGTCATCGGTCGCAAGGCCCACCGCGCAGACCGATGCTCCGTGTCCGGCGAAAAAATCGCGCGCCACCGACGCCGGCTCGGCGTTCAGGATCAGGTTGATCGCACCCTGCCGGAACAGCGTGACGTTCTTGGACCGATGCCTGCCGGCGCGATGGAAACCGAGGCTCTCGAGGACGTTGGCGAGCAGCCATTCGGCTGCCTCGTCGACCGCGAACTCGAGGAACGCCACGCCGCCCAACTCCGGCGTCGCCGGCGGGTCGAGCAGCTCGACCCGGCGCACGGTCCGGGTCCGGACCTCCGCCGGATGCGGACTGTCGGACGCGGGGTCGAGGAGGCGCAGGCGCGTCTGCTCCTCGAGCCACTGCAGGGAGCGCATTGCGTCGATGGCCGTCGGCCGGTTCGGTGCCTCGCGGAACACGTCGTTGAAGATTTCCAGCGAAAGCGATCCGGTGTAGCCGGCGACCAGCACGTGCTCCATGAAGCGCGGCAGGTCGAGCTGCCCCTGCCCCGGGAAGTTCCGGTAGTGCCGGCTCCACTGCAGCACGTCCATCGCGAGCCGCGGTGCGTCCGCCATCTGCAGGAAGAAGATCCTGTCGACGGGGATCTGCGCGATCGCCGCCGGGTCGTCACCGACCGACAGGATGTGGAAGCTGTCGAGGATCACGCCCAGGTGCGGATGGGCGGCCTCGCGGACGATCTTCCACGAGTGTCCGTAGCGGTTGACGCGGGCGCCCCAGGCGAGCGCCTCGTAACCGATGCGCAGGTTGCGGCGGGCCGCCCGCTCGGCGAGCTCGTGCAGCTGCGCGGCAGCGCGGGCGTCGTCGGCGATCGCCAGCGGCGACACGTTCGAGCACACGAGCATCATCGGTGCGCCGAGCGCCTCCATCACGTCGAACTTGCGCTCGGCGCGATCGAGGTTGCGCCTGAACTGCTCGTCGCCGACACCCTCGAACTCGCGGAACGGCTGGTAGAGGTCGATGTCCAGCCCGCGGTCCGCCGCCATCCGGCGCAGGTCCGCCGGCGAACCCTGGAAATACATCAGGTCGTTCTCGAATACCTCGATCGCGTCGAACCGCGCCGCCGCGATGGCATCGAGCTTGTCGCGCAGCGTACCCGAGAGCGAAACCGTCGCGATGCACTTGCGCATGGGTCAGTTCCGCCCTTCGGAAAGGCGCACGAGGTCCGCAATCGCAAGCCCGTATCCGGCGACGCCGAATCCGGCCATCACGCCCCTTGCCGCGGGTGACAGGTACTCGTCGCGCTCGCGCAGCGGGCCCATCAGAGCGATTGCAGGAGCTGCCGGGTCTTGGCGAGCATCTGGCGGCCCCGCTCGAGCGCGGGCGCCGAGCGTGAAAGCGTCCGCATCGGGATCTCGACGCTGACCGGGATGCCCGGTGGCACGGCGCGCAGAATGCCGCGCAGGTCCAGGCCGCCATCTCCCGGCATCAGCCGTTCGGCGCGCGCCTGATGGATGATCGTGTCGATGTCGGCCGGCCGCTCGGCCGGCGCGTCGCACAGCTGCATGTAGTGCAGGTGTCGCGCGGGCAACGACGCGATCTCTTCCGGACGGCTGCCGCCGCGGTCGAAATGGATCGGGTCGATCACCAGCCCCGCGCTGTCGCGGCCCACGGCCCCGACGATTCGCGCAGCCTGGGCGAAATCCCGCACGTCGCTCCAGGGCATCGGCTCCAGGTTCGCGCCGATCCCGAATCCGGCGGCGAGGTCGCAGAACGCGCCGAAGCGATCGACGAGGCGCTGCTCGTCCGGATCGTTCCCGGCCACCAGCGCCTCGCGCGCTCCGAGGCGGGCGCCGGCCTCGAGCGCGGCACGGTATTCGCGCACGTCGGTGTCGGGTTCGAGCCGGAAGAGCTCGATGTCCAGCAGGCGCAGACCGGTGTCGGCCAGCCGCTTCGCGGTCTCGCGCAGCATCGGCGTATCGCCGACGATCGGATGCCGGGTCTCGGTCTCCGTCGCGGGCAGCAGTCGCAGCCCCACGCAGTCGTAGCCTGCCTGCGCCGCACAGGTCACGATGTCGGGGGGTGCCAGCTCGAGGACGGTCAGCGCGGCGAGCCCGATGGCGCGATCCATGATCGGCGCGGGTCCTTCGATTTGCGGTCCGGCGGCTTCGACGGCTCGATCCGGTAGACGCGAAACTCGTAGACGCCGAAGATGTCGCCCGACACCAGCATCCGCTCGCGTTCGGCGTGCATCGTCCCGCTGTCGTCGAACGCGCGCAGGACCAGGACCCGGTTCAATCCGCCGCTCTCGGAGGTCCATGACGCGCACAGCGTTCCGGCGCCTTGGCCGGCCCTGAAATGCCGCTCGAACCCGAACTGCACTGCCGCGGCCTTGCCGGTGTGAACGGAAAGTGTCGCGACTTCAAGGCGCATCATCTCCAGGACTCCTTCGATTCGGGATCGCAGATCGGCATCGTGTCCGGACGCGGGCCTCAGGCGGCGGCAGGCGCCCGGGCGTGGCCGCCGAGGAACAGGCGGTTGAGGTCCGGGTCGTTCAGCACTTCCGACGCCGGGCGGTCCAGCGCGAGCCGCCCCATCTCCAGCACCAGCGCGCGGTTCGAGTACTTGAGCGCGGTGCGGACGTTCTGCTCGACCATCAGCACCGTCGTGCCGGCGTCGGCCAGCTGGCGCAGCAGCGTCATCACCTCCTGGACGAGCTTGGGCGAAAGGCCGATCGACGGCTCGTCGATCAGCAGCACCCGCGGGCGCAGCAGCAGGGCGCGGCCGACCTCGAGCTGCTTCTGTTCGCCGCCGGACATCGTCGACGCCTGGTTGTCGATGCGCTCGCGGATCCTGGGAAAGCGCGTCAACACCTCCTCGATGCGCCCGGGCAG
>DATIQL010000135.1:0-7893 GCA_035470905.1 Casimicrobiaceae bacterium
ACCGCACTAGCGTCGTGTGAGTACTCTAGCTTTGGAATCCCCAGTACCCGCCTGACCCAGGCACTCGCGCGCCCGAACCCGCAGACACCAGAGCCCTCGCTCCAGCACCCACACCTATCGATTGCAAATTGTTAAAGAGCAGGCTGCAGAACCGCGCGTCTTGTCGCACCGTTCACCGCTCCGTTCGAATCGTTTGGAGCGGCCGTCCCCCTTGTCGAGCACTTGCATCGGGAGGCGTTGCAGCAGAGAGGTGAAATTATAGGGACTTGGCGGACGGATTGCAACACCCCCGGCGCATCCGCGTGCACATGATTCCGGGAATCATGCAGCCGGCGGCCCGTCGACCGGCTTCGGGTACTTCCACTTGTTGTGGACCCACAACCAGTCCGGAGGACTCGCCCGGATCTCCGACTCCAGCTGGCGCGCGTAGCGCTCGACGATCTGCAGGTCGTCACCATGCTCGTATGGCGGCTCCGCCAGCACGTGAAGGTGCACGACATAGTGGCCCTTGCGCACGCGCCGCATCGCGACGTAGAGGACCGGCGCGTCGAGAAACTTGGCGATCTTGTCGGCACCGACGAAGAACGCCGTGTCGCGGTTGAGGAATCGAGTCCAGTGCTTGTCCATGTTGCGCGGCGGCGTCTGGTCGGCAACCATCGCGTAGGCGCGCGGCTCGCCTGCGCGCCGCATCAGCTCGAACAGGAACGACTGGATCGGGATCGGTTTCCCGCCGAACCGGCTGCGCGTGCTCCTGATGAACTCGTCGAGGCTCGCAACGCGCAGCGGCTTGTACACGGCATCGATCGGAATCGAGAACTGCGCGCCCGCAGCGGGCAGCAGCCATTCCCAGTTGCAGACGTGGGCCGCCATCAGCAACACCGGCCGGCGCTCCGCGACATAGCGCTCGATCAGGTCGCGGTTCTCGATGGTCACCCGCGCCGTCAATTCCTCGGCGCTGGCGCCGAAGCCCCAGAACGTCTCCGCGAGCGTCTGCCCGAGATTGACGTAGGACTGGCGCAGGATCTGCGCACGCTCCTCGCCGGATTTCTCGGGAAAGGAATTGGCGAGATTGCGCGCGGCGAGCTCGCGATGCCAGCGCAGCACGTGGAAAGTCACGAAATACGCGAAGCTCCCCAGCGCGTAGAGCAGCGGGAGCGGCAGGAGCGTGAGAAACTTCAGTATGAGACGCATATGGTTTTCGAGAGGCCGATGCAACTGCGCCCGCATTGCAGCGGGCGCGGTCCGTCCAGCCATATTCTAATTCGAGCTTAGTGGAGAACCCCGTGGCCGGCAATTCGGCCGATCGCGACACCGCCGCCGCAGCCCTGCCGGCACCCGCCGCCGGGGTGATGCTGTGGTGGTGCGCACTCGCGGCCCCGGCGGCCCGGGTTCGCGTGCTCGAAGGCTGGCTCTCGGCGGCCGAGATCGACCGGGCCGACCGGTTCGGCACGGCCGTGCTGCGCGAGCGCTACATCGTCGGGCGCGCTTCGCTGCGCGGAATCCTCGGCGAATTGCTTGCGATGGCGCCGCCCGACGTGCCGATCGTTCGCGGCGAGCACGACAGGCCGCAGCTCGGACTCGCCACGGCGCTGGATTTCAACGTCTCGCACACGGCGGACGTCGCGCTGATCGGAGCGACCCGGGACGCGCGCATCGGCGTGGATGTCGAGCGCCTCGATCGCGAAATCAACGTCGGCGGAATCGCACGCAAGTTCCTCACCGAGACCGAGCGCCGGGCGCTCGCCGACCTCGATGCGGACTCGGCACGCAGGCGCGTGCTGCGCCTGTGGACCTGCAAGGAAGCGATCAGCAAGGCCACCGGCGACGCGCTGTCGGCGCCTTTCGGCTCGCTCGATGTCGCGCTCGGCGACGCCCCGCGGCTGTGCGCCGGGCCCGCGCCCTACGAGCCGTCGCGCTGGACACTTCATTCCGCCCCCGTACCTGCTGACTTCGTCGCGACCGTCGCACTCTGGCGCCCTTGAATCCGCCGACGGGAGCGCCGGGGATTCGGCGCATCGCCCGCGCGAGCCGCAGTCGCGACGACGCTGGCTCAACTCGTCCCGTCGGCTTCGGCGATGATCGCCTGCGCCTTCAGCAGTATCGGGCGATCGACCATGCTGCTGTCGATCGTCACCACACCGCCGCCCGCCCGTGCATGGCCGTCGACGATACGTCGCGCCCACGCGATCTCCGCTGCGGTCGGGAGGAAGCAGGCGTTGACGACGTCGACCTGCCGCGGATGTATGCACAGCTTGCCTGCGAACCCCAGCCCGCGGGCGCGCAGCGCCTCCCGCCGCAGCGCGTCCTCGTCGCCGATCGATGCAGTCACGCCATCGATCGGAGCCGCGATCCCGGCAACCCTGGAGACGAGCACGAGCTGCGAACGGGCGTGCAGGAGTTCGTCGTCGGTCGCGCCGATGTCGGCCTGGTAATCGAGCGCCCCGAACATCAGCGCCCGCACGTTCGACGCGCGCCTGACCTCGAGCGCGTTCCAGAGCCCGGCCGCCGATTCGATCAGCGGGTATACCGGCATCCGCAAGCCGCACGCCGCCACGACGGCGTCGACGTCCGCGGCGCATTCGGTCTTGGGCAGCACGACCGCAGATACTCCGGGATGCGCGCAAGCCGCGAGATCGTTCTCGAACCACCCGGTCGTGCGCGCATTGACGCGAACCAGCACGGGTCGGTCCCCGGAGAGCCATCCGGCGAGTGCATCGCGCGCCTCCCGCTTGAGGTCCCCGGGCACGGCATCCTCGAGGTCGACGATGACCGCATGGGCGTGCGTCGCCCGCGCCTTGTCGAAGCGCTCGGGCCGGTTGCCGGGGACGAACAGGTACGAGCGCCAGCGCATGGGGGATTCCATCAGTGACGGCTCCGGAGCCAGCGCTGTCGCGTCGCCGATGTCCCGGAAGCGCTCGGTCTGCGGCCGCATGGTGGACGTCGCGTCCGGATGCGCTCGCGCGGCCACCGGTCCCGCTTGATGCGCGTCAAGGATGCGCGATCGCGACGCACGCCCCCGCGAAGCGACGCCCCGCATGCGCCTAGAATGGCCACGACTCTCGACACTGGGGTGCGATCATGTTCGACACCGTGAAAGCGTGGCAGTGCATCGGCTGCGGAAGGATCGAAGCGCCGCAGCCCTGCATCGGCGTCTGCCAGGACCGGCGCGTGGAAATGGTCTACGCGTCCGAGCATTCAGAAGCGCTCGCCGACGCCGAGCGGGCGAGGCGACGCGCACTCGCGTTCGAATCCCTGGTCCGGCAGCTCGCCCACACGACGCCCCGCGCCGGCGGATGGGAACGCTCGTTTCGCACGCTCCAGGAACACGCGCGCCGCGCGCTTGCCGAACACCCTGCCGAGGTGGATCACGGACCCTGATCCCGGGTTTTGCGATAATCGCGGCATGCAGAACCTCTACGCTTCGATCAAGGCGGTCCACATGGCGAGCGTCGCGACGAGCTTCGCGCTGTTCGCGATCCGCGGTGCATGGCGATGGCGCTCGCCGGACAGGCTGCGCCAGCGCTGGGTGCGCATCGTTCCCCATGTCGTCGACACGGTCCTGCTGGTCTCGGGCATCGTGCTTGCGGCGCTGATCGGCGCTTCCCCTGGGGGGCATGCATGGCTCGGGGCCAAGATCGCGGGCCTCGTCGTCTACATCGTCCTGGGCAGTGTTGCGCTCAAGTACGGAAAGACGCCGGGCGTCCGCTCGGCGGCATTCTTCGTCGCACTGGCGACCTTCGCCTGGATCGTCTCGGTCGCCGTGACCAAATCGCCGGCGGGCTTCCTCGGCTTGCACTGACGCGGGGTCGCGACGCGGGCGCGACGCTGCCTGCAGCACCGCCCGCGTCATCCCGTCGTTGATGCGAATCAAGGCGGCGCGGAAACCGCTGCCCTAGGGTTGCAGCGTGCGCCCGACTCCGGCTGGGGAACCGGGGCACTCCGAGGACGCCTGCGCATGCGACTCCTGCTGATCAACCCGAAATATCCCGAGAGCTTCTGGAGCTTCAAATGGGCCGTCGACGGCATCCTGCCGTCGAAGCGGGCGATCAACCCTCCTCTCGGGCTGGCCACGCTCGCGGCGCTGTGCCCGCCGTCGTGGGATGTGGAGATCGTCGACGAAAACATCGAATCGATCCCGCTTGCGCCCGACGCCGACATCGTCGGCGTATGCGGGATGGGCGTGCAGTTCGAGCGGCAGAGCGAGCTTCTGCGGTACTACCGCGACCGTGGCCACCGCGTCGTCGCGGGAGGCAGCTTTGCCTCGCTGTGTCCCGAGCGCTACGTATCGCTCGCCGATACGGTCATCGCGGGTGAGGCCGAGTACAGCTGGCCGCGGTTCTGCGCCGACGTCGCGAGCGGCAGCGCGAGCCCGATGTACCGGGAGACGGGCGTCGTCGCGCTGGCCGATTCCCCTACGCCGCGTTTCGACCTGCTGAAGCTCGACCGCTACTCGACGGCGACGATGCAGTTCTCGCGCGGCTGCCCGTATCTCTGCGAGTTCTGCGACATCATCGTCATGTTCGGCCGCAAGCCCCGAACCAAGACCGTGCCGCAGATCGAGCGGGAGCTCGATGCCCTGCGCGCCGTCGGCGCCCGCAACGTCTTTTTCGTCGATGACAACCTGATCGGCAACCGTGCCGTCGCCAAGGAGCTCCTCCGCGGGCTGATCGATTACCAGGCCCGCCACCGCTACCGCTTCCGTTTCGGCACCGAGGCGTCGATCAATCTCGCCGGCGATGCCGAGCTGATGCAGCTGATGCGCGATGCGAACTTCGGCTGGGTATTCATCGGCATCGAATCCTCGGACCCGCAGACGCTGAAGGACACCCGGAAGACGCAGAACACCCACCAGGACGTCCTGCAGTCGATCCGCACGATCTACGGCTACGGCATCGACGTGCTCGGCGGGTTCATCGTCGGGTTCGACAACGACACGCTCGAGAGCTTCGAGACCCAGTACCGCTTCATCATGGAATCGGGCATCCAGGCCGCGATGATCGGCCTGCTGACCGCGTTGCCGCGCACCCCCCTGTACGAGCGGCTCGAGCGCGAGGGTCGGCTGCGCGGCAGCATCGACCTCGCGGACAATACCAAGCCCGCGACGAACGTCGTCCCGAAGAAGATCGGCTACGACGAGATGATCGGCGCCTACGAGGAGCTCTACCGGCGGCTGCTCACCGACCGCGGGATCGCAGACCGGATCCGCAACAAGCTGCGGCATCTGGGCCCGCCGGTGTACGACGGCGAGTACCCGCCCCTGCACAGGATCGGCATCGTGCTGCGACTGCTGGCCAGGGGCATCGCCCCCGGCGGGCTCCCGCGCATCCATCACTTCCTGCGATCGATACCGTGGACCGCCCCGCGCAAGCTGCCGCTCGCGGTCGTCGACTGGATCGCGGGCCTGGCGATGCGCGATTACGTGCAGCGCCATTTCGAGCAGGCCGGCGAGCGCTCGCCCCTGCCGCTCGAGTCCAGGCTCGCGGCGATGCGCGGCCTCATCGCGCGGCAGGTTCGCATCGGCCGCGTCTCGCTCGCCGCTCGCGCCGCCCGGATCGAGCTGTCGCTGTCGCTCGACACCGCTGCGGGCCGGCGCTTCTTCGTCCAGCTCGGACGTCATCTCGACCGGCTGCTGAGCTTCCAGGGCACGACGCTGATGCTCAGCGTCGATTCGCTGCTCGCGCGCGAGGCCCCGGACCTCGAGCGCCTGCTTGCGCGGCTCGCCCGTCACGGCGACCGCGTCTTCATCATGCTGAACGAGCAGCTGCAGCGGCTGGTGCGGGTCGATTCGTCGCGCTTCAACCTGGTCCTGCGGCCCGTCGGGACCCGACCGCCTACTCCATCGCCCGCGCAATACGCTCGGGCGTGAGCGGCAGGTCCCGCACGCGCACGCCCATCGCGCCGAACAGCGCGTTCGCCAGTGCGGCAGCCGTCGGTCCGGCGGCGCACTCGCCCACGCCCAGCGGCGGCGTCTCGGGGCGGTCGATGACGGTCACCTCGATCTCGGGCACCTCGTCTAAGCGCAGGATCGGGTAGGTTTCCCAGGAGCGCGTGGTCACGCGCGTCGCGTCCCACAGCACCTGCTCCTTGAGCGTCCAGCTGATCGCCTGGATGATCCCGCCTTCGACCTGGTTGGCAAGCGCGTCCGGATTGATCACTTCGCCGGCATCGACGGCGGCGATGACGCGCCGGACCTCGACCTTCGCGCCGACGGCGACCTCGGCGATCACCGCGCACCAGGCGCTCACTCCCTTGTAGCGGCCGAAGCCGATGCCGCGACCACGCGTGCCGTCGCCCTTTTCCCCCGGCGTCCACTTCGCCGCCTTCGCGACGGCCTCGACCACTGCGCGCGCCCGAGGCTCGCCGAGGTGCCGCAGCCGGAATGCGATCGGATCCTCGTCTGCGGCCGCTGCGAGCTCGTCGATGAACGATTCGATCGCGAACACGTTCGCATAGGCGCCGAGCGAGCGCAGCGCCGACACGCGCAACGGGGAGTCGGCGACGAGATTGAAGGCGATCTCGTGCGACGGGAAATCGTAGAGGGGAATCGAGTTGCGCGCCGCTCCGCCGCGCGGAAGCGGTACGTCCCTGGGCTTCGACGGCGCAAGGGGCGGATCGAGATGCCAGGCCGCCAGCAGGTCGACTCCCTCGCCCGATCCCGGGCGGCTGCTGTGCGTGTGGCTCCAGACCTCGTGCTGCCATCCGGCGACCAGCCCATCGGCGTCGAGCGACGCCGCGATGTTCACGACCATCCCGGTGCCGCAGGGCGACGCAGCGAGCTCGTCCTCGCGCGTCCATTGGACGAGCACCGGTCGGCCGCAGGCGCGGGCCAGCAATGCCGCATCGAGCGCGACATCGTCCGCGCCGTTGTGACCGTAGCAGCCGGCGCCGTCGGCGTGGATGACATCGACATCGGCGGCCGCGACCCCGAGCGCGCGCGCGACCTGGTTGCGAAGATGATGGCTGCCCTGCGTATGCGACCAGATCGTGTACCGGCCCTGCTCGAGGCGCGCGAGCGCGCAGGAGGGCCCGATCGACGCATGGGCGAGGTAAGGTTTGGAGTAGCTCGCCGCAATCCGCTTCGCGGCAGCCGAGGTCGGCGGTTCGCCCTTCCTGCTGACCACCGTGCGCTCGGCAGGCAGCGCGCAAAGGAAATCGCGGAGCTCCGTCGAGCTCGGCATCGAGGCACGCTCGCGCCACGACGACGCGGCGCGCGCGGCCTGCAACGCCGCGACCGCCTGCTCCTCCCGCTCGGCGCAGATGCCGACGAAGCTGCCGTTCACGACGACCGCGACCACCCCGGGAAGGGTCCTGACCCCCTCGGCGTCGAAAGCTCCAAGCGTCGCGTCCCGGGAAGGCGGCCGCAGCACGCGGCCGAACACCATCCCGGGGAGCGTCATGTCGTGAACGTAGGCTCCGCCGGTCAGCTTTGCGGGCAGGTCGCGGCGACGCACGCTTGCGCCCGCGACGACACGCTCCGCGGCGGGCTTCGGCGCCGCGGCGCCGGTGGCATCGCGTGCGAGATCCACGCGCGGCGCGAGCTCCCAGTAGCTGGTCGCGAGATCGGTTCCCGCGAGGTGGATCCTGCCGTCGCGTACGCGCAACTCCGAAGTCGACACTTCGAAGGCGCGCGCAGCTTCCTCCAGAAACAGTGCCCGCACCTCTGCGCAAGCCTGGCGCATCGACATGCCGCCGATCTCGATCGACTGGCTGCCCGACGTGTAGCCTTCGTCGGGCGATCGCGTCGTGTCACCGTCGACGACGGTGACGCATCCCACGGCTACATCGAGCTCGTCGGCGGCGATCTGGGCGATCGCGGTCCGGATTCCCTGCCCGATCTCGACCTTGCCGCTCCATACGGTCACCGTGCGCTCCGGGTCGAAGCGCACCCAGCGG
>DATIQL010000136.1:0-9876 GCA_035470905.1 Casimicrobiaceae bacterium
AAAGTGATGATCGCGCCGTCGTCACCGCGGACGTCGCTCCAGATGCCCGTTTCGTCCTGCACCTCGATCTTGTAGCGCATGCGACCGCCCTTTTCGCTCCGGTAGTTGGTTCCGCCGCGGTTGCGCGGCGGTCGTGGCATGAACCTATTGCGCGCCGGGCGCCCGCCCCTGCAGCGCGGCGATCCGCGACTCGATCGGCGGATGCGACGCGAACAGCGCCATCACGCCGCCGCCGCCGGCGATGCCCGACGCCTGCAGCGTCTGCGGCAACTGCCCGGGCGCCAGCCCGCCCAGGCGCGCCAGCGCGCGGATCATCGGCTGCGGCGACCCCAGGAAGCGCGCGCTGCCGGCATCGGCGCGAAACTCGCGCAGGCGCGAGAAGTACGCGACGATCAGGCTCGCCAGGATGCCGAAGACGATCTGGCACACCATCACGGTGATGAAGTAGCCGGGGCCGGTGCTGCGCTCGTCGTTGCGGAACACCGCGCGGTCGACGATCGAGCCGACGATGCGCGACAGGAAGACGACGAAGGTGTTGACCACGCCCTGGATCAGCGTCAGCGTCACCATGTCGCCGTTTGCCACGTGGGCCATCTCGTGGCCGAGCACTGCCTCGACCTCTTCCTTGTTCATCGACTGCAGCAGGCCGGTCGACACCGCGACCAGCGCCGAGTTCTTGAACGCCCCGGTGGCGAATGCATTCGGTGCGCCCTCGTAGATCGCGACCTCGGGCATGGTCACGCCCGCGGCGGTCGCGAGCTTGCTGACCGTCTCGACCAGCCAGGCCTCGGCCTCGTTGGCCGGCGTCTCAATCACGTGCGCGCCGGTGGACCACTTGGCCATCGGCTTGGACATCAGCAGCGAGATGAACGCGCCGACGAAGCCGACGACTGCCGAGTAAGCGAGGAGCGGGCCGTACTGCAAACCCTGGCCGGCGAGCGCCCGGTCGAGCCCGAGCAGCTTCAGCACGACCGACAGGACGAGGACGACCGCGAGGTTGGTGACGATGAACAGGAAGATGCGTTTCATGGCCTGATGGATTCTCCCGGCGGGCGGATTTGCAGTGCGAATATGGGCGCATTGGCGCCGGGCGCAAGTCCCGGGCTGATGCGCCGAGGCGCGTATGCGGCCCGGTCCAGCGCAGGCCCTGGGTCGCAGCGAGGATGTCGGGACGGTGTCAGGCCACTTTACAGCTTCCGTCGCAGCCGACGCCGACAGCAGAGTCAAGTCGCTGAAGTATAGCGACAATCCGGAGCGCGCACGCCGCTTGCTTGGGAGATGGGCCGGGCGCTCCAACACGTCGCGAGGCGTGGGGCTTGCTCGTCGCGCTCGTCATTTCCAACCGCGGGAGAATATCGAATGTCAGGCCGACGTCTGCAACAATTGCTGCTGATCCTGGCGCTTGCAGGCGCCCCGATGTACGCGCTTGCCGACACCTCGCTGCAGATCCCCGAACCTGCGACCCTCGCCCTGCTGGGCATCGGTGTGGTCGGAATGATCGTCGCGGGACGGAACCGGAACAGGCGCAAGTAGCCTTCCGCAGCGGATTCGCCTGCCGCGCGTTGCGCTACCTCGGCGATGGCGGCGCTCCGGCACGGTCGAGCATGAGCATTGCCGACAGGCAGTGCTGCATGAGGTCCACCCGCGTCGAGGGATCGTAGAGGCCCATCAGAAAGGCCCCGCCGAAGCCCGCCATCCGCGGAGCGGAGAGCTTCGCGTCGCCTCCGAGGACCAGGCCGCCCTGGCCGCTGCGCAGTTGCATGCGCGGTAGCTTCGCTGCCTCGGCGCTCACCCAGGCCTGCAGCCGCCGCGCCAGCTCGGCGTCGGCACCGCCTGCGGTCTCCAGGATTCCCAGGGTCGCCGCGGCACCCTCCATTGCATCGCAGTTGTTGGCATCGGCCGCGAGGCGGCCGCGAAAGCGCGCCAGGAACAGCTGCGCCTGCCCTCGCAGGAACGCGAGGAAGCGGCCATCGCGCGTCGTCCGGTAGCGCTGCGCAGCCGCCATCGCGCCCCAGCTGTAGAAATTCGGATCGGGCTGCTGCGTGTAATGCTCGATCATCGCGCGGTCGAGATCGTCGAGCGCCGCGGCGACGGTCGCGTCCCCCGGGTGAAGATCGCGGTAGACGGCGAGCGCCAGCCACCCTTCGCCGTCGTAGTAGGGCGTATCGTCGATCGACGTCGGCAGCCAGCGAAACCCGCCGCCCGGGATCCGGAGATCGAGCAAGCCCCGCAGCCACGCCGCGCGCACCGCCGCGTACCGGTCGTCGCCGCTGGCATCCGCGTAGCGAAGCTCTGCCAGCAGCGCCAGCGCGACCGTCCCGGCCGCGGCGACCTCGTACTTCCCGTTGCTGCTGACGACCTTGCCCTCACCCTCGGGCTCGTAGAGCAGCCCGTGGCGAAGCAGCGCCGTCTGCAGCCTCCAGCGCGCGAACGGGATCGAGAGCAGGTGCGCGCCCTCGATCCAGCGCTGCAGGCGCGACTTGCCGATGGGCAGCGAGTGACGATCGAACGCTGCCAGGATCCGCTGCAGAGGCTCGCGCAAGCGCGGATCGTGCGTGCGCTGGTAGTACGCGGCCAGCGCGGACGCCGTGCCCGCCTGGCGGATCAGGTTCTCCGGAGACACGCGGCCCGCCTCCAGGGGCCGGTCGGCGAGGAAATCGAAACCGTAGGGGAAGAGCCCGCTCTGCGTCTGCGACGCGATCAAGGCGTCGACCGTCGATCGCATCAGCGCGGGGTAATCCACCGGAGGGTCCGCGTCGCCGCGGGCCTCCGCGGCCTGGAGCGGCGCCGCGATGGTCAGCCATGTCGCGGCAAGGATGCCGCCGAGAAGGCGCGCAAGCTGCAAATCGACCTCCGCCGGGATCCGGCGTCCCTGCGTCGGGGGACGCCTCGGCCCGCATTCGGGTTACCCGCGTCGAATCACGCGCGCGGCTTGGTCCAGGAATCCTTGAGCGTCACCGTCCGGTTGAACACCGGCTGCCCGGCGCGATGATCGACGAGGTCGCTCACGAAATAGCCGTGGCGCTCGAACTGGAAATGCGTCTCCGCCGGCGCGGTCGCGAGCGCCGGCTCGACGAACGCGCGAATGACGGTTTTCGAGGCGGGATTCAGGTCGTCGAGGTAGTTTCGCTCCTCGTCGCCGGACGCGTCGTCGTCCTCGCCCGCGACGACCGCCGCATGCGCCGGCGCGGCCGCCGCGTCGGGCAGCGCAGCATCACGCTGTCCCATCGGATTGCGCGCGCCGGGAAACGGCACGCGGAACAGACGGTCGTACAGGCGCACTTCCGCAGGGACTGCGTGCGTGGCCGACAGCCAGTGGATGTTGCCTTTGACCTTGCGCTGGTCGGCACCGGGCGTTCCGCTGCGCGTCGCCGGATCGTAGCTGCAATGGACGACCGTCACGTTGCCGGCGGCGTCCTTCTCGAAACCGGTGCAGCGGACGATGTACGCATAGCGCAGGCGTACCTCGGCGCCGGGCGCGAGGCGGAAATAGCCTTTCGGAGGCGTCTCCTGGAAATCCTCGCGCTCGATCCAGAGCTCCCGCGTGAGCGGAACCGCCCGCTTGCCGAGTTCCGGCCGCTGCGGGTGGTTGGGGGCGAAGCAATCCTCGCTCTGCCCTTCCGGATAGTTGTCGATGACGAGCCGGATCGGCTCGAGCACCGCCAGCCGGCGCACCGCCCGCGCATTGAGGTCGTCGCGCATCGCCTCCTCGAGGACGCTCATGTCGATCCATGAATCGGACTTGGCGACGCCGATGCGCTCGGCGAACAGCTGGAACCCTTCTCGCGTGTAGCCGCGGCGACGCGCAGCCACCAATGTCGGCATCCTGGGATCGTCCCAGCCGTCGACGTGGCGGTCGCGGACCAGCTCGATCAGCTTGCGCTTGGACAGCACGACATAGGTCAGGTTGAGCCGCGCAAACTCGTACTGGCGCGGCAACGGTCGCTCGAGGCGCCCGCCGTCGGCGAGCTTCTCGATCACCCAGTCGTAGAGCGGCCGGTGGTCCTGGAACTCCAGCGTGCAGATCGAGTGCGTGACGCGTTCGAGGGCATCCGAGATGCAGTGCGTGTAATCGTAGAGCGGGTAGATGCACCATTTGGCGCCGGTGCGATGGTGGCTCGCATGGCGGATGCGGTAGATCGGCGGGTCGCGCAGGTTCAGGTTGGGGCTCGCCATGTCGATCTTGAGCCGAAGCACGTGTGCGCCGTCGGGAAACTCTCCGGCGCGCATCCGGCGCAGCAGGTCGAGGTTTTCCGCCGCGCTGCGGCCGCGATAGGGGCCGGGGATGCCCGGCTGCGTCAGCGTGCCGCGTGTCGCGCGCACTTCGTCGGCGGTCTGGCTGTCGACGTAGGCCAGCCCCTGCTCGACGAACCATTCCGCGAATTCGTACAGCGCGTCATAGTAGTCCGACGCGTGGTAGCGGTGCGGGCCCCAGTCGTAGCCCAGCCATCGCACCGAATCGGCGATCGAATCCTCGTACTCGACATCTTCCTTGAGAGGATTCGTATCGTCGAAGCGAAGGTGACAGGTGCCGCCGTTTTCGCCCGCGAGCCCGAAATTCAGGATGATCGACTTGGCGTGGCCGAAATGCAGATAACCGTTGGGCTCGGGCGGAAAGCGCGTGACGACGCGCCCGGCGTAGGTGCCCCGCGCATTGTCCTCGGCGATGATGGCGCGCAGGAAATTCGAGCCGGACGGCGCGACGGCTGCCGCGTGTTTGCCCGCACCAATGTCGGGCACCAGCGGCGGTTCGCCGGGGGGGGTTCCCGGCGCTCCTGCATGTGCCGGATGCTGCAAGGCAGCATGCGTGGGTTTGTTCATGAACAAGGGATCCGTCTACGGGATTCTAACCGCGGCGGCATCGGCCGTCATCGCCCGCCTTACCAGTGGGCCCGGGCGCTCGCCCCGAAAACCGCGCCGGATAAGGCTTTGCGGCCGATGGCCGGATCGGGTTCGGCAATGTTTTCCACAAAACTTGTGGATAGGAATGTGCATATCTTGTAAATTGCCGCGCTAAGTCATATGCCAGACAGGGAAAAGGCAACGCTGACCGAATTTAAGCAGAAAAAGTCCCTCATGAATTCAATAACCTGCGATGGCCACCCCGCAGGCTCCGCGGCGCCGAACGACCTGACTGCAGCCGATCTGTTGCCGATTGGTGACAAGTCGATGACAGCCATTGCATTGACGTTCGTCCTGGACGAAATACGGCTCGCGCGACGAATGTCGAACGGGATCGCTGGGCGCTTCGCCGGGAGCCTCGATGGCCGTTGATGCACCGCGCAAGGGTCTGCAGGCAGCCGCTTCCGGTCTGGACCCGGGCGGAGGATCGCCGACGGGTTCGCCGGTCATGCCGGTCTCGTTGCTCGTCTCCTCCGCGCGCCTGCTCCTCGAGCGCCACCTCGGACTCCTCTGGGTCAGCGGCGAGATCTCGGGGTTCACCCGCGCAGCCTCGGGACATTCGTATTTCACCCTCAAGGATGCCGCGGCCCAGGTCCGGTGCGTGTTCTTCAGGCACAAGGCGCAGGGATTGCCGTTCGCCCTGCGCGACGGCCTCGCAGTCGAGGTGCGGGCGACGCCGACGATCTACGAGGCCCGCGGCGATTTCCAGCTGGGCGTCGAGACGGTCCGCCTGGCCGGCGTCGGGGCGCTCTACGAGCGGTTCCTGCGCATGAAGGCGACGCTGGAAGCCGCTGGATGGTTCGATCCCGCGCGCAAGCGCGAACTTCCCCGTTTTCCCCGTCGGGTCGGCATCGTCACGTCGCTCAAGGCCGCGGCGCTGCGCGACGTGCTGACGACGCTCGAGCGACGCTATCCGGCCGCCGGCGTCGTCATCTACCCGGCATCCGTGCAAGGCGCGGGGGCCGCGGACGAGATCGCTGCCGCGATCCGCACTGCGAACGAACGCCGCGAAGTCGATGTGCTGATCGTCTGCCGCGGTGGGGGCTCGCTCGAGGACCTCTGGGCGTTCAACGAGGAGGCTGTCGCGCGCGCGGTCTTCGAATCGGCCCTTCCCGTGGTGTCGGGCGTCGGACACGAGACCGATTTCACGATCTGCGACTTTGTCGCCGACCTGCGGGCGGCGACGCCGACGGCGGCGGCGACCCTGGTCGCGCCGGATCGCATGGCGCTGCTCGGCGTCGTCGCGCAGCTCGTGCAGCGTGTGAGCCGCAGCTTCGCCCACGACACCGGCAACCGCGCACAGCGCCTCGATCTCGCGGCGCGGCGCCTCCTGCATCCGGCGGCCCGTCTCGCGCAACAGATCGAGCGAACGCAGCGCCTGGGGGAGCGGCTGGCGCGCGCATTCACGCTGCAACGCGACACCCTGGCGCAGCGCATCGCCGTCGCGCAGGCGCGGCTCGCCCGCGAGCTGCGCTCGCCGATGCCGCAGGCGCAGCGCCTGGCGGCCGCGTCGCGCGGCCTCGCCAAGGCAGGTCGCGATCGGCTGATGCGGATCGCAGTAGACGTCGAGCGCATGTGCGACGCGCTCGGGCACCTCAATCCGGCCGCGGTGCTGGACCGCGGCTACGCGATCGTCCAGCGCGAAGGCACGCTGGTGGTCACCGACGCGCGACAGCTTGCAGTTGGCCAGAGCGTGACCCTGACGCTCGCGCGCGGACGCGCGCAGGCCGACGTCACATCGATCGAACCCCCTGCCACGACCTAGGATCGCGGCTCGAGTCCGGTCACCTGCGACAGCGCCCACTGCCGCCGAACGTCCGATCCGCGCGCCCCGCGGCGGGCGATAATCGACCGGCGACGCGGACGCACGAGACAAGATCACCCCGAGCAGGCCGTTCCCATGAGCGCCCCCAACCAGTTCTCGCTGCTGCGCCAGCGCCGCTTCGCGCCGTTCTTCTGGACCCAGTTCGCGGCTGCCGCCAACGACAACGTGTTCAAGAACGCGTTCGTCGTGTTCGTCACCTTCGAGGCGACCGACCTCGTCCGCGTCGACCCGGGCATGATCGTCAACCTGATCGGCGCGCTGTTCATCTTCCCGTTCATGCTGCTGTCGGCGACCTCGGGGCAGCTCGCCGACAAGTACGAGAAATCGCGCCTGATCCGGCTGATCAAGCTGTTCGAGATTGCGATCATGATCATCGGGGCGATCGGCTTCCTGACCCAGAGCATCGCGCTGCTGTTCCTGGCGCTCGCCCTGCTCGGTGTCCATTCGACGCTGTTCGGCCCGGTCAAGTACGCGATCCTGCCCCAGCACCTGCGGATGGAGGAGCTCACCGGCGGCAACGGCATGGTCGAGATGGGAACCTTCGTCGCGATCCTGCTCGGAACGATCGCCGGCGGCCTCGTGGTCGCGATCAAGCCGGCGGGCACCGCCTTGGCTGGGGGGCTGACGATCGCCATCGCCATCGCCGGCTGGCTGACCAGCCGCAGGATCCCGCATACGCCGGCGGTGGCGCCGGCCCTCGCGATCAACTGGAACCTGTTCACCGAGACCTGGGCCAACCTGAAGGTGGCGCAAGGCAACCTCGTCGTATGGCGCTCGATGCTCGGCATCTCCTGGTTCTGGTTCTACGGCGCGATCTACCTCGCCCAGCTGCCGGCGTTCACGCGCGGCGTTCTCGGCGGCGACGAGCACGTGTTCACGCTGCTGCTGGCGCTGTTCTCGATCGGCATCGGCGCGGGCTCGCTAATGTGCGAGCGCATGTCGGGTCGCAAGGTCGAGATCGGGCTCGTGCCGTTCGGCTCGATCGGCCTCACGCTGTTCGCGGTCGACTTGTGGCTCGCCACCCGCAACATCGCCCCTGCGGCGAATGGCACGGTGTCCACGTTCATTGCCTCCGGTGCCAACTGGCGGATCGTCGCCGACATCGTCCTGCTCGGGGTCTTCGGCGGCTTCTTCACGGTGCCGCTCTATGCGCTGATCCAGGCGCGGTCCGAGCCGTCGCACCGGTCGCGGATCATCGCCACCAACAACATCCTCAACGCGGCTTTCATCATCGTGTCGGCGCTGGTCGCCATCGGCCTGCTGAAGGCGGGCATGACGATCCCCCAGCTGTTCCTCGTCGTCGGCATCCTGAACGGCATCGTCGCGATCTACATCTACGCGCTGGTGCCCGAGTTCCTAATGCGCTTCCTCGCGTGGCTGCTGATCCACAGCTTCTACCGCGTGCGCCAGCAGGGGCTCGACAACATCCCCGAAGAAGGACCCTGCGTGCTGGTCTGCAACCACGTCAGCTACGTCGACGCCGTCGTGATCGCAGCCTGCGTGCGGCGGCCCGTGCGCTTCGTCATGGACGACCGGATCTTCCGCCTGCCGCTGCTGTCGTTCATCTTCCGCGCGATGCGCGCGATCCCGATCGCGCCGGGGAAAGTGAACGCTGCGCTCAAGGAGCGCGCGATCGGCGAGGCGCAGGCCGCACTCGCCGCCGGCGAGGTCGTCGGCATCTTCCCCGAGGGCCGGCTCACCGACAACGGCGAGCTCGGGCCGTTCCGCCCGGGGCTGCAGCAGATCCTCGCCGCAGTGCCGGCGCCGGTCGTGCCGATGGCGCTCTCCGGCCTGTGGGGCAGCTTCTTTTCGCGCGCCTACCGGGGCAAGGCGATGCGCCGGCTGCGCGGCATGTTCTCGCGGATCGCGTTCATCGTGGCGCCGCCGATCGCGCCCGCGGCGGCGACGCCCGAGGCCCTGCAGGCGATCGTGGCGAGGCTCCGCGGCGACCTGCGCTAAGCGGCGTTGCCCGGCGATCGGCGACCGGTCCGACAGCGCCCGCCCAATTTTCATCGTCCATCGGGCGATTGTCGCACCCGGGTCGGCCAAGGGCCGGCGGGTCCTGCATGCTATATTCGATTCGGCTCTTCCCATCGCAGCATTTCCCATGTCAGGCAACACCTTCGGCAAGCTCTACTGCGTCACGTCGTTCGGCGAATCGCATGGACCCGCCATCGGTTGCGTCGTCGACGGGTGCCCGCCGGGTCTCGCACTGACCGAGGCCGACATCCAGCGCGACCTCGACCGCCGCAAGCCCGGCACGTCGCGTCACGTGACGCAGCGCCGCGAGTCGGACACCGTCGAGATCCTGTCCGGCGTTTTCGAGGGGAAGACCACCGGCACGCCGATCGCGCTGCTGATCCGCAACGAGGATCAGCGCGGCAAGGATTACGCGAACATCGCCGACACCTTTCGCCCCGGACACGCCGATTACACGTACTGGCAGAAATACGGAATCCGCGATTACCGCGGTGGCGGCCGGCAATCGGCGCGCGAGACCGCCGTGCGCGTCGCCGCCGGCGCGATCGCGCGCAAATGGCTCGGCGAGCGCCACGGCGTCGCGATCCGCGGCCACCTGGCGCAGCTCGGCGAGAATCCGATTCCCTTCGAAGGCTGGGAGCACGTCGATGCGAACCCGTTCTTCGTCGCCAACGCGTCGACGGTTCCGGCGCTCGAGGCCTACATGGACCGCCTGCGCAAGGCCGGCGACTCCTGCGGTGCGCGCATAGAGGTCGTCGCGACCGGTGTCCCGGTCGGCTGGGGCGAGCCTGTCTACGACAAGCTCGATGCCGACATCGCGCACGCGATGATGGGAATCAACGCGGTCAAGGGCGTGGAAATCGGCGCCGGCTTCGCGGCAGTCGCGCAGCGCGGCACCGCGCATTCCGACGAAATGGCGCCCGAGGGTTTCCTCGGCAACGAGGCGGGCGGCATCCTGGGCGGCATCTCGACCGGGCAGGACGTCGTCGTCTCGATCGCCGTCAAACCGACGTCGTCGATCCGCCTCGATCGGCATTCGATCGACAAGGCGGGTCGGCCGGTGATCGTCAACACCCACGGCCGCCACGACCCCTGCGTCGGCATTCGCGCGACGCCGATCGCCGAGGCGATGCTCGCCTGCGTGCTGATGGACCACGCGCTGCGCCACC
>DATIQL010000137.1:0-8152 GCA_035470905.1 Casimicrobiaceae bacterium
GGTCGAGCCGCCGCTGGAACAGGCTCTGCTGGGTGTTGAGGACGTCGAGGTTGGTGCGCACGCCTACCTCCTGCCCGGTCTTGTTCGATTCGTAGGCGGTCTGCGCGGACACCAGCGCCTGCTGGAACGCCTTGATCGACGCGACGGCGCTGGTGACGCCGGTGAACCCGATCTGCGCATTCGACAGTGCATTGCGCCGCGCGAGCTCGAGGCTCTGCCTTGCGCTGTCCTGCTGCGCGATCGCCTGCCTGACCCGGGAATCGACGAATCCGCCCTGGTAGATGGGAACGTTGAGGGCGAGACCGATGGTCCCCTGGCGCGAATTGCTGTCGACGCCGATCTGCACAGTGCCGTTCGAGCCCTGGACGTTGTAGCTGCCGACGAGGTCCAGCGTCGGCAGATGCCCCACGCGCTGCCGGTCGACCTCCAGGGTCGCGATGTCGCTGTTGTATTGCGCGATCTTCACGCCGATGTTGTCGGTCAGCGCCTGCTGGACCCAGTAGTCCAGGGAATCCGGCGTCGGCAGCGGAGGTTCGAACGACGTCCCCAGCCGCTTGAGCTCGGGCGGGTTGCGCCCGATGATCGCACGCAGCGCCGTGCGCCTGTTCTCGAGGTCGTTCCTGGCCGAGATTTCCTGGGCGACGATGGAGTCGTAGGCGGCCTGCGCCTCGTTGGTATCGGTGATCGTCGCCACGCCGACCTCGAAATTGCGCTTGGCCTGCGCGAGCTGCTCGGACACCGCAGCCTTCTGGCTTTCGGCGAGCTCGACGTTGAACTGCGCGAGCAGGATGTCGAAGTAGGCGACAGCCACGCGCAGGATCAGGTCCTGCTGCGCGGCCGCGAGCGTGTAGTCCGATTGCTCGACCTGCTTCTTCGCCTCGGAATACGCGACCGTGTTCGCGTACCGGTACAGGGGTTGCGCGACCGAGACCGTCAGGCCGCCGAACCAGAAATCGCGCTTGATGTCGACGTGCGGATCGCTGTGGATCGATGCGTCGTAGTTGTTGGCATTCACCGCGCCCGTCAGGTTGACGTTCGGCAGCAGCGCCGACCGCGCCTGGGGCACCGCTTCCTTGGTCGCCTCGAAGTTCGCGCGTGCCGCGGCGATCGCCGGATCGTTGCGCTCCGCTTCCCGATAGATCTGCATCAGATCGTCGGCGGAGACGGGCGCGCAGTGCAAGACCGACACGGCGAGCGATGCGGCAACGGCGAGTGACAGTCGGTTCATCGAAAGGGCTCGGAAATGGGTTTGGCGTCGTCGGGGTTGCGGCGGGGAACGGCGGGTCGTGCCACTGCTTCAGAATTCGAAGCGTGCGGGCGTCAAGGCGTTCCGGAGCGGCGCGATGACGGTCTCGAACAGGTCGACCGCGACCCGCGAATCCGGCGCATTGCAGCGAACCAGCCTGGCCTTCATCACGGGCTCCTCGCCGACGACCGCGAAGATCCTTCCGCCCGGCACGAGCTGCTCGAGGAAGCGCTCGGGAAGCACCGGCGTGGATCCGGTCAGCACGATCACGTCGTAGGTGTCGTTCCCGTAACCTCGCGCGCCGTCGCCGACCTCGACGCGCGCGTTGGAATGGCCCATGCGCGCGAGCCGCTGCCGCGCGCCGGCTGCGAGCGCCGGATCGATTTCGACGCTGGTCACTTCGGCAGCCTCGCTTGCGAGGAGTGCGCAGAAATAGCCGCTGCCGGTGCCGATCTCGAGGACGCGATCCGACCCGGCGAGCGCGAGCTCCTGCATCACCCGCGCCTCCATCTTGGGGGTCCACATTCTGGCGTGTTCCGAAAGCGGCAGCTCCAGATCGGCAAACGCCAGCGCGCGGTACGCAGGGGGCACGAAATCCTCGCGCTTGACCTTGAACAGCAGGTCGAGGACACGCTGGTCGAGCACCTCCCACGGCCGGATCTGCTGCTCGACCATGTTGTTGCGCGCCAACTCGTAATCGAATGCCTTCATAGCCTGCGTCCCTGCCCGAAGCAATTCTGCAGTGCGCCAGCCTGCCCCTTTCCATCGGCGGTCGTGGCGCACATGCCGACCGCACAAATGACCGCGGGTCATTATATCAAACCCGCCCCTTTGCATCGGATGCGCGATCCCCCCGCCCCGGATTCAACGAGGACCGGCTGGAAACCCGTCAGTCGAGGGTCCTGCGGTACCTGAGAAGCGCAATGGCCGCCACTGCCGCCAGGAACGCGGCGAGCGGCCACAGATGGGGCAGGATCTGCTGCGCGTCGTTCCCTTTCAGCAGCACGCCGCGGACGATGCGGAGAAAGTGTGTCAGCGGGAACACCTCGCCCAGCCACTGGGCCCACCGCGGCATTCCCCGGAACGGAAACATGAATCCCGACAGCAGCATCGACGGAAGGAAGAAGAAGAAAGTCATCTGCATCGCCTGCAACTGGTTCGAGGCGACCGTCGAGATCGCGAACCCCAGCGCCAGCAGCGCCGCAATATAGAGCATCATGGCGGCGAGCAGCAAAGGCAGGCTGCCGATCATCGGGACGTCGAACAGGACCCTGGCCGCGGCGACGATGATGACCGCCTGCACCAGTCCGACGACAATGTAGGGCACGATCTTCGCGACCATCACCTCGAGCGGGCGCGCAGGCGTTGCAAGGAGGCTCTCGAAAGTCCCGCGTTCTCGCTCGCGCGTCACGGCGAACGCCGTCATCATCACCATCGTCATCTGCAGGATCACGCCGAGCAGGCCGGGGACGATGTTGTACTGGGTGATGCCTTCGGCGTTGTAGCGGCGCTGGATGTCGACGGTGAAAGGCGGCGCCGTCTGCGCAAGGCGCGCGAGCAGCCCGGTGAGGTCGTGCGACAGGGCAATCGCGCCTGCCTGCGACACCGACGCGATCGCGTTGCTGGCAGCCGACGGGTCCGTCGCATCCGCCGCGAGAAGCAGTGCCGGCCGCTCGCCGCGCAGCAACGCCCTCGAGAACCCCGCGGGAATGATGATCGCGAACTGGATCTCGCCCCGGTCGAGCAGGTCGTCGGCCCGGGATTCCGATTCCGGGGTCGCGTCGATCGCGAAGTAGCCGGTGTTGCGCAACCCCTCGACGATGCTGCGCGTGAATTCGCTGTGGTCGTAGTCGACGACCGCGGTCGGGAGCGCCTTCGGATCCATGTTGATCGCATATCCGAACAGCACGACCTGCAGGATCGGAATGCCGACGATCATCGCGAACGTCAGCCGGTCGCGGCGCATCTGCACGAAGTCCTTCAGCGCGATCGCCCAGGCGCGGGCGAGCGAGAACGCGGCCATCCTGGGGACCGAAGCGTCAGCCGACATTGTCGGGCGCGCCCTGCATCAGGCTCACGAAGACGTCCTCCAGCGAGGTCTGCGAGGGAAGGACGTCGAACCCGCCACGGGCCGCGACGTGCTGCAGCGCCCGATCGAGCGCACCGGCATCGCGGCCCGAAACGCGCAAGGTCGCGCCGAAGGGTATGACCGTGTCGACCTCCGGCCACTCGCGCAGCTCCTGCGCGAGCAGCGCCAGCGCCCGTTCCCCGCCAGCGCCCCGGGCCGAGACCACCCGCGCCGACAGACCCGAATGCTCGACCACCTCGTCGGCAGTGCCCTCCACCAGCAGCTTGCCGAAAGCGATGTAGGCGAGGCGGTGACAGCGCTCCGCTTCGTCCATGTAGTGGGTGCTGACGAGCACCGTGATGCCGTCCGCGGCGAGGTCGTGGATCCGCTCCCAGAAATCGCGGCGCGCCTTGGGATCGACGCCCGCCGTCGGCTCGTCGAGCAGCAGGAGCCGGGGGGAATGCAGCGTGCAGCTCGCCAGCGCCAGTCGCTGCTTCCAGCCGCCGGACAGCGTCCCCGCGAGCTGCCTTCGCCTCGCGGTGAGCCCGAGCCGCTCGAGCGTCGCGGCGACCGCGTCCTTGCGGTCGGGAACGCCATACATGCGCGCGACGAAATCGAGGTTCTCCTGGATCGACAGGTCCTCGTAGAGGCTGAAGCGCTGGGTCATGTACCCGACCTCGCGCTTGATCGCCGCAGCCTGCTGTCGCAGATCGTAGCCGAGGCAGCTCCCGCTTCCCTCGTCGGGCGTCAGCAGCCCGCACAGCATGCGGATCGTCGTCGTCTTGCCGCTGCCGTTCGGTCCGAGGAAGCCGAAGATCTGGCCGCGCTCGACGCGGATCGAGAAGTTGTCGACGACCGCGCGCCCGCCATAGCGCTTGGTCAGGCCGCGGACGTCGATGGCGGCGGGCGGCGGCGCGGCGCTCCCTCTCCCGCTCTCGCCGCCGCTCCCGCTCCCGCTCCCTCTCCCTCTCCCGCTCGCGGGAGAGGGCTGGGGTGAGGGCCGGGGTGAGGACCGGGGTGAGGGCTGGACCGTCATCGCGCAGCCGCCAGCGTGACCTCGACCGGAAGGCCGGGATGCAGCGCCGGATCCGGGACATCGGGGCGAGCCTCGACGAGGTAGACGAGCTTCGCCCTGTTCTCGCGGCTGTAGATGACCGGCGGCGTGTACTCGGCCTGCGGCGAGATGAATCGAACGCGGGCCGCGATGTCCCGCGCGCAGCCATCGCAGCGGACGGTGACGGCGTCCCCGGCCTTGATCGTCGCGAGCTGCGCCTCGGGTACGAAGAAGCGGACCTTGACGTTGCCAGGCGGCAGCAGCGACACAACCGGGGCGCCAGCCGCGACCCATTCTCCCGGGCGATAAAGCGTGTCGTCGACCAGGCCCGCGACCGGTGCCGATTGCGATTTCTGGTCGACGCGCCACTGCGCCTGCGCAAGGGCATCGCCCGCCGCCTTGGCCTCGGCTCTCGCGGCGGCGATCGCGTCGCCGCGTGCGGGAAGGTTCGCGATGCGGACCTGTTCGTTCAGCTCGGCGACCCGCGCCCGATCGCGATCCCGGGTCGCGACCGCGGCATCCTGCTGCTGGGGCGGCAGGAACCTGTCGGCGACCAGCTTGCGCGTTCGCACGAGGTCGGCCTCGCTCTGGGCAAGCGACGCCTCCGCCTGCGCGAGCTGCGCCCGCACCGCGGCGACCTCGGGCGGCCTGCGCCCTTTCTCGAGATCGGCGAGCGACGCCTGCGCCTGGTGCGTGCGCGCCTCCGCCTCGGCGCGCGCTGCACGCTCCTGCTCGTCCTCCAGCGCGAACAGTGGCGCATTCTTCGCGACCTGTGCGCCACGCTCGACCATCAGGCGCGTCAGCGTCCCGGAAAGCGGCGAGGCCACCCGGACGTACTCACCTTCGACGTATCCGGGGAAATAACGGGAAGGCTCGGCGGATTCGCATCCGGCAACCGCGACGACCGCCGGAACCAGCGCGAGGAGCACCGCACGCAGCACGATCAGCGACCCTCCTTCCTGCCGTGGCGGACGGGGCGGGCGGGCGCCGCAACCAGGCCCGCCAGTGCGCAGTCGGCGCGCTCGGCGATCGCGGCGTCGGTTGCGACGTCCTTGGCGAAGCGCGTCGCCACGCCCGGTCTCGCGAGTCTCGATCCGCCCAGCGATGCCGCGACGAGCAGCGGCGTCGCGACGCTTCCGGCGAGGAATGCGAGCGCCTGCGCCGGCGCCACTCCCTTCAGGACGCCTTCGCGCTGGCCGTCCTCGATCAGTCGCCGGATGACTCCGAGGTGCCGGTGCACGTTCGCGCGCAGGAATGCGCCTGCCTGCGGCTCGCCGGACAGCGCATCGATGAGCAGGCGCCGGAGCAGGCTCGCATGGTCGCGCACAAAGCGACCGAGAACGCAGAGTGCGGCGCGCAGCGCATCGACCACGGGCCCGGTGCTCGCCGCGAGCTCGAGGTTCGCGAACATGTCGTCGTAGAGCTGCTGCAGCAGGCGCCTGACGAATTCGTCCTTGGTCCCGAAGTGGTAGTGGAACATGCCGAGGTTCACTCCGGCGCGCTCGGCCACCTTGCGCACCGACAGGCCGGCGGCACCGGTTTGCGGAAAGAGCTCGCGTCCCGCCTTCAGCAGCAGGGCGTCGACGTTGCGCGAAGGACGTGGCATCGATGTAACTGTACGCTCGTATAGTTACACAATCAACCCGTATAGCGCAGCGCCGGGCCCCGCCCTTCCCCCGCGGCGCGGCGGGCGGGGGCGGACGCGACCCGCCCCGCCCGCGAGGTCGCCGGAGGGGAGAAGGCTGCGGTGGCGCAGGAGCCGGCAGGCGTCAGTCGTCGGCGCCGTGCGCGAGCGCCCGGACGGCAGGCGAGGTCGCCCGCGCTGCCTTGCGGCGCGCGCGACCCTCGTGCAGCGCATCGAGGTAGGTGTAGAGCACCGGCACGACGACCAGCGTCAGGAGCGTCGACGTGATGACCCCGCCGATGATCGCGCGGCCCATCGGCGCCTGCTGCTCGCCGCCGTCACCCAGCCCGAGGGCGAGCGGCAGCATACCGCCGATCATCGCCGCAGTCGTCATCAGGATCGGGCGCAGTCGCACCTGCCCCGCGTTCAGCAGCGCGTCGGTCAGGGTGGCGCCCGCGCGGCGCGACCGGTTGGCGAAATCGACCAGCAGGATCGCGTTCTTGGTGACGAGGCCCATCAGCATGATGAAACCGATGATCGAGAAGAGGTTGAGCGTGGTTCCGGTCACGAGCAATGCGAGGAACACGCCGATCAGCGAGAACGGCAGCGAGGCCATGATCGCCAGCGGCTGCGTGAAGCTCGCGAACTGCGACGCGAGGATCAGGTAGATGAAGATCACGGCGAGCCCGAGGGCTGCCAGCGCGGCGTTGAACGAATCCTGCATGTCCTGCTGCTGACCCGCGGCCTGCAGCCGGTAGCCGGGCGGCAGCTGCATCGCCTTCGCGATCTTCTGCACGTCGGAGCCGACGTCCCCCGACGGCCGCCCCTCGGCATTGGCGTAGATGCCGATGCGCCGCGCAAGATCCTCGCGCTTGATGATCTGCGGGCTCGTCGACGGAACGATGTCGGCTACCTGGCGCAACGGGACCATGCGCATCTGCCCGTCGGGGCCGTGCCGGTTCGTGGTCAGGTAGAGGTTCCCGATGTCCGACGCGACCTGCCGCTCGTTCCTGGACAGCTGGACGTTGACCTCGTAGTTCTGCCCGTCGGGGCCGAGCCAGTAGCTGATCGTGTCACCGGCCAGCAGCGGGCGGATCGTCGCACCGACCTGCTGGACGGTGATCCCGAGATCGGCCGCGGCATCGTTGTTCAGCCTGATCGAAAGCGCAGGATTGGCGGCCTTGTCCGAGGTCTCGAGGTCGGCGATTCCCGGAACCTTGGCTACCCTGTCGGCGAATGTCCGCGCCAGCCGGGACAGCGTGTCGGGATCGGGTCCCAGCATGTTGAACCAGATCGGCCGGTCGTAGCCCAGCGCCAGCTCGATCCCCGGGATCGGCTTCAGCGCCTTGCGGATTGCGCGCTCGAGATCCTTCTGCGAGCGCGCTCGCCTGTTGCGATCGGTGAGCTTGAGGTTGACGCGCGCGTAGTTGCGCCCGTCGTCGGTCCCGATGGTCGTCATCGCCAGCGCGATCTCGGGGAACCGCTTCAGCACCTGCTCGGCTTCGGCAACCTTGGCGTTCGTGTACTCGAGACTCGAGCCGACCGGGGTGTTGAGCCGCAACGAGATGAAACCCTGATCGACCTCGGGGATGAATTCCGTGCCGACCAGCGGAACGATCAGGAAGCTCGCGAAGAAGCTGCCGAGCGCGATCGCCAGCACCGTTTTGCGATTGCCGAGCGCCCAGCGGAGCACGCCGCCGTATATCGAATGCAGCCCGTCGATCAGGCGCTGGACCCACGCCACCAGGCGGCCGAGCCACGGCATGCGCCTGAAACGCATCTCCGGCGGGTCGTGCCATACGGACGAAAGCATCGGATCGAGAGTGAAGCTCACGAACAGCGACACCAGCACCGCGACGGCGACGGTGACCCCGAACTGGAAGAAGAAGCGACCGATGACGCCGCTCATGAATGCGATCGGGACGAACACCGCGACGATCGCGAACGTCGTCGCCATGACGGCGAGCCCGATCTCCTCGGTGCCCTCCTTCGCCGCGGTCACGTGGTCCTTGCCCAGCGCCAGGTGCCGCACGATGTTCTCGCGCACGACGATCGCATCGTCGATCATCAGGCTGCGGGACGCGTCAAGCTGGTCGCGGACGGCCGAACTGTGCTGAGAAGGCTTCCCATTTGTCCAGAAGGATGGCCGGGATTTCGACC
>DATIQL010000138.1:0-2421 GCA_035470905.1 Casimicrobiaceae bacterium
TCGCTGGGGTTCATTCTTACTGACGATCCCGACGACGCGACGCAGGTGAACGCGACGCTCTCGCTCGTCTGAACCCTCACCCGCCTCGCTCTCGCTCGGCCCCCTCTCCCGCTTGCGGGAGAGGGGGCCGAGCGAGAGCGAGGCGGGTGAGGGTTCAGACGAGCGAGAGCGTCGCGTTCACCTGCGTCGCGTCGTCGGGATCGTCCGAAAGAACGAACCCCAGCGAGCGGACGAGCATCAGCATCGCTTCGTTCTCGCGCAGCACGACCCCTGACAATTCCCGGAAGCCGCGCCGCTTGGCGCAGCCGATCAGCCGGCGCATCAGCACGGTCGCAACCCCGCGCCGCTGCCACGCGTCGCCGACGACGACCGCGAATTCGGCGCTGGTCTGGCCCGGATTCGCGATGTAGCGGGCGACGCCGGCGAACGATGCCTTTCCCGCCTCACCCTGCGCGTCCACGACGGCGACCAGCGCGAGCTCGCGATCGTAATCGACCTGCGTGAAGCGCGCGACCATCGACGGCGTGAGGTCCGTGAACCGGTAGAAGAACCGGTAGTAGCGCGACTGTTCGGACAGCCCCCCGACGAATGCGCGCTCGAGCTCCGCGTCTTCCGGACGAATCGGCCGCAGGTGCAGGACGGTTCCGTCGCGCAGCGCCACGTCGCCGATCAGCTCGACCGGATATGGGTGGATCGCCATGTGCGGATAGCCGCGCTGCAAACGCCGACGCGGATCGACGGTGAAACGGGTGTCGGCAATGAACGCGCGCCCGCTGTCGAACTGCACCGATTCAAGATCGAGGCGGCGCACCCACGGCAATGCGCAAACCAGCGCCGAGACGCGCGTCAGGACGTCGACCAGCGCATCGGTCGCGGCTGGCGACAGCCACGAGGTGCCGCGAACGCCGCCGACATCCGCGATCAGGTCGACGGCGAGACGCGGATTGAGCGGCGGCAGCGCCAGCGAAGGGCTTCGCGCCCAGCCACACGCGGCGGCGTCGGGCGCGAGGGTGATCACCGGTCCGAAATGCGCGTCGGTGACGACGCGCAGCGTGGCGGCGGATGGCTCGCTGCTGCGCGAGGTCTCCTGCATGACGACGCGCCCGGTCCATCCTGCGGGCTTCGAATGGGCGGCGACGCGCTGGAGCTCATGCCATGCCTTGGGCAGCGAGCGCGCCACGCGAATGACCAGCGACGGCAGCGTCGCATCCGCGGTATCGAGGCGCAACGTCAGGGGAAAGCGCAGGCCGCGCGATGCGGCCTCGGCCTCGGGCAGCGTGCCGACGCGCGCGAAGCCCGCGCCGATGCCGAATGCACGCAGCACGGTCAGCGCTTCGCCCGCCGTCAGCGTATGGCGCTCGTCATCGGCCAGCGCGGCCCGCAGCGCCTCGATCGCAGCGAGATTCGGCGGCTCGGGCTCGGGCTGCGGCGGCGGCACTTCGAGCAGCATCGCCTGGTTGTTGCGGTAGGCGAGCAGGAACGACAATGCATCGATCGCGTTTTCCGGCGTGAAGAAATTGGCGATGCCGCCGGCCTCGAGCGCAGCGTGCACTTCCTGGCGATCGATTGCGCCCAGCCACGCGGCCAGCACCGGCTTCGAGTGCCGCCGCGCCACTTCGGCCAACGCATGCGCAGCATCGACGGCCGGCGCGCTGGGACGGGGCACGTGCAGCGCGACGACGACGTCGACGTCGGGATCGGCAAGTGCCGCATCGGCGGCAGCGGCCAGGCGCTCCGACGGCGTGTCGCCGCGCACGTCGACCGGATTGCCGTGCGGGCCGTCGTCGACGGTCAGGACCTGCAGCCTGTCGACCGTCGCACCGCTGAACGTCGCGAGCTTCATGTGCCGATCGGCGGCGCTGTCCGCGGCGAGCAGCGCGGGCCCGCGACCGTTGGACACGATCGCGAGGCGATCGCCCTGGGGAATGCGCCCGCGCGCGAGAATGCGCGCCGCCGCGACCAGTTGCGTGTACGTCTGCACGCGCACCGTGCCCGCGCGCATCATCGCCGCGCTGAACACCGCATCGGCGCGGACCTCCGCGCCGGGATCGTTCTCGATCGACCGTCCCGCCTTGAGCACGACCACGGGCTTGGTGCGGGCCGCGGCACGCAACGCCGACACGAACGCCCGCGCGTCGCCCGGCTCCTCGACGTAGAGAAGGATGCTGTCGGTGGCGAGATCGAGCAGCAGGCAGTCGAGCAGCTCGCCGAATCCGACGTCGATGCCGCCTCCCAGCGAGATCACCGTCGAGAAACCGATGCCCAGCGGCGTGGCGAAATCGAGCATCGCCGTCGCGACCGCCCCCGATTGCGCGACCAATGCAAGGCGACCCGGAAGCGCCGTGGGTGCGCAGTAGGTGGCGTTGAGGCCGATTCCCGGCCGGACGACCCCGAGCGCGCCGGGTCCGATGACCCGGACCT
>DATIQL010000139.1:0-44089 GCA_035470905.1 Casimicrobiaceae bacterium
AGCAACTCGCGCCCGGCGGCAGGGTCTTCGCCATCGTCGGCGAGGCGCCCGTGATGAAGGCCCGGCTGGTTCGCTGGAGCGGGCCGGATTCGCATGTCGCGACCGACCTGTTCGAGACCGTCATCGCGCCGCTCAGGAACGCGGTGGCGCCCGCGCGGTTCGAATTCTAGGGCGGCGCCTCGTCCAGCCTCCCCGCGCCCCGACGCCGACGACGCCCCATCCATTTCCGAGTCCCTTCGATGAACAGACTGTCACTCGCCGTTGCCGTCTCGCTCGCCGCGTCGATGCTGCACTGCGCCCCCGTCTCCGCCGACGACCTGATGCAGATCTATCAGGAAGCGGAGCGCAACGATCCGTCGCTCGCCGCCGCGAAAGCGAACTTCGAGGCGACCAAGGAAGCGGTGCCCCAGGCGCGCTCGGCCCTGCTGCCGAACGTCAGCCTGACGGGGGCGCTGAACGCCAACAACTACGACGCGTCGATCCACAGCGATCCGCGTGTCGACGTCAAGCGCGATTTCTGGTTCGGAGGCCTGACGGTGTTGGTGGCACAACCACTGTACCGGTACGCGAACACCGTCGCGTATTCCGAGGCGAAGAAGCAGGTCGAGCAATCCGATTACACGCTTGCGGCCGCCCAGCAGGACCTGATCCTGCGCGTGGCCGTCGCGTACTTCGACATCCTGCTCGCGCAGTTCAATGTCGAGCTCTCCCAGAGCCAGAAGGCAGCGGTGTCCGAGCAGCTCGCCCAGGCCAAGCGCAATTTCGAGGTGGGGGTGGCGACGATCACCGACACCAACGAGGCGCAGGCCCAGTACGACTCAATCGCCGCGCAGGAGATCTCGGCAAGGAACGACCTCGAGAACAAGCGCACGGCGCTGCGCGCGATCATCGGGCGCGATCCGCCCGAGCTCAAGCGGCTGGGTACGCAGTTCGACCCGTCGCTGCCCAGCACCGACTCGCTGGATTACTGGGTCCAGCACGCGCTGACCGACAACATCGGCGTGAAGATCGCGCAATACAACAGCGACATCGCGACGCTGGAGGTTGACAGGCAGCGCGCAGGGCACCTTCCGACGCTGGATCTCGTCGGCAGCTACAACGCGCAGGGCTCGAACGGCACCGTCCTGAGCGGGGTGGACAGCAATTCGCGCCAGGCGATCATCGGGCTCGCGCTGAACGTCCCCATCTACGAGGGCGGATTCGTCAGCTCCAAGGTCAGGCAGGCGATCGCGCAGCAGGACAACGCGCGGCAGAACCTCGAGCTCGCACGCCGCAATGCGCTGTCCAGCGCGCAGATCGGGTTCACCGGGGTCACCAGCGCGGTCGCGTCGATCAAGGCGTTCCAGCAGGCACTGGTGTCCGCGCAGACCGCCTACGAATCGAACAAGACCGGGCAGGAGGTCGGCGTGCGCACGAACCTCGACGTCCTCAACACCCAGCAGAGCCTGTTCCAGCGGCGGCGCGACCTCGCGCAGGCCTACTTCAATTATCTTATCGGCGTCCTGCGCCTGAAATCATCGGTCGGAACGCTCTCGGTCGACGATATCGAGGCGATCAACCGGCGGCTCCAGGGCTGACGCAGGTCCCGCTCCGCATCGGGCCGGCCCGCAGGCCCGTCAGCCGGCAGGCTCGTCAGCCTGTCCGGCCGCCGTTCCCGGCCGTGGTGCCGGCGGCGCCGGTGCCAACACCAACACCGATCCTCGGCGCGAGCCAGGTCCACAACCGATCGACTGCACCGCGATGGCTCGCGAGGAACGCCGCGGCATTCGCACGCATCCTCCGGCGCGAATCCGCGTCGGCGAGCAGCTCCCCCGCGACGGTGAAAAGCTCGCCGGCATCGTGCACGCGGCGCGCAGCGCCCGCTGCCACCGCCGCGTCGCTCGCCTGGGCGAAATTGAAGGTGTGCGGACCGATCAATGTCGGCGTCCCGGCGGCGATCGGCTCGATCAGGTTCTGGCCTCCCAGCGGCAGCAGGCTGCCGCCGACGAACGCGACGTCGGCCGCAGCGTAATACGCGAACATCTCGCCCATCGAGTCGCCGAGCAGCACCCGCGCATCCCGCGGAACGGGCATGCGATCGCTGCGCCTCGCGAAGGGAATCGAGCGCTCGCGCAGCAAGGCAGCGACCGCATCGAAGCGCTGCGGGTGGCGCGGCACGATCACGACCAGCGTGCGCGCAGGCAGCAGCGCATCGCGGCGCGAGAGGGCGTCGAGCACCAGCGTTTCCTCGCCGTCGCGCGTCGATGCGACGACGAGGACCGGCCGATCGTCGCCGATCGCGGTTCGCAATTCGCGTCCGCGTTCGCGCATCGCTGCCGGTACCGGCACGTCGAACTTGAGGTTGCCCGTGACGGTGACCTCGCGGGCCCCGAGGGCGCGCAGCCGGGCCGCGTCTGCATCCGCCTGTGCCGCGACGCCGGCGAGCGAGGACAGCAGCGGTCGGGAAAGTGCGCCGATCCTTGCGTAGCCGCGTGCGGAACGCTCCGAAAGCCGGGCATTGACGAGATAGAGCGGAACGCCCTCGCGCGCTGCCGCAGCGGCAAGGTTGGGCCACAGCTCGGTTTCGACGAGCAAACCGGCGTCCGGCCGGAAGCGGACGAGGAAGTGGTGGACGGCGAACGGGATGTCGTAGGGCAACCATGCCTGGGTGACGGCGTCGCCGAAGAGGGCGCGGCCGGCCTCGCGGCCGGTGGCCGTCATGTGCGTCAGCAGGATCGAAGGCGGCGGGCTGCAGGCGCGCAGGCGCTCGACCAGCGGTGCGATCGCGCGCGTCTCGCCGACCGACACGGCGTGAATCCAGACGAGCCTGCCGCCGTCCCTGGCTGGCGGCGCATCCGCGTAGCGCCCGAAGCGCTCGCCGATGTGCGCGCGATAGCCCGGCTCCCGTCGCGCCCGCCAGCGCAGGCGCAGCGGCAGCAACGGCAGCGCGAGCCACCACAGCAGCGTGTAGATCCATCGCGCAGCGCGCTCCATGGTTCAGTCGGGGGCGACACGCAGCAACTGGCCCGCGGCTGCGAGCACTTCGTCGCGTGATGGCGGAGAGCCGGCGTCGCCGAGATCGCGCGCATGCGCGCCGGCGCAGGCCACGCCATGGCGCGCGCGGTCCGTCACGCAGAAGATGGCGAGCGTCGGCGTGCGCAGCGCGGCGGCGAGATGGGTGAAGCCGGTGTCGACGCCGACTGCGAGCGCGGCCTTCGCCAGCAAGGCGGCGGCGTGCGGCACGGTGAGCCAGGGCGGCACGATCGCGCTGTCGAAGCCCCTGGCGAGCCGGTGGCTGCGCGCCTCCTCCTCGGCGCTGCCCCAGGGGAGAACGCTTGCATAGCCTGCGCGCTCGCAATGCTCGATCAGTGCGCGCCAGTCGGCTTCGGGCCACAGCTTTTCGGCGCGGCTCGTTCCGTGCAGCATGACGACGAAGGGCTGCGCGGGAACCGACGGCGCATCGGCGGGCGGGTGCAGGTTCCAGCGGGGCGGGTCGTCGACCGGGAATCCGAGCGCGGCACCGGCGAGAAGCCGGCAGCGCGTGACGAAATGCAGGTCCCGCGGAATCCGGTGATGGACGTCGTCGCCGAGGGTCGCAAGCGGCTCGCGTATGCTGGCCCGGTCGAAACCGTGGCGCAGGCCACGGGCCATCCGCGCGATCAGCGCCCCCTTGATCTGCTCCTGCAGGTCGAGCACCGCGTCGTAGCGCGTCGCGCGCAGCGCCCGGGCGAAATCACGCATCTCCCGCCAGGTCGCAGGCGCGCCGAGCCGGCGGCGCCAGCGCCGCAGGTTGAACGGTATGACGCTGCGCACGTCGGGGCACAGGCCGATCAGCGGTGCGAATCCCGGTTCGGCGACCCAGTCGACAGCGAGCCCCGGTCGCTCGCGCCGGATGTCGGTTGCGATCGACAGCGCATAGACGATATCGCCCAGCGACGATGGGCGGACGATGAGGACCGCACTCATTGAGCCGCTCCTGTGCTTGCGGCATGCGCCGCTGCGCTGCGACGCCGCGGTGCCTTGCCGCAAACCACGTAGAATCGCGGCAGTTCTTCGACCGCGAGGGCTCCGGAACCCGCGGCACCTGAGGGCGCCGCCGAATCCGGACCGTCACGCATGCCCGGGCCCATTCCGATTTCGCTGGTAGTGATCACGCGCGATGCGCAGGACGACATCGCCGAATGTCTGGCGTCGGCGCCGTTCGTGGCGGAGGCGCTGGTCGTCGATTCGGGCAGCGCGGATCATACCGTAGAAATCGCGCGGCGATCGGGCGCCCGCGTCCTGTCGCAGGCGTGGCTGGGGTTCGGGCCGCAGAAGCAGTACGGCGTGCAGATGGCGGCGCACGACTGGGTGCTTTGCCTCGATGCGGACGAGCGCGTGTCGCCCGGGCTCGCGCGCTCGATCCAGGCGCTTGCCGCGGGCGGCGAGCCGGCGCATCCGGCGTATGCGCTCGCGCGGCGCAACCGTTTCCTCGGCCGCTGGCTCGAGCACGGGGAAGGCTACCCCGACTGGACGACGCGCCTGTTCGACCGCCGCCGCGCGCGCTGGAGCGACGACCCGGTTCACGAGCACGTGATTGCCGAGGGCGGCGTCGGGCGCCTCGATGGCGACCTGATGCATGCGTCCGCGGAATCGATCGAGCGTTACATCGCCAAGCAGAACCGCTATACGACGCTGCAGGCCGACATGCTCCATGCGCGCGGCAAGCGCAGCTCGGCGGTCGCGATGGTTGCGGCACCCGTCGCGCGGTTCCTGCGCTTCTACGTCTTCAAGCTCGGCTTTCTCGACGGCGCGCCTGGCTTTGCGCATATCGCGATCGGCGCGTTCGCGAGCTTCCTCAATCACGTCAAGCTGCGTGCCCACGACCAGATTGTGCGGCGTCCATGACCCCGATCGCATTCAACGGAAGGCGCGTCCTGGTGACGGGCGCGGCCGGATTCATCGGCATGCACACGGCGCGAGCCCTGCTCGATGCGGGTGCTGCAGTCGTCGGCGTCGACAACTACGAGCCGTACTACGACGTCGACCTCAAGAAGGCGCGCATCGCGCAGCTGGCAGGCGAGCCGCGTTTCGCATTCGAGAACCTCGATCTCGCCGACAAGGCCGCCTGCGCCGCGCTGTTCGCGCGCGGCGGCTTCGGATCGGTCGTGCACCTCGCCGCGCAGCCGGGGGTGCGCCATTCGCTGGTCAATCCCGAGGCGTACCTGCGCAACAACCTGGTCGCGTTCGGGCATGTGCTCGAAGGCTGCCGGCACGGGCGGGTCGCGCATCTCGTCTATGCGTCGTCGTCGTCGGTGTACGGCGCAAGCCATCTGCTGCCGTTCTCCGAGGACCAGCCGGTCGACCATCCGGTGAGTCTCTACGCGGCGACCAAGAAGTCCAACGAGCTGATGGCACACAGCTACAGCCACCTGTTCGGGCTGCCGACGACGGGCCTGCGGTTCTTCACCGTCTACGGACCCTGGGGCCGCCCGGACCAGGCGCCGATGCTGTTCACGCGGGCGATCCTGGAGGGCCAGCCGATCCAGGTGTTCAACGCGGGGCGGATGCAGCGCGATTTCACCTATGTCGACGACATCGTCGAGGGGGTCGTGCGCGTCCTCGACAGGCCGCCGCAGCGCGCGGGGGATCGCGCGCCCTACGCGATCTACAACATCGGCAACCACCAGGCCGTGGAGCTCGACGAATTCATCGCGACGCTCGAGCGCCTGCTCGGCAGGCGCGCGATCCGCAACGACCAGCCGATGCAGCCGGGCGACGTGCCAGCGACATTCGCCTCGATCGAGCGTCTGCAGGCGCTGACGGGTTTTGCACCGCGCACGCCGCTGGCCGAGGGCCTCGCGCGCTTCGTCGACTGGTATCGCGAATACCACCGCGTCTGAACACCGGGCTCTCGCCTGAACGGCCGGCCGCCGCGCGTCCACCCGTCGCCCTCGCGCGGGGCGGCGGATTCGCCGATGCTAAACTCGCGCCGTCGAAACCGGCCTTCGGGCCCGGCCATCCCCACGCTCCCCACGGTCCCCACGCGTTCATGATACTCGTCACCGGCGGCGCCGGGTTCATCGGTTCGGGCTTCGTGCTCGACTGGCTCGCGGCCCACGACGAGCCGGTCGTCAACCTCGACAAGCTGACCTACGCCGGCAACCTGCGCAGCCTCGCGGCGCTCGCCGGGGATGCCCGGCACGTCTTCGTGCGTGCCGACATCGGCGACGCCGATGCGGTGAGCGCGGTGCTCGCGCGGCATCGTCCGCGGGCGATCGTCAACCTCTCCGCCGAGACGCACGTCGACCGTTCGATCCGCGGTCCGCGCGCCTTCGTCGACACCAACATCGTCGGCACCTTCACGCTGCTCGAATGCACGCGCGCGTGGTGGGAGACGCTGCCTTCGGACGAGCGCGCGGCCTTCCGCTTCCTGCACGTTTCCACCGACGAGGTCTACGGCTCGCTCGGCCCCGCCGACCCTGCATTCTCGGAGACGACGCCGTTCGCACCCAACAGTCCGTACGCCGCGTCGAAAGCGGCGTCCGATCACATGGTGCGCGCTTACCACCACACGTACGGATTGCCGACGCTGACGACCAACTGCTCGAACAACTACGGCCCGCGCCAGTTCCCCGAGAAGCTGATCCCGCTGATGATCGTCAATGCGCTCGCGGGCAAGCCGCTGCCCGTCTACGGAGACGGGAAGAACGTCCGCGACTGGCTCTACGTCGGGGACCACTGTGCGGCGATCCGCACGGTGCTCGCGCAGGGTCGCCCGGGCGAGACCTACAACGTCGGCGGCAACGCCGAGACCGCGAACCTCGACGTCGTCCATACGCTGTGCCGGCTGCTCGCCGAACGCGTGCCCGGACGCGATTTCAACGCGCAGATCGCGTTCGTCGCCGACCGGCCGGGGCACGACCGGCGCTACGCGATCGACGCGACCAGGATCCGCAGCGAGCTCGGCTGGGCGCCGTCGGAGACCTTCGAATCGGGGATGGCCAAGACCGTCGACTGGTACCTCGGCAACGGCGACTGGCTGGCGAGCGTGCAGAGCGACGAATACCGCAAGTGGATCGATCTGCAGTATGCGTGAACGCGTGACGCTGCGATCGGGGGAGGCATGGCGATGACGCGCAAGGGAATCATTCTCGCCGGAGGATCGGGCACGCGCCTCCATCCGGTGACGCAGGTGGTCTCCAAGCAGCTGCTGCCGGTGTACGACAAGCCGATGATCTACTATCCGCTGTCGACGCTGATGCTCGCCGGGATCCGCGACATCCTGCTGATCTCCACGCCCGAGGACACGCCGCGCTTCGCCCAGCTCCTCGGCGACGGCAGCCGCTGGGGGCTCAGTTTCTCGTATGCGGTGCAGCCGGCGCCCGAAGGCCTCGCGCAGGCGTTCATCATCGGGCGCGATTTCATCGGCTGCGGTCCCTCGGTGCTGGTGCTGGGCGACAACATCTTCTACGGCCACGATCTGCAGACCCAGCTCGCGCATGCGAACTCGGGCACGCGCGGCGCGACGATCTTCGCCTATCCGGTCGCCGATCCCGAGCGCTACGGCGTCGCGGAATTCGATGCCGGCGGGCGCGTCGTGAGCCTCGAGGAAAAGCCGAAGGCGCCGAAGTCGCGCTACGCGGTCACGGGCCTCTATTTCTACGACAACCGCGTGGTCGACATCGCACGCGAGCTCAGGCCCTCGGCGCGCGGCGAGCTCGAGATCACCGACGTCAACCGCCGCTATCTCGAATGGGGCGAGCTCGCCTGCGAGGTCATGGGGCGGGGAATGGCGTGGCTCGACACGGGAACGCATGAATCGCTGCTCGAGGCCTCGCAGTACATCGAGACGATCGAGCGCCGGCAGGGGTTGAAGATCGCCTGTCCCGAGGAGATCGCCTACCGGCAGGGCTACATCGGCGCCGAGGACCTCCGCAGGCTCGGATCGGCGCTGGCGAAGAACGGCTACGGCCGCTACCTGCTCGGCCTGCTCGACGACCCGGTGATCCGCTGATGCAGTTCACCAGGAGCACGCTGCCCGACGTCGTGATCGTCGAGCCGAGGGTGTTCGGCGACGCCCGCGGTTTCTTCTTCGAAAGCTGGAACCGGCGCGACTTCGCCGCCGCGGGCATCGACGTCGATTTCGTGCAGGACAATCACTCGCGGTCGTATCGCGGCGTGCTGCGCGGCCTGCACTACCAGATCGAGCACGCACAGGGCAAGCTGGTGCGAGTGATCGAGGGCGAGGTGCTCGACGTCGCCGTCGATCTGCGGCGCTCGTCGCCGACCTTCGGCCGGCATGTCGCGCTCGTGCTGTCGGCGGGCAATCGCCGGATGCTCTGGATCCCGCCGGGGTTCGCGCACGGATTCGTCGTCGTCTCGGAGGTCGCCGAGTTCCTCTACAAGACGACCGACTACTGGTATCCCGAGCACGAGCGCACGCTGCTGTGGAACGATCCGGCGCTTCGCATCGAATGGCCAGCCGGAGTCGTGCCGACGCTCGCGCCCAAGGACGCCGCCGGCAAGCCGCTGGCGCAGGCCGACGTCTACGCCTGAAGCTCCGGTCCGCGCCATGCCGGGCAGTGTTTCCACCACCCGTCCGACCATCCTCGTCACCGGCGCGAACGGCCAGCTCGGCAGCGAGCTCGCGGCCGCGCTCGCCGCGCACGGGAACGTCGTCGCCTGCGACCGCGGGGCGCTCGACCTCGCCGATCGGTCGCAGATCGTTCGCGTCGTGCGCGAGCTCGCGCCGCAACTCATCGTCAATGCCGGTGCCTATACGGCGGTCGACCGTGCCGAGAGCGAGCGCGAATCGGCGTTCGCGGTCAACGCGCGGGCGCCGGGGGTACTGGCCGAGGAGGCGCGGCGCAGCGGCGCCGTGCTGATCCACTATTCGACCGACTACGTGTTCGACGGCAGGGCGAGCCAGCCCTACGACGAGGCGGCGGCGACGAATCCGCAGAACGTCTACGGCGAGAGCAAGCTCGAAGGCGAGCGCGCCGTCGCGGCGTCGGGCGCGAAGGTGCTGACCTTTCGCACCAGCTGGGTCTATTCGTTGCGCGGGAGGAATTTCCTGACGACGATCGAGAGGCTCGCGGCCGAACGCGACGAGCTGCGCATCGTGGCCGACCAGGTCGGGGTTCCGAACTGGAGCCGCGCGCTCGCCGCGACGACCGCGACGCTCGTCGGCCGCGGACTCGCCTATCTCGCCGCGCGCGCGGGGCTCTATCACCTGTCGGCCCGAGGCGCGACGACGTGGTATGAATTCGCGCAGGCGATCATCGGGAACGCCACGCATCCGCGCGTCACGCCGATCACGACGGCCGAGTATCCGACGCCTGCCCGCAGGCCTGCATACGCGGTGCTCGACACGCGCCGTTTCGCCGACACCTTCGGCTTCGCCCTGCCGCACTGGCGCGAGCATCTGAACCTCTGCCTGCAGAGTCCTGCGGAACCGCCGCAGGTCTGAAGAGTCCATCCGACCGGCGACGCGCAGCAGGGCGGGTGGTGCCGTGCGCGATGTCGGCGATTTGTGTCTGCCATCCGTTGTACGCTCACCGTATCCAGATCGCTTGCGCTGTCGTCGATCGGCGACGCGTGTCCAGGGAGGGACGCATGACCTCGTCGTCGTACCTGCGCAACTTCATCGCGACTTGCGCCGCCATCGTGATGACGCTGATCGCCGGCCCGTCTCCGGCGGTGGGCGCGCCAATCAGCGCGGTCCCGCCCGCCGACTACCGTCCACCCATCGTCCGCAAGGCTGCGCCGGTCGCGCTGCTGCTGCCTGTCGACGCGCCGGCGCTGCGCTTCGCGCTCCCTGCCCCTTCGGCGGCCGAGCTCGCGACGCTCCGGGCGAAGAACGCGGCGATCCCGGCGCCGGGCCGCAAGGGCGTCGCGAAGGCGCTGGCGATCGCGCTGCCCCGCGAGCTTCCTGCCGCAGCGCGCTCGATTGCGCTCGAGGCGCTGGCCTGGCAGGCGCTGCCCGACGGCAGCCGTGCGGCGCGCATCATCGTCACCTCCGCGGGCGCAGCGGCGCTGCGCATTGCGCTTGCGCTGCAACGGACCGACACCGGCATCTCGTTCCGCTTCGCGGGCGACGGGGCGCAGGCGCAGGTCTTCGGACCGATTCCGGCGAATGCCATCGCCGCCGACACTGCGCGTTTCGGGATGTTCTGGTCGCCGGTGCTGGAAGGCGACACCGGCACCGTCGAGATCCAGGTCGAGCCGGGCGTCAGCGTGCGGGGGCTCGCGCTCGACATCCTGAAGGTGTCGCATCAGGTCGTCGCCCCCGCATCGTTTCGCAAGATGAGCGCCAAGGACCTGCTGCAGATCGGCGCCGCGGGAAGCTGCGAGATCGACGTTGCCTGCGTCACTCCGCAGTCGGCGGCACTGACCGATGCCGCAAAGGCCGTCGCCGAGATCGATTTCACGCAGGAGGACGGCTACAGCTACCTGTGCACCGGCCAGCTGCTCAATGACTCGATCGCCAGCAGCACCCCGTATTTCTTCACGGCCAATCACTGCATCAATTCGGCGATGGCGGCGCGCACGCTCAACACCTACTGGTTCTTCCAGGCTGCGACCTGCGGCAGCACCGTCATGCCTCCGTATGTGCAGCTCACGGCAGGCGCGGCGCTGCTCGCGCGCAGCGAGGACTGGGACTGGGCGCTGGTGCGCCTGAACGAGAATCCGCCCGTCGGCGCGCGGTTCGCAGCGTGGCGCGCCGAGGCGATCGCGACGGCGGCGATCGCCTCGGTGCTGCATCATCCCCGCGGCGATCTCCTGAAATGGAGCCAGGGCACGACGCTGCCATATGACGCGTACCCGGACGGGTCGAGCTTCGCGCAGGTGATCTACAGCCAGGGATCGACCGAGCCCGGCTCCAGCGGCTCGGGGCTGCTGACCTATTTCGCGACCGGCGGCTACTACGAAGTGCGTGGCGGGTTGTTCCAGGGCAACGCGTCGTGCAGCTACATGGCCGGGACCGACGATTACTCGCGCCTCGACAACATGCTGCCGCTGACCCGGCAGTACCTGACGCCCGGCACGGCCCCCGGGGCTTCCGAGGCCGTCGTGGTCGAGTACTACAACGCCGGTCTGCAGCACTATTTCATGACCGCAAGTCCGGCCGAGATCGCCGACCTGGACGGCGGCGCGCATCCGGGCTGGGAGCGAACCGGTCTGCGTTTCCTGGGCTACACGGCGCCGATGCCGGGCACGAATCCGGTGTGCCGGTTCTATCGGACCCCGGGCTACGGCGACTCGCACTTCTATTCGGCGAGTCCCGCCGAGTGCCAGGCGGTTCTCGACGATCCCGGCAAATTCCCGGGATGGACTTACGAGAGCCCCAGCGTGTTCTACATCGCGCTGCCGAACACGGGGACTAGCGCCTGCCCGTCGGGCGACGTTCCGGTGTGGCGATTCTTCAACCAGGTGACGACCAATCACCGATACACGACCGACCACACGATCCGCGACCGGATGCGCGCGGATCCGTCGACGTGGATCTCCGAAGGCTACGGCCCCGACGAGGTGATCATGTGCGCGCCGGCAGGGAGCTGACGTCGGCCCCGGCGGCCCGGCCCTCACCCCAGCCCTCTCCCGCACGCGGGAGAGGGAGCAGCACACTCACCCCATGCCTGTCCCGCACGCGGGAGGCGGAGCAGGACGCTCACCCCACCCTCTCCCGCACGCGGGAGAGGGTGCCGAGCGGCAGCGAGGCGGGTGAGGGGATGAGGGAGGAGGTTCAGCGCAGGCCGGCCGCGTAGTCGGCGAGCCCCTTCATCTGCGCATCGGTCAGCTTGGTCGCGATCGTGTGCATGATGGCGCCGTTGACGTCCTTGCCCGCGGCGTCGGCGCCGCGCGCGCCCGACTGGAAGGCTTTCAGCTGCGCGTAGGTGTATTCGGCGTACTGGCCGGAAATCCGCGGATAGTTCTTCGGAATGCCCGCGCCATCGGGTGAATGGCAGGCCGCGCACGCCGGGGCGCCAGCCTCCGCATCGCCGCCGCGCCACAGCTTCTGGCCGGCCTTGACCAGCGCGATGTCCTTCGACGCCTGGCCCTTGAGCTTCTGCTGCGAGAAGTAGATGCCGAGGGCGGTCATGTCGGCATCGGAAAGGGTTGCCGCCATCGCCTGCATCGTCGCGTTGACGCGGATGCCCGCCTTGAAGTGCGCGAGTTGGAGGGTGATATAGTCGGCTCCCTGCGCAGCGAGATTCGGATTCGCGGATGCGACGCTGTTGCCGTCGGCGCCGTGGCAGGCCGCGCATACCTGGGTGGCGGTCTGCTGTGCCTTCTTGAGGTCGGGCGCAGCCGCGGCGTGCGGGGCCTCCTGGGCGGATGCTGCGACGGCGTAGAACGCTGCCGCCGCAATGACGGCGCAGAGCCGGGTGCGGGTCATGTCGAAAGACTCCATATGTCGATGCGTTGCGTGGAACGCCGCGGAACAGGCCGGTGTGCCAGCCCAAGCGACGGCTGCAGATGAGCAAACTACCTATTGTATCGGAGTCGGCAGCAGCGGCCAAAGCCACCGTAGCGGCCGACGCCAGGCGCCCCCCGCTTCCGCTGGTCGGGGCGACGTTCGAGACCGGCGCCGCTGCACCATCGCAGCTTCCGACGGACGGGGCTCCGGAGATCGCGTTCGCGGGGCGGTCGAACTCCGGCAAGTCGAGCGCGATCAACGCGCTGGCGAGGCAGACGCGGCTCGCTTTCGCGAGCCGGACCCCGGGGCGCACCCAGCTGATCAACTTCTTCCGCCTGAGGGGAGGCGCGCGCATCGCCGATCTGCCCGGCTACGGCTATGCCGCGGTGCCCCGCGCGCTGAAGAAGGATTGGCAGGATTTCCTCTGGACCTACGTCACCACGCGCACGGCGCTCGTCGGACTCGTGCTCGTCGTCGATGCCCGGCACGGACTGCGAACGATGGACGAGCAACTGCTCGGGGGATTCCTGCCGTCGGGGCGCCCGGTCCTGATCCTTGCGACCAAGATCGACAAGCTGAACCAGGCGGAGCGCAGGGCTGCGGTGGCGTCGATCGGGGATCGACTGCGCGAGGTGTTTCCGGAGCACGCGTCCGCGGTCGGAGTCGTACCGTTCTCGGTGCCCTCGCGACTGGGCATCGAAGCCGCCGACGCCGTGATCGCGCCGTGGATCGCTTGACGTCGCGACGTTGCGGTCACGACGAGAGAAACAAGAAAGAGGCCCCGCGATCAAGGGGAGTGACGCGGGGCCTCGAAACGCCCGCGCCGGCGTGGAGCCGACACGGGCACCCGCTCAGGGAGGAAAGCGGGAGACGTTGACCGTCTGCGAAATCAGACCGCGACCGATTTCACGAGTTCCATTGCCCACCACTGAAGATTCGAGCCACCGATGGCCTTCCTTTTGACCGGACGATTTCCGGAACGACGAATGCGGCGCATGCGCCGTGACGATTTTTCCCGGCGGATGATGCGCGAGACCCGGTTGTCCGCCGACGATTTCATCTACCCGGTGTTCGTCTGCGACGGCACGCGGCGGGCGGAGCCCGTGGCGTCGCTGCCCGGCGTGTCGCGGAAATCGATCGACCTCCTGCTGGAAGACGCCGCGCGCTGCGTGGAGCTGGGCGTCCCGGCGCTGGCGCTGTTCCCGGTGATCGCGGCCGAGGACAAGTCCGACGATGCCGCCGCGGCCTACGACGACAACGGACTGGTGCCGCGCACGGTTCGCGCGCTCAAGGAGCGGTTTCCATCCCTCGGCGTGGTGACCGACATCGCACTCGATCCCTACACCAGTCACGGGCAGGACGGGCTCGTCGATCGATCGGGCTACGTGATGAACGACGCGACCGTCGACGTCCTCGTCAGGCAGGCGCTTTGCCATGCCGCGGCCGGCGTCGATATCGTGGCGCCCTCGGACATGATGGACGGCAGGGTCGGGGCGCTGCGCAAGGCGCTCGATGCCGCGGGACGCATCCACACCCGCATCCTCGCCTACTCGGCGAAGTACGCGTCGTCGTTCTACGGGCCATTTCGGGACGCCGTCGGTTCCGCGGCCACTCTGCGCGGCGGCGACAAGCACACCTATCAGATGGACCCGGCGAACGGCGACGAGGCGCTGCGGGAAACCTGGCTCGACATCGACGAAGGCGCCGATATGGTGATGGTCAAGCCCGGGCTGCCCTATCTCGACATCCTGTGGCGCGTGAAGGAGGCGTTCGGCATGCCCACAGCCGTCTACCAGGTGTCGGGCGAGTACGCGATGCTCAAGGCGGCGGGCCAGGCGGGATGGCTCGACGAGCGCGCCTGCGTGCTGGAAGCGCTCGTCGGCATGAAGCGCGCAGGCGCCGACGCGATCCTCACCTATTTCGCGCTCGATGCGGCGCAGTGGCTGCGCGAAGGCTGAGGGCATTGCCGCGCGCAGTCGATCCGTGACCGCGGCCCTGGGGTGCCTTGGGCAAGCGGCAGCGGTTGGCTTGCGCCGGCTTCGGTGACGCAAACCGCGTCGTCGCGCGGGTCCCGGCGCGGCTTCAGTCGCAGACCCATGGCTCCTTCGCCGCGCCACCCGCTTCCCGACGACCGCGTCACAGGCGCCCGCGCAAGCCAACCGCTGCCACTTGCCTGCGGGTGGTGCCGATTCGTGGCGCGTCGAATCCTGCGTTGACGCGCGACGGTCACGATGCGGCGACGCGTCGGTATTGGCGCGTCAGGGCAGCCGTCCGGCCTTGCGCCGCGCCCGTGGCAGTGCCTGCCGTCGCGGGTGGTGCGGCGAGCGAGCCCGACTGGAACGTCTGCTGCAGGCTGTCCTCGAGCGATGCCGCACCGGGACCCGCCGGCAGGCGTTCACGGACCCCGGGCGAGGCGCTAGGCCGGACCGCTGCCGATCGGCAGAAATCGCTGCACCGGGGACGCGCGAACCGCGGCACCGCTGCGGGCATACGCAGTGATCAGGTCTTCAGCAGCTCCGCGACCGCATCGGCATCGAGCCGGGGCTCGTCGCGGCCCTGCCGGTCGCGCCGCGGACGCTGCCTTGCCATCGCCGGCGTTCGCACGACCAGGCGGATTCCGCCCGCGGGTGTGTCGACGTAGAGCTCCGCGGCTGCATGCGGCGATGCGGGGCCGGCGCGATACGGGACGCCGCGGTTGATAAGCGCGAGCTCGACCGCCTTCGCATCGTCGGCGACGAGCTCGATCCGGATGTCGCTGTGCTCGCTGGCCCAGCCCGCGGCGACGGCGCCGGTCAGCAATGGATCGTATGCCGCGAGCTCCTGCATCCACCGCAATGCCTGCGTGCGTTGCTGCCGCAGCGATTCGGCATGTGCGGCACCCCCGAACAGCGCATGATGCGCAATCAACGCCGCCTGGATCTCGTCGTCGCCGGGCAGCGCACGGCTCGCTTCGAGCATCAGTTGCCGCGCGGCCTTGCGCTTGGCGAGCGACCAGTCCGAAAGCCCGTGCTCGACGATGAATCGCGCAGCGAGATCGGCGATTCGCGCGCGATCCTGCAGGTCGCGGCCGCCCGGGTCGGACCGCAGCGTGCGGCCGGCATTCGCTCCGTACCCTCGACTGCCCATCAGAACAGCTGGTTGCGCACGTCGTGCGCAGGTCCCGGCACGACGCCCGGGACGGTGGCGGGGGCGAGTGCGTCCTGCGAGCGGCGCGGAGTGAATTCCGCCATGAACCAGTCGGAAAGCGTGCTCGAGTCGTCGCGCAGGCCGGTGTCGGCGTTGATGCGCACCGATACGACCCCCGGCGGCAAGGCGGGCACCTGCTCGGGCACGCCCTTGAGTGCGCGCTGCATGTACGACATCCATATCGGGAGCGCGGCGCGAGCGCCGGTTTCGGCGGTGCCGAGGGTCTTCGGCTGGTCGTAGCCGATCCACGCAATGCCGACCTTCGCCATGTCGTAGCCGCAGAACCACGCGTCGACGTCGTCGTTGGTCGTGCCGGTCTTGCCGGCGAGGTCGCTGCGCTTCAACTCCATCGCCTTCGCGCCGGTCCCGTAGGTGACGACGTCGTGCAACAGCGAGTTCATTATGAAAGCGTTGCGCGGGTCGATCGCCCGCTCGGCATCCTTGCCGGCCACGGTTGGGCTGGCTTCGGACAGCACCCCGCCGTGGCTGTCGGTGATCTTCGCGATCAGGTAGGGCGTGATCCGATAGCCGCCGTTGGCGAACACCGAATACGCAGTCGCCATCTGCATCGGCGTCGCGGAACCCGCGCCGAGGCCCATCGTCAGGTAGGCAGGGTGCAGCTTGGGGTCGAAGCCGAAGCGCGCGATGTAGTCCTGCGCATATTGCGGGCCGATCGCCTGCAGGATCCGGATGGTCACGAGGTTCTTGGACTTGGCCAGGGCCAGGCGAAGGCGCATCGGGCCTTCGAACTTGCCGTCGTAGTTCTTCGGCTCCCAGGCCTCGCCGCCCGCCTGGTCGGCGGGGACGAAGAACGGCGCGTCGTTGATGACGGTGGCCGGCGTGAATCCCTTCTCGAGCGCCGCCGAATAGATGAACGGCTTGAACGAGGACCCGGGCTGCCGGTACGCCTGCGTCACGTGGTTGAACTCGTTGCGCGCGAAATCGAAGCCCCCGACCAGGGCGAGGATCGCGCCGTCCTGCGGCCGAACGGAGACGAACGCGGCCTCGGCCAGAGGCGCCTGCGCGATCGCGTAGTGCCCCTTTTCGTCGCGGATGAGCCGCACGATGGCACCGGGCCGGATCCGCTGGTTCGCGGGCGTGCGCTCCGAGAGTGCGCGCTGCACGAACTTGAGTCCCGCACCGCTCACGACGGCCTGGTCGCCGCTCGCCAGGACCGCGCGCACTTCCTGCGGGCTCGCCTGCAGGACGACCGCCGCGAGGATGCCGTCGCTGTCCGGGTGTTCCTGGAACACCCGATCGAGCACGGGGTCCTGTTCCGCCGGATCCGCCGGAAGATTGACGAAGCCCTCGGGGCCGCGGTAACCATGCCGCTGGTCGTAGTCGAGGAGCCCGCGGCGGACCGCCGTGTAGGCGGCGTCCTGGTCTGCCCGCCGGATCGTGGTCCAGACCGTGATGCCGCGGGTGTAGGCATCCTCCCCGTAGGCTTCGAACACGACCTGCCGGGCCATTTCGGCGACGTACTCGGCGTGGACCGAGACCGGGTCGCGGGTCGTTGGCCGTACATTCAGTGGCGCACTTTGTGCTTGCCGCCATTGATCGTCGGTGATGTAGTGAAGATCATGCATGCGCTTCAGAACATATTGCTGGCGGATCCGGGCGCGCCGCGGATTCGCGATCGGGTTGTACGCCGAGGGCGCCTTGGGCAGGCCCGCCAGCATCGCGGCCTCCGGGATCGTGATTGCCTGGAGCGGCTTGCCGAAATAGGTCTGCGCCGCCGCCGCGAAGCCGTAGGCGCGTTGCCCGAGGTAGATCTGGTTGATGTACAGCTCGAGGATCTCGTCCTTGGTGAAGTTGGCCTCGATCTTCCAGGCGAGCAGCGCTTCGCGGAGCTTGCGCGACATGGTCTTCTCGCGCGTCAGGAAGAAATTGCGCGCGACCTGCATCGTGATCGTCCCGGCACCCTGCTGCGTGGCTCCGACCGTCAGATTGGACAGGGCGGCGCGCAATACACTCAAATAGTCGACACCGCCGTGTTGGTAGAAACGCTCGTCTTCGGCGGCCAAAATAGCGTGTTTCATGACATCCGGGACTTCGCCTATCCGGACGACCGCCCTCCGTTCCTCTCCGAACTCCCCGAGCAGGTCCCCGTCGGCCGACAGGACGCGAAGGGGAACTTTGGGTTGGTAATCGGCCAGGGCGTCGAGAGGGGGAAGGGTCGGCCAGAGCAGGGCGAGGACGAAGCCGCCCAAGAGGGCGCCGACCAGCGCCAGGCCGACGACGACCGAGCCGATATAGAGTAGCCAGCGTTTTAGCACGACGGAATAAAACTTATGTTTGGGGTGGGGGTTCCCGCCCGATTATAGGCGTGCATGCAACACTCGCAGCCGGAAAAGGAAACAATTTGACAATAGCGATACTTGCTGCCAGAGTTTAATGTAGATTATCAGCAACGGGCCCACTAACGCCATGCTTGCCGAAAACCTATCATCCGTCCTGGACTTGTTCAAAACAAAGTCCCCCGTGCTGCTTGGCGCCGATATCGCATCGACGTCGATCAAGCTGGTCGAACTTGCCGACGCCGGGAAGGGGCTCTACCGCCTCGAGCGCTACGTCATCGAGCCCCTGCCCAAGGACGTCGTGACGGATGGCAACATCGTCAACGTGGAAGCGGCCGGCGAAGCGCTGAAGCGGGCCTGGAAGCGCCTCGGCAGCCGCAACCGGAATGTCTCCCTGGCCCTCCCGGCGGCGATGGTCATTACCAAGAAGATCATCGTGGCGGCCGGCCAGCGGGAGGAAGACCTCGAGCTGACCGTCGAGGCAGAGGCCAACCAGTACATCCCGTTCGCCCTCGACGAGGTCAATCTCGACTTCCAGACCCTGGGTCCGGCGCCCAACAACCCCGACGAGGTCGAGGTCCTGATTGCGGCGTCGCGCAAGGAGAAAGTGGAGGACCGGGTCGCCGTCGCCGAGATGGCTGGCCTCAAGGCCCGCATCCTCGACGTCGAGTCGTACGCGACCCAGGAAGCGTTCCGCCTGATCGCGCCCTCGCTGCCCGCGAACGGTCGCGACCAGAACATCGCGCTGGTCGACATCGGCGCGCACGTCACCCACTTCTACGTCCTTCGCAACAACCAGATTCTATTCTCGCGCGACCAGGCTTTCGGCGGCAATCAGCTTACGCAGGACATCCAGCGCGCCTTCAACCTGTCGCCCGACGAGGCCGAATCGGCCCGCAGGAACCAGGGCCTCCCGGAGAACTACGACCGCGATGTCCTGCAGCCGTTCATGGAATCGCTGGCGCTGGAGGTGACCCGGGCGCTGCAGTTCTTCTTCACCTCGACATCGTACAACCAGGTCGACCAGATCGTGCTGGCGGGCGGCTGCGCGCTGCTGCCGGGGCTCGACGAGCTGGTCGCCAAGCGCGCCGGGGTGGCGACGCTGGTCGCCAATCCCTTCGCCTCGATGCAGGCGTCGGACCGGATCCGGCCGCGGCAGCTCGCCCAGGAGGCGCCGATGCTGATGATTGCGACCGGGCTCGCCATGCGCAGTTTCGAATAGGGATCGGACCATGCGCATCAACCTGCTGCCTCATCGCGAGCAAGCACGGCAAGCGCGCCAGCGCCAGTTCGTCACGCTGGCGATCGCGTTCGCGGTCCTGGGGCTTGCCATCGTCGCCCTGGTGCACGTGATCTTCGTCGCCCAGATCGACAACCAGATCTCCCGCAACGACCTGCTCAAGACCGAGATCGCGAAGCTCGATGCGCAGATCAAGGAGATCGACAAGCTGCGCGACCAGATCGCCCAGGTGCTGGCGCGCAAGCAGGTCGTCGAGACGCTGCAGTCCAACCGCAACGAGGCGGTGCACCTGCTCGACCAGCTGGTGCGCCAGCTGCCCGATGGCACCTATCTCAGGTCGGTCAAGCAGGCGGGCGCCAAGGTCACGATCATCGGCTACGCACAATCGAACGCACGGGTCTCGACGCTGATGCGCAACATCGACTCGTCACCCTGGCTGGAGAAAGCCGAGCTGGTCGAAGTGCGGCTGGTATCGCTGCCGGCCCAGCCCGGGGGCGAGGCGACGCGTCTCAACGAGTTCACGCTCAATTTCATGATCAAGCGTGCGACGCCCGCGCCGATTCCGGGTGCGCCGGGGGCACCGGCAGCCAAGGGAGCGAAGGGAGCCAAGGCATGACGCTCGACGATTTCCGCCGGCTCAACCTGCGCGAGGTGGGCAAGTGGCCGCTCGCGCCGAAGATCGTGATCCTCGCCCTGCTGGTCGTCGCCATTCTCGGTCTCGGCGCGTTCTTCGACTGGAAGGATCAGTGGGACACGTTGACCGCGGCCCAGCAGGACGAAGCCCGCCTGAAGACCCAGTATTCCGAGAAGAAGGCCAAGGCGATCAATTACGACCTCTACGTCCAGCAGCTCGCCGAGGTCGACCAGTCGTTCGGCGCGCTGGTCAAGCAGTTGCCCAACAAGTCCGAGATCGATGCGCTGCTCACCGACATCAACCAGGCCGGCCTCGGGCGCGGCCTGCAGTTCGACCTGTTCAAGCCGGCCCCGCAGGAGAAGATGGCCGACTTCTACGCCGAGCTGCCGATCAACATCAAGATCACCGGCAACTACCACGACATCGGTGCCTTTGCGAGCGACGTCGCGGCACTGCCGCGCATCGTCACGCTGAACGACATCTCGATCGTCAACGACAAGGGGACGCTCAGCATGGAGGCCGTCGCCAAGACCTTCCGCTACCTCGACGAGGACGAGATGGCGAAGCAGCGTGCGCTGCAAAAGGACAAGGGGCGCCGGAAATGAAGCGCGCTGCCTTCGTCGCCGCCGCCGCCGCGCTGCTCGCCGGCTGCGGCGGGGAATCCCACCAGGACTTGCGCGACTGGATGGCCGCGCAGGGCAAGGGCGCGCGCGGTCATCTCGACCCGATCCCCCAGATCAAGCCCTACGAGGCTTTCGCCTACCACGATTTCGACCTGCCGGACCCGTTCAAGCCGCGCAAGATCGAGCCCGCCAAGGGCGATGGCGGCAACAAGCTCGCCCCCGACCTGACGCGCAGGAAGGAGCCGCTCGAGGCCTTTCCGCTGGAGTCGCTGTCGATGGTCGGCACGATCGAGAAAGGCAAGGCGCGCTACGCGCTCGTGAAGACGCCCGGGCGCGACATCTACCAGGTGCGCCAGGGCAATCACATGGGCCAGGATTTCGGCGTCATCACCGGCATCACCGACTCCGAGATCGATCTCAAGGAACTCGTGCAGGACGGCTCGGGCGACTGGTCCGAGCGCTCGAGCACGCTGAATCTGCAGCAGGCTGACCAGAAGACACAGGAGAAGAAATGAGCGCCTATCGCGTCGGTCAACGGGTGGGCTGGGGAGGCTTTGCCGCCTGGAGCACGTGGATAGCCCGCATCGCGGGGTTTCTCGCGCTGGCCGTGGCAGGCGCGGCGCTGGCCCAGTCCGCCAACAGCATCGAGCAGGTTTCCGTGACCCGAGGCGCATCGGGCAATACGCTCGTCCGCTTCACGCTCAAGGCGCCGCTGGCGAATCCTCCGGCCGGCTTCGCGGTCGTCAGTCCCCCGCGGATCGCACTCGACTTCATGAACACGTCCAATGCGCTGTCCTCCAACCAGCGCGCCGTCGACGATCCTGCGCTGCGCAGCCTGCAGTTCGTCGAGGCGGGTGGCCGCACGCGCGTCGTCTTCAACCTGAACAAGCCCCAGACCTTCGACACCAAGGTCGAGGGCAACACGGTGCTGGTCACGCTGGCAGACAGCGGTTCGGCATCGGCGCAGGCCGGGCAGGAGCAGGTCCAGCGCTTCGCCGAGGCGAAGGCGGGCGACCAGCAGCATGCACTGCGCGACGTCGATTTCCGGCGCGGCAAGAACGGCGAAGGCCGCGTGGTCGTCGATCTCTCCGATGCCAGCACGGGCATCGACATCCGCCAGCAGGGCCGGCGGCTCATCGTCTATTTCCACAAGACGACCGTGCCCCGCAATCTCGAGCGGCGCATGGACGTCGGTGATTTCAACACGCCGGTCGTGACCGTCGATACCTTCCCGCAGAACGGCGACGCGAGGATGGTCATCGAGCCCAAGGGCATCTGGGAATACTCGGCCTACCAGGCGGACAACCGGTTCATCGTCGAGGTGAAGCCGATCCAGGACGACCCGAACAAGCTCGTCCAGGGCGGTCGCACCGGCTACAAGGGCGAGAAGCTGTCGCTCAACTTCCAGAACATCGAAGTGCGCTCGGTGCTGCAGGTGATCGCCGACTTCACCGGCCTCAACATCGTCACCAGCGACACGGTGACCGGCAACCTGACCCTGCGGCTCAAGGACGTGCCCTGGGACCAGGCGCTCGACATCATCATGCAGACCAAGGGCCTCGACATGCGCAAGAACGGGAACATCGTTCTGATCGCGCCGCGCGAGGAGCTTGCGCTGAAGGAGAAGCAGCAGCTCGAGGCGCAGGCGCAGATCAACGACCTCGAGCCGTTGCAGACCGAGACCTTCCAGCTCAATTACGCCAAGGCCGCCGACATCCTGAACATCGTCTCGGTCGGCAAATCGGGCACCGACACCGGCGCGCGCTTCCTTTCCAAGCGCGGAACGGCGTTCGTCGATCCGCGCACCAACATGCTGTTCGTGACTGACATCCCGAGCAGGCTTGAGGAAGTGCGTCGCGTCATACACGAAATCGACACCGCGGTGCGCCAGGTCCTGATCGAGGCGCGCATCGTCATCGCCGACGACACCTTCAGCCGCGAGCTCGGCGTGCGCTTCGGGCAGCAGACCGGAGCGACGCTGTTCAACCGGCGCTACGCGCTCGGCAGCGGTGGATCGCTGTCGACGACGCCGGTCGTGTCGCTGGGCAGCGGCTCGGGCGGCACGCTGACCCGCACGACGGCCACGCAGACGCCGTTCGAGCTTGCGTCGGGAATCGCGTCGGCCGGTTACTCGGACGCCAACCAGCTGAACGTCAACCTCCCGGTCACCAACGCCGCAGGCCAGCTCGCACTCACGCTGATCAACCTCGGCAGCGGCAACCTGGTCAATCTGGAGCTCACGGCGCTCGAGGCCGACAATCGCGGCAAGGTCGTGTCGAGCCCGCGCGTCATCACCGGCGACAACCAGAAGGCCCATATCGAGCAGGGCACCGAGATTCCGTACGTCACGCCCGGAAGCGCGAACAACCCGGCCACCGTCAGCTTCAAGAAGGCGGTGCTCGCCCTCGACGTCACGCCGCAGATCACGCCCGACGGTCGCGTGATCATGCAGGTCGAGATCCGCAAGGACTCGGTCGGCCAGCAGGTGAATGCCGGGAACGGGTTCACGATTCCCTCGATCGACACCAGGAATGTGCTGACGCAGATCTCGGTCAACAACGGCGACACGGCGGTGATCGGCGGGATCTACGAGGAGACGATCCGCAACGACACGACGAAGGTGCCGTTCCTCGGCGATGTACCGGTGGTCGGCAACCTGTTCAAGAACACGAGCCGGTCGAGTCAGAAGACCGAGCTGCTGATCTTCCTCACCCCGCGGATCGTCAAGGAGACGGTCACCTCGGTGCGATAGCGGAGACCGCGCTTCCGGGTTTATTGCGGGTCTGACCCCGCACCCCATCGCACGTACAATGCCCCGGTGTCGTTACACCGGGGCAATTTGTTTCTGGTCGGCCTGATGGGCGCGGGGAAGACCACGCTCGGGCGTGCGCTCGCCAAGCGGCTCGACAAGCGCTTCGTCGATGCCGACCACGAGCTCGAGGCGCGCCTGGGCGTCACCATTCCGACGATCTTCGAGGTCGAGGGCGAGGCGGGGTTTCGCGACCGCGAAGAGGCCGTGATCGCGGAGCTGACGAGGCTGACCGACATCGTGCTGTCGACCGGCGGCGGTGCCGTGATGCGGGCCGGATCGCGCGCGCGGCTGCGCGAAAGCGGCACCGTGCTCTACCTGCACGCCAAACCCGAGGTCCTCTGGCAGAGGCTGCGCGGGAGTCGCCATCGCCCGATGCTTCAGGCGGCCGATCCGCGGACGAGGCTGGTCGACCTCTACACGCTGCGCGACCCGCTGTACCGCGAGGTGGCACACCACGTCATCGAATCGGATCGCGACGCCGTGATGCGTTTCGTGCGCTGGCTCGACGCCGATTCGCAGGACGACGTAGCCGCATCGACGCCCGGCGCCGAGCCCGCCGATTCCGCCGATTCCGCCGGAGACGCCGACTCGAAGAGCGCCCCGGTGTCGCCTGCGAACGAGGACAAATGACGATCCTCACCGTCGGCCTCGGCGATCGCGCGTACCCGATCCACATCGGGTCCGGACTGCTCCCGCAGGCGGGTGCGCTGCTCGACGCCCGATCGCTCGAGCGCGCGGTGATCGTGACCAATGCCGTCGTCGCCGCGCATCATCTGGCGCCGCTCAAGGCGTCGTTGCGCGAACGCGGGACGCAGGTCGACGTCGTGCTGCTTCCCGACGGAGAAGCGCACAAGAACCTGTCGACGTTGAACGACCTGCTCACGCGGCTGCTCGAGCTGCGCGCCGAGCGCGGCACGACGCTCTTCGCGCTGGGCGGCGGCGTGGTCGGCGACATCGCGGGCTTCGCCGCGGCGATCTACCAGCGCGGCATGCCTTTGGTGCAGGTGCCGACGACGCTGCTGGCGCAGGTCGACTCGTCGGTCGGCGGGAAAACGGGCATCAACCACCCGCTGGGCAAGAACATGATCGGCGCCTTCTGGCAGCCGCGCGCCGTGCTGATCGACACCGATTGCCTCGCGACGCTGCCCGAGCGCGAGCTTCGCGCCGGCCTCGCCGAAGTGATCAAGTACGGCGCGATCCGCGACGCGGGGTTCTTCGCGTGGCTGGAGGCCAACATGCCCGCGCTGCTCGCGAAGGATCCCGCGGCGCTCGCGCACGCGATCCGGCGCAGCTGCGAGATCAAGGCCGAGATCGTCGCCGCCGACGAGCGCGAATCGGGCGAGCGCGCGCTGCTCAACTTCGGCCACACCTTCGGCCATGCGATCGAGGCCGCACAGGGCTACGGCGCATGGCTGCACGGCGAGGCCGTCGCCGGCGGAATGGTGTGCGCGGCGCGGCTGTCCGAGCGGGTCTGCGGCTTCGGGCCCGCGGGCACCAGGCGGCTCTGCGACCTGATCGCTGCCGCAGGCCTGCCGACCGCGCCGCCGAGGATCGCGGCCGGGCGCTGGCTGGAGCTGATGCGCCGCGACAAGAAAGTCGAGGGCGGCGCGATGCGTTTCGTCCTGCTCGCCGGGATCGGCCGCGCGCTGCTGCGCGCCGATGTCGCCGACGCCGACGTCGTGGCAAGCGTGTAGATTCCTCGGGCGCTGTCTGCGCGGCATGGGCGCCGGGGTCGCGCCGGGCCGTCCCGGCGCGTCGGCCCCAAGCGAAAACGGCGCCCTGGGGCGCCGTTTTCGTCGCGGCAGATGCTGCCGGCTACTGGCAGTAGATCGTCTTGGACTGCAGCTGCTGGGGCGTGCTGGCGTCGCCGACGGTGACGGTCACCGTCGAGCCCGCCGTGAAGTTCGATGCGCTCAGCGTCCCCGGCGAGGTGCTGACCACGCCGCCACCCGACAGCACGACCAGCGGATCCGAGGCGACCGCGCTGAACGGCGCGTTGCCGGTGATCGTGAAGCCGAGGGTCCCGGCGCAGGAGATGCGCGAGTTCGCCGTTCCGTCGTTCTGGTTCGGCGTCACGACGAGTGGCAACACCGTGGGCGTCGCCGTCGTGCCGACGACGTTGTCGACGGTCGGCGGCGTGGCCAGTGTCGTACCCGTCGCATCGGTGATGGCGAAGGTGAGGCCGGTGAAGCAGGCGCCGTTGGAGGTGATCGTGAAGCCTCCTCCGCTGGCCTGGACCGGCGCCCCCGATACGCCCACGACCGACGGGAAGGTCACGCCGACACTGTAGGGAGGCGTGCCGCCGAAGATGTAGAACGTCGCCTGGGCGCCGGCGGCGCAGTGCGTCGTGTCGGGGCCCGTGAACGTCGTCGTCCCGGACGGGATCACCGACAGCGCCGCGCTGGCGATCGTGAACTGGCCGAGGACGTTGCTGCCGTTGACGGTGTCGGTCGCGCGAATCGAGGCGATCTGGGTAACCGCCGACGCCGGGATCACCAGTCTGACGGTCGCGTTGCCGGTCGTGTCGGGCGTCACCGTCAGCGACTGGACGAGTGCGCCTCCGGGGGCGGAAAGCGAGAAAGTGCCCTGGACCACGTCGAAGCGCACCTGGTGTCCAGGGAGGGGGGCGCCGCCGGGACCCGCCACGGTCACCGAGGCGGTGCCGTCCGCACCTGGACACAGGGTCGCGCCCGTCGCCTTGCAGCTTGCATTCCCGGTCACGGTGATCGGGGTCAGGAATGCCGGATTGATGGTCAGGGAGCCCGCGGCTTGGCGGCCCAGCGTATCGGTGACGGTGAACGGGACCGTGGTCGCCGTGGCGACGATGCCGGGCACGACGACGAGGTCACTGCCCGAGATGGTCGAGGGCACCGGCAGGAGGGCTGCATCGCCCGAGGTCATCGTGTAGGGCGCGGTGCCGCCGCTGATGGTGAACGCGAACGGGGTGCCCGAAAAGCCGTTGCCGGAGGCCGGTGTCACCATCACCGCTCCGCCGCCCGGCTGGTACGGGTTGTTCGGGGCTCCGCCACCGCCGCCGCAAGCCGCCAGCGACAGCACGCCGGCCAGTGCGGCAAGGGTCAGGAGCGGGCGCAACCAGCCAGACAGACGGTTTGCAAGCATGTTCGGGATCCTGATGATGTTGTCCTAAAGATGTCGTTTCACCCAAGTCGAATTAAGCGCTGCAACAACGATCTAGGCGATTTTGTTCAGATTAAAGCCTAACAAGCTGGGCGGCGCAAGTGTTTCCGGCGGAATGGCGCCATTCACGCCATATGCATGTTGCATGCCGATGCACCCGGCCGCTTCAGGCAGCTGCGATCCCGCGACCCCCGGTTCTGCCTTGTCGCATTGCAGCATCCCGCGTAGCATTGATGGGTTTCGCCCCAGGTTTTGGCAAGGCCCGCCACCCGAGCGGTCCGACGTCAATCCTCCCGGGGCCGCTCCAGCGCAACGAGGTCATCGTGGATCATCCGTCACCAACTTCCGGCCATTCCTTCCCTCCGGCGGCACAGGGTCTCTACGACCCGGCGCACGAGCACGACGCCTGCGGGCTGGGTTTCGTCGCCCATATCAAGGGCCGCAAGACCCACGACATCGTCACCCAGGGGTTGTCGATCCTCGAGAACCTGACGCACCGGGGCGCAACCGGCGCGGACCCGCTCCAGGGCGACGGGGCGGGCATCCTGCTCCAGTTGCCCGACGCGTTCCTCCGGCGCGCCTGCGGCAAGCTCGGGATCACGCTGCCTGCAATCGGGCAGTACGGGGTGGGCATGGTGTTCCTGCCCCAGGAGCCCGCGTCGCGGATGGCCTGCGAGCAGGAGATCGAGCGCGCAATCCATGCAGAAGGCCAGGTGCTGCTGGGCTGGCGCGACGTGCCGACCGACAATTCGGGCCTGTCCGCGCGGACCAAGGAAGTCGAGCCGGTCATCCGTCAGGTGTTCATCGGCCGCGGCTCGCGCGACATGGACCAGGACGCCCTCGAGCGCAAGCTCTACGTGATACGCAAGGGCGCCGGCCATGCGATCCAGGCCCTCAGCCTGAGGCACGGCAAGGAGTTCTACGTGCCGTCGATGTCGACGCGGACGATCGTCTACAAGGGCATGCTGCTCGCCCACCAGGTCGGCGAGTACTACGTCGACCTGCACGATCCGACGATGGTTTCGGCACTGGCGATGGTCCACCAGCGCTTTTCGACCAACACGTTCCCGACCTGGGACCTCGCGCATCCGTTCCGCTTCGTCTGCCACAACGGCGAGATCAACACGCTTCGCGGCAACTTCAACTGGATGCGCGCCCGTGAAGGCGGGATCGCGTCGAAGGTATTGGGCGACGATCTGCCGAAGCTGTGGCCGCTGATCTACGACGGTCAGTCGGACTCGGCTTCGTTCGACAACGCGCTCGAGCTGCTGGTGATGGGCGGGTATCCGCTCTCGCACGCGATGATGCTGATGATCCCCGAAGCCTGGGCGGGCAATCCGCTGATCGACGAGGACCGGCGCGCGTTCTACGAATATCACGCCGCATTGATGGAGCCCTGGGACGGTCCGGCGGCGATGGCGTTCACCAACGGCCGCCAGATCGGGGCGACGCTCGATCGCAACGGCCTGCGCCCGGCGCGCTTCGTCGTGACCGACGACGACTACATCGTCATGGCCTCGGAGGTCGGCGTCCTCGACATCCCCGAATCGAAGATCGTCAAGAAGTGGCGTCTGCAGCCGGGCAGGATGCTGCTGGTCGACCTCGATGCCGGGCGGATCGTCGACGACGAGGAGCTCAAGCGCTCGCTCGCCACGGCCAAGCCGTACCGCGACTGGATCGCGAAGTGCAGGCTGTCGCTCGAGGCGATGCCCGAGCCTGCACCGTCGACACCTTCGGAGGTGCCGCTGCTCGACCGCCAGCAGGCGTTCGGCTACACGCAGGAAGACCTCAAGGTGATCCTCGCGCCGATGGCGCAGAACGGCGAGGAGGCGATCGGCTCGATGGGCAACGACGCGGCGCTTCCGGTGCTCTCGGACAGGCCCAAGGTCTTCTACAACTATTTCAAGCAGCTGTTCGCGCAGGTGACGAACCCGCCGATCGACCCGATCCGCGAGGAGCTCGTGATGTCGCTGGTGTCGTTCGTCGGCCCGCGCCCCAACCTGCTCGCCGTCGACCAGGGCAGCGATGCGGGCGAGCCGCCGATGCGTCTCGAGGCGCAGCAGCCGATCCTGACCGCCGAGAACATGGAGAAGCTGCGCCATGTCGAGCTCTTTTCCGGCGGGGCTTTCCGCTCGATCGAGCTCGACATCTGCTACCCGGCCGCATGGGGCGGCAACGGCATGGAAGCGGCGCTCGCCAGCCTCGCCGCCCACGCCGAGGACGCGATCCATCAGGGTTTCAACATCATCATCCTGTCCGATCGTGGCGTTTCGCAGCAGATGCTGCCGATCCCGGCGCTGCTCGCGACGGCTGCCGTGCACGAGCACCTGGTCAAGAAAGGGCTGCGGACCTCGACCGGCCTCGTCGTCGAGACGGGGACGGCGCGCGAGGTCCATCATTTCGCGCTGCTCGCCGGCTACGGCGCCGAGGCGATCCATCCGTACCTTGCGCTGGAAACGATCGAGGACGTCGCGCGCGCGCTTCCCGAGACCGATCCGAAGCAGTCACAGAAGCGCTACATCAAGGCGATCTGCAAGGGGCTCTACAAGGTGATGTCCAAGATGGGCATCTCGACCTACCAGTCGTACTGCGGCGCGCAGATCTTCGAGGCCGTCGGCCTGCAGAAGTCCTTCGTCGACAAGTACTTCACCGGCACGGCGAGCACGATCGAGGGCATCGGCCTGTTCGAGGTCGCCGCCGAGGCGCAGCGCCTGCACGCGCAGGCCTTCGGTGACGACCCGCTGCTCGCGAGGATGCTCGACGCCGGCGGCGAGTACGCATACCGGGTGCGCGGCGAGGAGCACATGTGGACGCCGGACTCGATCGCCAAGCTGCAGCATGCGACGCGGTCGAATTCGTACTCGACCTACCGCGACTACGCCGCGCTGATCAACGAGCAGGGCAGGAAGCTCAAGACGCTGCGCGGCCTGTTCGAATTCCGCACGTCGGCGTGCACGCCGGTATCCCTCGATGAAGTCGAGCCCGCGAAAGAGATCGTCAGGCGCTTCGCCACCGGCGCAATGAGCCTGGGGTCGATCTCGACCGAGGCGCACACGACGCTCGCCATCGCGATGAACCGCATCGGCGGCAAGTCGAACACCGGCGAGGGCGGCGAGGATGCATTGCGCTACCGGGCCGAGATGCGCGAAGGCGGCAGCGCGATCAGGGACGGCGACACGCTCGCGTCGGTGATCGGCAAGGACGCGGTCGAGCACGACATTGCGCTGAAGGCCGGTGACAGCCTGCGCTCGCGGATCAAGCAGGTCGCCTCGGGGCGGTTCGGCGTCACCGCTGAATACCTGGCCTCCGCCGACCAGCTGCAGATCAAGATGGCGCAGGGCGCGAAGCCGGGCGAGGGCGGCCAGCTCCCCGGGCACAAGGTGTCGGAGTACATCGCGCAGCTGCGCTACTCGGTGCCCGGCGTCGGGCTCATCTCGCCGCCGCCGCACCACGACATCTATTCGATCGAGGACCTCGCGCAGCTGATCCACGACCTCAAGAACGCGAACACCAAGGCGTCGATTTCGGTGAAGCTCGTGTCCGAGGTCGGCGTCGGCACCGTCGCTGCCGGCGTCGCCAAGGCCAAGGCCGATCACGTGACGATCTCGGGGCACGACGGCGGGACCGGCGCCTCTCCCTGGTCGTCGATCAAGCACGCAGGCACGCCCTGGGAGCTCGGGCTCGCCGAGACGCAGCAGACGCTGGTGCTGAACCGGCTCCGCGGGCGCATTGCCGTGCAGGTCGATGGCCAGATGAAGACCGGGCGCGACGTCGCGATCGGTGCCTTGCTCGGCGCCGACGAGTTCGGCTTCGCGACGGCGCCGCTGGTCGTCGAAGGCTGCATCATGATGCGCAAGTGCCACCTGAACACCTGCCCGGTCGGTGTCGCGACCCAGGACCCGGTGCTGCGCCGCCGTTTCGCGGGCCAGCCCGAGCACGTCGTCAACTATTTCTTCTTCGTCGCCGAGGAGTTGCGCGAGATCATGGCGCAGCTCGGTTTCCGCAGGCTCGACGACATGATCGGCCGCGCGGATCTGCTCGACATGAAGAAGGGCATCGAGCACTGGAAGGCCAAGGGCCTCGATTTCTCGCGGGTGTTCCACCTGCCGGACATGCCGGCGGAAGTGGCGCGCCACCATTGCGAGAGCCAGGACCACGGGCTCGCCGGCGCGCTCGATCACCAGCTGATCGCCGCCGCCGCGCCCGCGCTCGACAAGGGCCAGCCGGTGCGCCTCGCCTACCGGATCCGCAATGCGCATCGTTCGGTGGGCGCGATGCTGTCGGGGACGGTCGCGCGCCGCCATGGCCACGATGGCCTGCCCGAGGACACGCTGCACGTCGCTTTCGAGGGCATCGCGGGCCAGAGCTTCGGCGCCTTCCTCGCCAGGGGCATCACCTTCGAGCTGCAGGGCGCGACCAACGACTACGTCGGCAAGGGCCTGTCGGGCGGACGCATCGTCGTCTACCCGGACCCTGCCTGCCCGGCGAAGCCGGAGCACAACATCGTCATCGGCAATACCGTGATGTACGGTGCGATCGAAGGCGAGGCGTATTTCCGCGGCGTCGCGGGCGAGCGCTTCTGCGTGCGCAATTCGGGGGCGTCGGCCGTCGTCGAAGGCACGGGCGATCACGGGTGCGAATACATGACCGGGGGCACGGTCGTCGTGCTGGGCCCGACCGGGCGCAATTTCGCGGCCGGGATGAGCGGCGGTGTCGCCTACGTCTACGATCCGGACGGGACCTTCGCGTCGCGCTGCAACCAGGCGATGGTGACGCTCGCACCGGTGCTCGCCGAGGGCGAGCAGCTGCGCGCGGAGAAGGAGCTCGCCGCGGCCGGCAAGGGGCGGCTGCTGCACCGCGGCCGGGCCGACGAGGCGATCCTGCGCGAGCTGGTCGAGCGGCACCTGCGCTTCACCGGATCGACGCTCGCGCTGGGAATGCTCGACACCTGGGATGCGTCCCGCGCCAGGTTCGTCAAGGTCCTGCCGAACGAGTACGTGCGGGCGCTCTCCGAGATGCACGCGAAGGCGCAGAGCGCCAGGCCGGCCGGCGCCAAGGCCCAGAAGCAGGCGGCATAGAAGCCGGCCCGGATCCGAACAACGCGATAACGAACTGACGACGTCGATGGGCAAGATCACCGGTTTTCTCGAATACCAGCGCCTCGCCGAGGTCTCCGACCCGGTGAATGCGCGCGTCAAGCATTACCGCGAATTCGTGCATGCGCTCGACGATGCCGCCGCATCGAAGCAGGGTGCGCGCTGCATGGACTGCGGAATTCCCTTCTGCCAGAGCGGCTGCCCGGTCAACAACGTCATTCCCGACTGGAACGACCTCGTCTATCGGAGGCAGTGGAAGGACGCGCTCGACGTCCTGCACTCGACGAACAACTTTCCCGAGTTCACCGGCCGTGTCTGCCCGGCGCCCTGCGAGGCGGCGTGCACGCTCAACATCAACAGCGATCCCGTCGGCATCAAGGCGATCGAGCATTTCATCGTCGACAAGGGATGGGAAGAGGGCTGGATCGTTCCGCAGCCCCCGGCGAACAAGACCGGGCGGCGTGTGGCAGTCATCGGTTCGGGACCCGCGGGACTGGCCTGTGCGCAGCAGCTCGCGCGCGCGGGCCACGACGTCGTGCTGTTCGAGAAGGCGGATCGCATCGGCGGCCTGCTTCGCTACGGCATTCCCGATTTCAAGATGGAGAAGCACCTGATCGACCGGCGGATGGCGCAGATGTCGATCGAGGGGGTCGAGTTCCGGCCCGATTCGCAGGTCGGCGGCAACGTCGATGCACGCGACCTGCTCGCCGAATACGATGCGATCGTGCTGGCCGGCGGTGCGGAGAAGCCACGCGATCTGCCGGTGCCCGGCCGCGAGCTTCGCGGCGTCCATTTCGCGATGGACTTCCTGCCGCAGCAGAACCGGGTCGTTGCCGGCGATGCGGTCGAGCGCCAGATCGTCGCGACGGGCAAGCACGTCATCGTCATCGGCGGCGGCGACACCGGATCGGACTGCGTCGGGACCTCGAACCGCCAGGGCGCGGCGTCGGTCACGCAGTTCGAGCTGCTGCAGCAACCTCCCGCCGCGGAGAACAAGCCGCTGGTGTGGCCGTATTGGCCGATCAAGCTGCGCACGTCCTCGTCGCACGAGGAAGGCTGCGAGCGCGACTGGTCGGTGTCGACCAAGCGTTTCGAGGGCTCGAACGGCCAGGTCGAGCGGCTGGTCGCGGCCCGCGTCGAATGGCAGCGCGACGGAAGCGGCGCGATGCGTATGGTCGAGCTGCCCGGAACCGAGTTCGCGCTCAAGGCGGATCTCGTCCTGCTCGCGATGGGCTTCACGGGCCCGGGCGAGACGGGCCTGCTCGAGCAATTCGGCGTCGAGCGGGATGCGCGCAGCAACGTCAAGGCCGACACCGACGGCTATCGGACCAGCGTCGCGAAGGTGTTCGCCGCAGGCGACATCCGCCGCGGCCAGTCGCTGGTGGTGTGGGCGATCCGCGAAGGCCGTCAATGCGCGCACGCCGTGGATGCCTGGCTGATGGGGGCGTCGGAGCTTCCCCGCTGACCCACTCTTGACTGTCCGAGACGCGTGGACACACCGGCACCGACGGTCACTCCGATCGTCACGATCGACATCGACGACTGGCGGCCTGCGGTTCCCGCGGCCGACACCGTGCGCTACGCGCACGAGCTCGAGGCGGGAGCCGTGCTCGTGCTGCCGCGCCTCGCATTCGCGTTCGCACCCGATGAAACGCGTTTCCTCAACGTGCGCTGGTCCGACGGCAAGGCCAAGAACATCAGCCTAGACGGCACGTCGATCCGGGGGGCGGCGGGCAGCGCCGACGATCTATCTGCCCTCGCGCGGATGATCGGGCGCTACGCCGCCGATGCGACCGCGCTGGTCACGGCGCTGTTCCCGCGCTACGCACCCTGGCTCAAGCGCGCCCGCACGAGTTACCGGCCGCATGGCGCCGCCGGGCGCCCGACGTCGTGGCGCAAGGACGACACGCGGCTGCACGTCGACGCCTTCCCGTCGCGCCCGACCCGTGGCGAGCGGATCCTGCGCGTGTTCTGCAACGTCAATCCCTTCGGTGCGGATCGCGTCTGGCGGGTCGGCGAGCCCTTCGAGGCGATGGCGCGGCGCCTGCTGCCGGCCGTGCGGCCGATGCTTCCAGGCGAGGCGGCATGCCTGTCGGCTTTGCACGTCACGCGCGGCCGACGCAGCGAATACGATCACATGATGCTGGGATTGCACGACTGCGCGAAGAGCGACCTCGATTACCAGAAGACCTCCCCCCAGCGCGAGGCCCGCTTCGCGCCGGGCACGACGTGGATCTGCTTTTCCGACCAGGTGATGCACGCTGCGGCGTCAGGCCAGTACATGCTGGAGCAGACCACGCATCTGCCGCTCGACGCGCTCTACGAGCCCCGGTCTTCGCCTCTGGCGATACTCGAGCGCATCAGCGGCCATCCGCTGATCGCAGCCTAGCCGATGCCGATCGTCAACGACACGCTGCTGCGTGCGCTGCGGCGCGAGCCGGTCGATCACGTGCCGGTGTGGCTGATGCGCCAGGCGGGCCGCTATCTTCCCGAGTACGCGGCGCTGCGCGCCCGCGCGGGCAGCTTCATGGCGCTGGCGACGACACCGTCGCTCGCGACCGAAGTGACGCTGCAGCCGCTCGCGCGCTTTCCGCTCGATGCGGCGATCCTGTTCTCGGACATCCTGACCATTCCCGATGCGATGGGACTGGGTCTCACGTTCGCGGAGGGCGAGGGTCCGAGGTTCGCGCGTGCGGTCGCCGACGAGGCGTCGATCGCCGCGCTCGAGTCCCCCGACCTCGCGAGGCTGTCCTATGTCTTCGACGCGGTGGGGCAGATCAAGCGGGCGCTGGCCGGGCGCGTGCCGCTGATCGGTTTCGCCGGCAGTCCGTTCACGCTGGCCTGCTACATGATCGAGGGTGGGGCGAGCGACGACTTCGCGACGGTGCGCAAGATGGCGTTCGCGCGCCCGGACCTGCTCGATCGCATCGTCGCCGTCAACACGGAGGCCGTGGCAGGCTATCTGCGCGAGCAGGTGCGCGCAGGCGCCGATGCGCTGATGCTGTTCGACACCTGGGGTGGCCTGCTCTCCGAGGCTGCGTATCGTCGTTTTTCGCTCGAGCCCATGCGTGCGGTGCTGCGCGAGCTGCCTGCCGGCGTGCCCACGATCCTGTTCACCAAGGGGCGGGCAGGCTCGCTGGCCTCGATCGCCGATTCCGGGGCGAGTTGCATGGGCCTCGATTGGACGGTCGACCTGGGCGATGCGCGTCGGCGTTACGGCGCTCAGGTCGCGCTGCAGGGGAACCTCGATCCGCTCGCCTTGTTGACGGATCCGCGAACGGTCGAGGCGGCCGTGGTGGAACTGCTCCGCGCGGCCGGGCCCGAGCCGGGTTTCGTTTTCAACCTCGGGCATGGCATCGTTCCGGCGACCCCTCCCGAAAACGTCGCCGCACTGGTATCGGCTGTCCACGCCCATTCGCGCCGATCCGCCCCCGACGCGGCTTCGCTGCCTGCCCGCTAGGGCAGAACGGTGGCAAGCGGCGCCAGGCCTGGGATTCACGGGGATTGACAAATGCCGCCAACCTGATGTCGGCCGCACCAGTTATGCACAAAGACGGCCTCGATCTCCTACAACTGGCGATGTGACGAATTTTGCGCGAAACGCAAGGCATAAGGCACTGAAAACGCGGTGCAATTTCCAGGCTGTCACAGTAATGCAACATTCGGACCATCCTCCGGCGCCCGATTGCGCGGACCGGCGCCCGCAGTTACGCACAAAGTTATCCACATCATCGAGCGCCGCCTCTTCAAAGACCCACACAAAATTAATGGGTTGCGCGATGAAGCTTAGGTCAGACCTCAGCAGTAGTCCGGCGATGGCGTCCCCTGCGGCTCGACCGACGTAGAACGCAGCCGGCAACTTCATGGCAATCGCCAGGATCGCGCTCCCCGTCGCGGTCCCCCATACCTTCGATTACTGGATCCCCGACGGTCTCGATGTGGGCCGTGGCTCCGTCGTGCGCGTGCGCCTTGCCAACCGGAGCAGCGTCGGTGTGATCCTCGCCGTCGATTCGACCTCCGAGGTGTCCGAACGCCTGCAGCCAATCGACGAAGTCGTCGACGTTGCGCCGATCGCCGAGGAGATTCTCGACCTTGCGGCATTCACCGCCCGCTATTACCAGGCGGCGCCCGGCATGGCTTTGGAGCTCGCGGTGCCGCCCTCGGCGAGAGCACGGTCTGCGCGCCGCGTCGGTGCCGCGGGCGCGCAATCGATCGGGCCGGTGGCGAATGCCCTCAACCCGGCGCAGGCCGCGGCGGCGCGCGAGATCGGCGACGCCCGCGGGAGCTTCGCCGCGTACATGCTGCACGGCGTCACCGGCAGCGGGAAGACCGAGGTCTACCTCGCCGCGGCGAAGGAGGTCGTGGCGGGAGGCGGGCAGGTGCTGATCCTGATGCCCGAGATCAACCTGACGCCGCAGTTCGAGTTGCGCGTGCGCGCGGCGCTGCCCGATGCGCGAGCCGTCATGCTGCACAGCGGGCTCGCGGCAGGGACGCGCCGTGCGAACTGGGATGCCGCGGCGAGCGGCGTCGCGCAGATCGTGCTGGGAACGCGGCTCGCCGTCTTCACGCCGATGCCGGCGCTGGCGCTCATCGTCGTCGACGAGGAGCACGACGACTCGTTCAAGCAGCAGGAGGGAGTCCGTTACCACGCGCGCGACATCGCGATACTGCGGGCGCGAAAGCGCGGCATACCGATCGTCATGGGCAGCGCGACACCGTCGCTCGAGACCTGGGCCCGCGCGCGCGACGGGCGCTACCGGACGCTGCGGCTTCCGGCGCGCGCCGATCCGCGCGCCGCGCCGCCGGCAATCGCCTTCGTTCCCGTGCGCGGTTCCAGGGCGCAGGACGGGCTGTCGACGCCGCTGCGCGCTGCGCTCGCGCAGCGCCTCGATCGTCGCGAGCAGTCGCTGCTGTTCATTAATCGGCGCGGCTATGCCCCGTCGCTCAAGTGCGCGTCGTGCACCTGGGAATCCGAATGCGCGCGCTGTTCGGCGCGGCTCGTCGTCCATCACGGGCCCGACCGCCTGCGCTGCCATCATTGCGCGCATGTCGAGCGCCTGCCGCGCGCGTGTCCGCAATGCGGCAACGTCGATCTGACGCCGCTGGGGTTCGGCACGCAGCGTCTCGAGCAGGCGATGCACGCGGCGTTTCCGCAGGCGCGCGTGGCGCGCATCGACCGCGATACGACGGCCAGGCGCGGTGCCTTCGCGAAGCTCAGGCAGCAGATCGAGGATCTCGAGGTCGACATCCTGGTCGGGACACAGATGCTCGCCAAGGGTCACGACTTCCCGCGGCTCACCCTGGTCGGGGTCCTGGGCGCCGACAATGCACTCTACAGCGCCGATTTCCGCGCGACCGAGCGCCTGGTCGCGCTGCTGATGCAGGTCGCCGGCCGGGCCGGTCGTGCCGACCTGCCGGGGCAGGTGATCGTGCAGACCGATTTCCCCGATCACCCGGTCTATCGCGCGCTGGCCACGCAGGACTACGGCGGCTTCGCCGAGGAGCTGCTCGCGGAGCGCGAGGCGGCACAGCTGCCGCCGGCGACCCGTGTCGCGCTGCTCGCAGCGGAAGCCCATTCGCGCGAGGACGTCGATCGCTTTCTCGCCGTCGCGGTCGAACGGGGGCGCGCGCTTGCGGATGGCGCGGACGGCGTCGAGATCTTCCCGCCGGTGCCAGCAGCGATGGCGCGCAGGGCGGGCTTCGAGCGTGGGCAGGTGCTCGTCCAGTCCCCGCAGCACGCCCCGTTGCAGGCATTCCTGCCCCGATGGCGTGACGCGCTCGCCCCGATCGCAGGCACGCGGCTGCGCTGGTCCATCGACGTCGATCCGGTCGCGTTCTGACCGTGCGGCCCGTATCGCACGACGGCCTTCTGACATAATTGCGCCTCCATGCCTTCGTCCCGCGTCGACGCGCCCGCGAGCGCCAATCCCAGGCAACGAATTGCGCAAACCGTCTCGCGCATCGTGCGCGAGCAGCTTCCTGACGCTGCGGCTGCGCCGGTCGTCATCGAGCGTCCGCGCGACCGGTCGCACGGCGATTACGCGACCAACGTCGCACTGGCGCTCGCCAAATCCGCGCGCCGCAATCCGCGCGAGCTGGCACAGGCGATCGCCTCGGCGCTGAAGGACGCCCTCGCCGACCTGATCGAGACTTCGGAGGTCGCCGGTCCCGGGTTCATCAACCTCCGTCTCAGGGACGCTGCGAGGCAGGCGGCGGTCGCCGAGGTCCTCGCCGCGGCGGGCGACTATGGCCGCAGCGCGTCGCGCGCGGGGGAGCGCATCATCGTCGAGTTCGTCTCCGCGAATCCCACCGGACCGCTGCACGTGGGGCACGGGCGGCAGGGGGCGCTGGGCGATGCGATCTCGACGCTGCTCGAATGGCAGGGCTGCGAGGTCACGCGCGAGTTCTACTACAACGATGCGGGGCAGCAGATCCACAATCTCGCCGTGTCGGTGCGCGCTCGCGCCAAGGAGCTGCTCGGCGAGTCGGGCGAGTTTCCCGAGGACGGCTATCGCGGCGAATACGTGCGCGAGCTGGCGCAGCGCTACCTCGATGAAGTCGGGCACGACCTGTCGGAAATCGAGTCGATCCGCCGCTACGCGGTGGCCGAATTGCGCAAGGAGCAGGACCGCGACCTGCGTGCCTTCGGCGTCGCCTTCGACAACTACTACCTCGAGAGCTCGCTCTATACCGACGGTCGTGTCGACGCGACCGTCGCGAAGCTGGTCGATTCGGGCCGCACCTACGAGGAGGAAGGTGCGCTGTGGTTGCGGACGACCGATTTCGGCGACGACAAGGACCGCGTGATGCGCAAGTCCGACGGCGGCTACACGTATTTCGTTCCCGACGTCGCCTACCACGTGACCAAGTTCGAGCGCGGATACCTGCGCGCGCTCAACATCCAGGGCTCCGACCATCACGGCACGGTCGCGCGCGTGCGCGCCGGGCTGCAGGCGATCGGGATGGGAATCCCGGCCGGCTATCCCGACTACGTCCTGCACAAGATGGTCACGGTGATGCGCGGCGGCCAGGAAGTGAAGATCAGCAAGCGCGCGGGCAGCTACGTGACGCTGCGCGACCTGATCGACGAGGTCGGGCGCGACGCCGTGCGCTTCTTTCTGGTGTCACGCAAGGCCGATTCCGAGTTCGTCTTCGACATCGATCTCGCGCGCTCGCAATCGGAGGAGAACCCGGTCTATTACGTGCAGTACGCGCACGCCCGGGTCGCGTCGGTGCTGCGGCAGGCCGGGATCGCGCGCGAGGAGGCGGTCGCCCGCTTCCGCGGCGTCGACCTGTCGCCGCTCACCAGCGCCTACGAATTGCCGCTGTTGCGCAGGATCGCCGATCTTCCCGACGAGCTCGCGGCTGCGGCCGCGGAGTTCGCACCACACCAGCTGACGTTCTACCTGAAGGATTTGGCGCAGGAATTCCATAGTTACTATAATGCCGAGCGCTTCCTGGTCGACGACGCGCGGTTGAAGGAGGCGCGGCTCGCGCTGGTCGTCGCCGTGGGCCAGGTGCTCGCCAACGGGCTGTCGATCATCGGCATCGACGCGCCCGAACAGATGTGACGCGCGCCGCAACCGTCGTCCGCCGACCGCGATCTCCTTTCCGCCCCCGATGACCGCACCCACCGCATCCCGCCGACCCTCCGCCAACCGCCCGGCGCGGCGCAGCTCCGCCATCGGCGGGACGCTGCTCGGTGTATTCATCGGCATCGTCGTCGGCCTCGGGCTGGCCGCCGGCGTCGCGTACTGGTTGATGAAGAACAATCCCGCGATCCGGCCGCCGTCGCTGTCGCTGGGCGCGCATGAGCCGTCGCGCGACGCCGTAGCAATGGCCAAGGGCTCCGAGTCGGACAAGCCCCGGTTCGACTTCTACAAGATCCTTCCCGGCGTCGAAGAGCCGAAGGTGCAACCCGAGACCCGCCGCGATGATCGCAGCGTTGCCCAGCAGGCCCGCAATCGTTCGACCGGGCAGCCGCCCGATGCGGCGGCGGCCCGTGGCGCAACCGCGGCCACAACCGCAACCGGGGCGGCGGCGGCGCAACCCCCTGCGGCATCGCCCTCCGCGCCGGCGGTTTCGCAGACGGCGACGACCGTCGCGTCGATCGATCGCGCAGCCAGGGCGCCGGCATCGGGGAGCAGGTATTGGCTGCAGGCCGGATCGTTCACCGGCGAGTCGGATGCCGAGAACCTGAAGGCGCGTCTCGCGTTTGCGGGCATCGAGGCCACCGTGCAGCCCGGCACGCTTCCCGACAAGAGCGTTCGATACCGCGTCCGCCTGGGACCCTACGGCGACCTCGACGAGCTCGGCCGGATGAAGGCCGAGCTCTCCAAGCGCGGATTCGACGTCGCCGTCGTCCGGCATTGAGATCCGATCCGACCGCCGGCGGGAACTTGGACGCGTCGAATCCGTCCGACCCCGTTGCTGCGGGTGCCGTGCCGTCATCGGAACCCATTGCCGATGCGTCAACCCCGTCAATCTGGGAGCTCACATGAGCGTCAATGCAATGCGTATGTCCCGCCGGAACCTGCTGGCGACGATGGCGGCCGTGGCCGCAGCGACCTTCGCCGGCACCAGCCTCGCTTCGCCGCTGGTCGAGGGGAAGAATTACATGCGGCTGGCCAATCCCCAGCCCGTCGAGACCGGCAAGAAGATCGAGGTCATCGAGTTCTTCTCCTACGGCTGTCCGCACTGTTCAGCGCTCGAGCCGTACCTCGACGCATGGCGCGCCAAGCTGCCCGCGGACGTGGCGTTCCGCCGCGTGCCGGTGATGTTCCACGACCAGTGGGTGCACCTCGCGCGGATCTACTACACGCTCGATGCGCTGGGCGACGAAGCGAAGATCTCGCCCGAGGTGTTCAAGGCGATCCACGGCGACGGCGTCGCGCTCTGGGACGACAAGAAATTCCTGGACTGGGCAGCGACCAAGGGGCTCGATCGCAAGAAGGTCGAGGCGGTCTTCACGTCGTTCGCCGTCGACAGCAAGCTGAAGCGGGCAATGCAGCTCGGCAAGGATTACGGGATCGACTCGGTGCCCACGGTCATCGTCGACGGCAAGTACATGACGTCCTCTGCGATGGTCGGCACGCATGCCGCGTTGCCCGGGGCGATCGACGAGCTGGTCGCCAAGGCCCGCGCCGAGCGTCCGAAGGGCTGATCCGCGCGCACTGCGCCGCCTTGAACGTCTTCATCACCGGCGCCTCGTCGGGGATCGGCGAAGCGCTGGCGCATCACTATGCCGCCGCCGGGGCAAACCTCGGATTGTTCGCCCGCCGCGAAGCCGAGCTCGAGCGCGTCGCTGCCGGGATCGCGCCGGCGCGGGTCGCGACCCGTGCGGGAGACGTCCGCGACGCGAAGGCGCTGGCGCGCGCTGCCGAGGATTTCCTGCAGCGCTTCGGCGCGCCCGACGTCGTCATCGCCAATGCCGGCGTGTCGCGCGGAACCGTCACCGATTTCGCCGAGGACATGGCGGCATTCGCGGAAGTCCTCGACACCAACGTCCTCGGCATCGTCCACACGTTCCAGCCGTTTCTCGCGGCGATGCGCGCGGCGCGGCGCGGCGTCCTCGTCGGCATCGCGAGCGTCGCGGGCTTCCGCGGCCTGCCCGGCTCGGGCGCCTACAGCGCGTCCAAGGCCGCGGCGATCAGCTATCTCGAGAGCCTTCGCGTCGAGTTGCGGGGCAGCGGCATCGCGGTCGTAACCGTGTGCCCGGGGTACATCGCGACGCCGATGACCGAAAGCAACCCGTACCGGATGCCGTTCCTGATGCGACCCGACGTCGCCGCGCGCAAGATCGCCGCCGCGATCGGGCGGCGCAAGCGCTTCTACGTGCTGCCATGGCAGATGGCGCTGCTCGGCCGCGCGTTTCGTGCCTTGCCGCGGCCTCTCTACGATCGCGCACTCGCGCGCGCGAAGGTCAAGCCGCGCCGCGCGGACTGAGGCCGCGCAGCGCGGGATCCCGCTCGAAGGGGTCTACAGCGGCAGGCGCAGTCCCAAGGTGAGCGTGTAGCCGTTGCCGCTGTCGTTGCCCGAGGTCGTCGATGCGGTCAGGAAGCCGGTGACGCTGCCGAAGTCGGCGCTCGCGCCGAGCACGTATTCGACATAATTGTTGTCGGGCTTGAGCGTCGGCACCGAGTACGTGCCGTTCAGGCCGATCGGGGTCGCGGAGACGTAGCGGTCGCCGTTTCGCGCTTCGGAATCCCAGGTCACGCGGGCGAAGGGGCGCACGCTGCCGAGATGGCCCGCGACCTGCCAGCCGAGGTTCGACACCACCGATTCCCGGTCCTGGGCACCGTAGTAGAGCGCCGTGCTGTCGCTGCCGCTCTCCGCGAACGCGTCGACGTGCACCTTCTGGTAGGCGAGGCGCGCGAACGGACCGTGCAGCCAGGTGCCGTAATCGAACCAGTAGCCGCCCAGCAGGCTGCCCGTCATGTGCCAGCCGCGCGTTTCCCCGGACTCGACGCGATTCAACGCGCCCAGCTGAATGTTGCGGTGGACGTCGCTGTAATCGAGGTCCCCTGCGCCGAGCGTCGCGCCGAGGTACCAGGGTCCCTGGCCGTAGCCGGCGTAGGCGGTGCCGGACGTTTCCTTGAGCTTGTAGCCACCGGTGCTGGCGCCGAAATCGCCCTTGTTCTCGGCATAGCCGAACGCTGCGCCGACCAGCAGGTGATCGGACAGCCTGACGTCGCCGCCGGCATGCAAGCCATTGACAACGCCATTGCCCGAGAGGAAGGGACCGCTCACGTCGCCGTGGCCGTAGTCGTAGGTCGCCCAGCCTTGCAGCTTGCTCGTGGCGCGCGGGGCGCCGAAGCTCGACATCATCCGGCCGTCGATCGCCTGGAAATTGGACCGCTCGACGGCGAGCGGGGCCTCGGCCAGCGCGCCGATCTTCGCGGGGCCTTCGAGCATCGATGCGGCGGCGGCGGCCAGGATCTTTGCCGTCGCCGTCGTCGGGTGCTCGGCGTCGGCGAAGAGGTAGGTCGTCGGGGCATCCGGAGTCACCAGCGTCGCCGGCGTGCAGTTCAGCGCGCTCGATGTCGTGCAGGCGACGCCGGTCACGTTGGTGAGTCCGAACGCTGCGGGATTCGCGACGACCTCGCCAGCAGCTTGAAGGTATTGACCTGCACGACCTGCAGGTGCGCCGCCGCGATTCCGGCGTTGAGCGTCGAATCGAACAACGCCGACAAGCCGGTGAATGCCGCCTGCGAGCCTGTCGCCGCCGCGAGCGGCGTGTCGCCGACGTCGGGGACGTTGTAGACGACGAGGTAGCGCGCACCGGCATTCTGCAGGCGCACGGCCTGTGCGACCAGGTCGGTCGCTGCCTGGACGACCGCAGCCTGGAGCTGCGCGGGCGTGATCTCCCCGGCGGCGGCCTGCGGCACAAGAACCAGCAGTTCGTTCGAGCCGCCCCAGAGCTGGTAGAGCGCATGGCCGTCCAGCGGCCCCTTGGCGAGCTGCAGCGAGACCTGGTCGGCGATCGACAGGTTCGGCACGCCTTGCGGGATCAGCGGGGACGTCGAATTCACGCGCGCGCCTCCCTGCGCGTAATCGGTCCCGCCGTAGAACGAAGGCGTGACCGAGATGCCGTAGCGCTGCGCGACATACATCGGTCCGGTGAGCCCCGGATTGGTCGTGTAGCGCGCGCCATACTGGCCGGCGTCGCTCAGGCTGTCGCCGAAGATGTAGGCGCCGGAATATTGCGCGTGAGCGCTGCCTGCGCCGAGCGCAAGCATGACCGCTGTCGCAGCGACAGACAGGCGGGAAGTATGCATGGACGGAATCTCCTCGTTGGGGTCGTGTGCTGCCGTATGCGTCAGTTGGCGATCAGCGCCAGGCGCCTGCCGCCGTCGACGAGCTTGACGCGCTCGCCCTCGTTCACCTCGGGCCGGCTCGAATAGTGGAAGCTGCGGGTAGTGCCGTCGTCCATGCGGATCGCGACTTTCCAGTAGGACGTCGCCTTCTGGTTCTTCTCGACCTTGTTGCCTGCATACGCACCGACACCGGCGCCTGCGATCGTCGCAACGGTATTGCCCCGGCCGCTGCCGATCTGGTGCCCGAGCACGCCGCCCAGCACGCCGCCGGCGACGGCACCCAGCCCGGAGGCCTTGCCTTCTTCCTCGACGTGCTGGATCGAGCGGACCACGCCGCAGTCGGCGCAGGCCTTGGCGGCGGCGGGAGCGGCGGGCGCCGCCGGGCCGGCGGCTGTGCGCCGACGGGGCCGGCGACGGCCAGGGCGATGGTCGCGCAGCACGCCGCGATCGATGGTGCGAGACGGGAATGTCGTGTTCGAGCCGAGATCATCGTTTTGCTCCTGAGGATCGATGCCGGATTTTCGATCCGGTTCGATGGGTTCGATTGGTTCAAGGTGAGGGGGCTAGCTGTCGGCGCGCTGCTTGGCATACGCGCCTGGCGCCGGCTCGACGACGCGCAGCCTGCCTTTCCCGGGAACGCGCGGGGGGACTTCGCGACCGAGCTGCGGCGCGATCCATGCCCGCCAGTCGTTCCACCACGATCCGTCGTGCTGGACCGCGTCGGCGAGCCAGGCATCGGCGCCTTTCGACAGGTCGTCGTTGGTCCAGTAGCCGTATTTGTTGGCAGCGGGCGGATTGATCATTCCGGCGATGTGGCCGGATCCCGACAGGACGAAGCGCGCCTTGCCTTTCAATATCCCAGGAC
>DATIQL010000140.1:0-3059 GCA_035470905.1 Casimicrobiaceae bacterium
ACGGCTTCCTCGATCGAGTGCGTCACGAAGACCATCGTCGTCGGCCGCATCTCCCAGATCTTCAGGAGCTCGAACTGGAGGATCTCGCGGGTCTGGGCATCGACCGCGCCGAAAGGCTCGTCCATCAGCAGCACGCGCGGCTCGACGGCAAGCGCGCGTGCCAGGCCGCAGCGCTGCTGCATGCCCCCGGAGATCTGGTAGGGGTAGTAGTGCTCGAACCCCGCGAGCCCGACCAGCTGGATGCATTCGGCGACCTTCGCTGCCACCGCGTTGCCGCGCTGGCCCGCGACCTTGGGGCCATAGGCCACGTTCTGGGCCACGGTCTTCCACGGGAACAGGCCGAAATGCTGGAACACCATCGCGACGCCTTCGCGCGGGCCGCGCACCGGCTCGCCTTCCACCGCCAGCTCGCCCGACGTCAGCGGCAGGAGCCCGTCGATGCAGCGCAGCAGCGTCGTCTTCCCGCAGCCCGACGGCCCGATGATGGCGACGACTTCGCGGCTGCCGATATCGAGATCGACGTCGCGGAACACCTCGATCGCGTCGTAGCGCTTGCCGGCCCGCGAGATGCGGATCCGCGGCTGCGCGACGCCTGGTGCCGTCACCCGCTCGCCCTCCGTTTCAATCGCCGCCCGCACGCGCCGGCTCCGTCAATGCAGCCCGTCGGAGACCTCGACGTTCTCCGGTGCGAGCTCGACCCCGGAGGCCCTGGCCTGCTGCACCAGCAGGGTCGCGAAATCCTGCTCGGTCATGCCGTTGCCCATCATCGACTGGACGAGGTCGCGCGTGATCGAGGCGAGCGGCATCGGCACCTCGAAGCGCCGGCCGGCATCGAGCCCGAGGTCGAGGTCCTTGCGCAACAGGTAGGGCGTGAACGTCACCTTGAAATCGAGGTTCACGTACGCCGGCGTCTTGTAGCGCGTGAAGGTGGAGCCCATGACGGACTGGTTCATGAAATCGAGGAACGCGTGCCGCGGCACCCCGGCCTTCTGGGCGAGGATCGTGATCTCGGCGAGCGACTGCGCCACCACGCCGAGGAACACGTTGTGGCAGATCTTCACGATGCGCGCGAGCTCGCCTTCGCCGACGTAGCTCGCGGCCGGCCCGATCAGCTTCAGGAGGGGCATCACCTGGTCGAAGACCGGCTTCGGCCCCGAGCAGACGAACGAGAGCTTGCCTGCCTTGATCACCTTGGCGTTCCCGCTGACGGGCGCCGCCAGGTACTTCGACCCGAACCCGGCGAGGATCTGCCGCAGCTCGGCGGAACCCTCGAGCGAAATCGACGAGCACTCGACCACGATCGGGGGCACGCCGCCGCCACCGAGCCTCGCCTTCGAAAAGACGCCCTGCGGGCCGACGATCACCTGCTTGACGTCGGCGTAGGTCGCGACCATGCAGAAGAGAATGTCGCAATCCGCCAGATCGGCGAGGTGATCGGCGATCTTGGCGCCGTCCTTCGCGAGCGGCTCGGCCTTGGCCCGGGTGCGGTTCCAGACCGTGATGTCGCAGCCGCCCCGCGCCAGCCGCTGCGCCATCTCGAACCCCATGCGTCCGGCGCCGATCCAGCCGATCCTCGATGTCTTGGTGCTCACGCTGCGTGCTCCTGGTGACGATGCCTGCGGGAATGCCCTGGACTAGTACGGGTTGGCGATCGGCAGCTCTTCGGCCGGATAGAGCGAGATGATCTTCGCGCCGTCGGGGGTGAGGATCACCTCTTCCTCGATCCGCGCGGCCGAGATGCCGTCGGTCGCCGGACAGTAGGTCTCGACGGCGAACACCATGCCGGCCTTGAGCTCGATCGGCTCGGTGAACGAGTTGAGCCGGCTGATCAGCGGCCGCTCGTGCAGGCCGAGTCCGAGGCCGTGGCAGAAGTTGAGCCCGAAGGCCTCCATCTCGCTCGAGAAGCCGATCTCCTCGGCTCTCGGCAGCACTGCGGCGATCTGGTCGCTGGCCATGCCGGGCTTCAGCAGCTCGATCGCGCGATCCATCCACTCGCGCGCCTTGCGGTAGGCGGTGCGCTGGGGATCGGTCGCGCGACCGACGTTGAAGGTGCGGTAGTAGCAGGTCCGGTACCCCATGAACGACTGGATGACGTCGAAGAACGCCTGGTCGCCCGGACGGATCAGGCGGTCGGTGAAGTTGTGCGGATGCGGCGAGCAGCGCTCGCCCGAGATGGAGTTGATCGCCTCGACGCAGTCGCTGCCCATTTCGTAGAGGCGGGCGGTGGCGAGCGCGACGATCTGGCTCTCCTTCACCCCGGGCTTCAGCGCTTCCGCGATGTCCTGGTAGACGCCGTCGACCATCGCCGCGGCCATGTTGAGCAGCGTCAGCTCGTCGATGTTCTTGACCTCGCGCGCCTGGAGCAGCACCTGCTGGCCGTCGCGCACCTCGATGCCCATGCGCTGCAGCTCGAGCATCATCGGCGGCTCGATCACGTCCACGCCCAGCGGCATGTCGCCCACGCCCTCGGCGTCGAGCAGCGCCTTGATCTCCCCGGCGGCCTCGCGGAACAGCCGGATGTCGCCGCCGACGGCGCCGCGCAGGCCCAGGAGGCCAGCGCGACAGTGGTCATGGTGCAGCCACGGCGCGTGCAGGCGGTGGTGCTTGGCCGCCGAGCCGAAATCCCAGATGTAGGGGTCGCCGTTGCCGGTGAGCAGCGAATAGCGCGTCAGCTTGTCGCGCGCCCATTCGCCGATCACCGTGCTGGTCGTGTAGCGGATGTTGTGCTGGTCGAAGCAGAGCAGGGCGCCGAGCCCCGATCCTGCGAGCGCGGCGCCCGTGCGGGCGAGGCGGTAGTCGTGCAGGCGGCGGAAGTTGATCCGCTCCTCGAAATCCACCTGCGTGTGGCCCGGCGACTGCAGCGGCCGGTCCCAGCGATGGTGCGGATTGATGTCGTCGGGGCGAATGATCTTTGGTTCGCCCGTTTTCCTGGCCATGAGTGCTCTCCGGGTCCTGGTCTTGCGCGCGCTCAGGCCACGCGCGCGCCGAGTTGCGAGGCCATCCAGTCCGCGGTCTGCGGCCGGTAGCGATAGCTGCGGTTGTTCGCCACGTGCGTTCCG
>DATIQL010000141.1:0-3175 GCA_035470905.1 Casimicrobiaceae bacterium
ACTGCACCGACTTGAGGTCGATGCCCTCACGCGCCATCTCATAGAGTGGCGACATCTCGCGCAGTCGCTGGACCTCTTTGGTCACCCGTTCGGTCACAAAGCCCACCTCTTCCTCGGTGTTGAAGCGGCCGAGGCCGAAGCGAATCGAGCTGTGTGCCAATTCCTCGCCAACACCGAGTGCGCGAATCACGTACGACGGCTCGAGTGTGGCCGAGGTGCAGGCCGAACCCGAACTCACCGCGACGTCGCTGATCGCCATGATCAGCGACTCGCCTTCCACGAAGTTGAAGCTGACGTTGAGGTTGTGCGGCACGCGGCGTTCCATGTCGCCGTTGACGTAGACCTCGTCGATCTTCGACAGGCCGTTCCACAGCCGGTCGCGCAGCATCCGGACGCGGTCGTTGCCCGCGGCCATCTCCAGCTTCGCCAGCCGGAAGGCTTCGCCCATGCCGACGATCTGGTGCGTGGGCAGCGTGCCCGAGCGCATGCCGCGCTCGTGGCCACCGCCGTGCATCTGGGCCTCGATCCGAACGCGGGGCTTGCGCCGGACGAACAGCGCGCCGATGCCTTTCGGGCCGTAGGTCTTGTGCGCCGAGAACGACATCAGGTCGACCTTGAGCGTCGCGAGGTCGATCGGCAGCTTGCCGGTCGCCTGCGCGGCGTCGACGTGAAAGACGATCCCCCGCGACCGGCAGATCTCTCCGATTGCCGCGATGTCCTGGATCACGCCGATCTCGTTGTTGACCGACATCACCGAGACCACCGTCGTGTCGGGACGCAGCGCCGCCTCGAATCGCGCCAGGTCGAGCAGGCCGTCGGGCGCGACATCGAGGTAGGTGGCTTCGAAACCCTCGCGCTCCAGCTCGCGCACGGTGTCGAGCGTCGCCTTGTGCTCGGTCTTGACGGTGACGAGGTGCCTGCCCTTGTCCTTGTAGAAATGCGCTGCGCCCTTCAGCGCGAGGTTGATCGACTCGGTCGCGCCGGAGGTGAAGACGATCTCCTTGGAATCGCAGTTGACCAGATCCGCGATGTGGCCCCGCGCTTCCTCGACTGCGGCCTCGGCTTCCCATCCGAATGCGTGCGAGCGCGAGGCCGGATTGCCGAAATGCTCCGTCAGGAACGGAATCATCTTCTGGGCGACGTGGGGATCGACCGGAGTCGTCGCCGAATAATCGAGGTAGATGGGCAGTTTCATCGGTGTCTGGGGTTGTGCGTGTCGGGAATCCCGGCGAAGTCTCGAGGCCTCGGAGCGTCAGACGGCGGTTGCGGGCGCGGGCGATGGCGCCGCGCCTGTAGGATGACGGTGATCCTGGAGGACGGCGAGCTCGCCGCCATTCGGCTGTTGCTGGCGGACCAGATCGGCGAGCGTGACCGACCGCAGATAACTGAAGATGTGGGCATTGAGACCCGCCCACAACTCATGGGTCATGCAACGGCGGTCGTCGAGGCAATTCTCGCGGCCGCCGCACTGGGTCGCGTCGATGGGCTCGTCGACCGCCTGGATGACATCGGCCACGGTCACGGTTTCGGGGGGCCGCGCGAGGTTGTAGCCCCCGCCGGGGCCGCGCACGCTCTCGACCATCGCATGGCGACGCAGCTTGCCGAAAAGCTGCTCGAGATACGACAGCGAGATCCTCTGCCGCTCGGAAATCGCCGCCAGCGTGACCGGTCCCTGCACGCCGTGCATGGCCACATCGATCATCGCCGTCACGGCGAATCGTCCTTTGGTCGTCAGGCGCATGGTGTCGTGTGCTTGTCTGCCGGACGGGCGCGCGGCCCGCCGCTCGAAGTCGAAATTCTAGAATACCCGAACGATTTAGTCAACTAAAAGTCCGACAAGTTCACTCAAGCATCTTGTTGATCTTTCCCGGGTCGAAGGCATCGGCGACCGCCTTCGCCTCGCCGCATTCGACGCCGTCGTGCTGGAGCTGGGCCACCAGCCGGTTGAAGCGCTCGTCGGTCGCCGCGGCGTGATCGAGCAGTTGGTGGATCGCCTGGACGATCGGGTCGTTCATGTCCGACGTGATCGCATAGGAGGAAAACCCCATCTTCGCGGCCTGTGCTTCACGGCGGTCCTGGTCCTCGGGCGTCACCACGCGCGCCGGAATGCCCACCGCCGTCGCCCCCGGCGGCACATCGCGCACGACGACGGCGTTGGAGCCGATCTTGGCGCCGTCGCCGATCTGGATCGGCCCGAGCACCTTGGCGCCGGCGCCGATGACCACGCCGCGCCCCAGCGTCGGGTGGCGCTTGCCCTTGTTCCACGAGGTCCCGCCCAGCGTCACGCCGTGGTAGAGCGTGCTGTCGTCGCCGATCTCGGCGGTCTCGCCGATGACGATCCCCATCCCGTGGTCGATGAACACCCGGCGGCCGATCGTGGCCCCCGGATGGATCTCGATCCCGGTGAGCCAGCGACCCCAATGGGCCAGCCAGCGCGCGAACCAGCGGAACCCTAGGCGCCATGCCCGGTGCACGACCGCGCGATGCCAGACGAGCGCGTGCAACCCCGGATAGCAGGTGACGACTTCCCAGATGGTGCGGGCGGCGGGGTCCCGATCGAATACGGCCCGTATGTCTTCGCGAAATCGGTCGAACATCCTGCAATTATGCCAGTGCCCGACTTTTTCACTCAACTATTGCCCAGTTCACGGCAACGTGCAGGCCACCGGAGCACGCCGGGCGGGATTCGTTTGCTACACTCACCCGTAGGGGCAGCACCGTATTCGGGTGCGACAGCCGTGCGACAAGCCAACGGAGTTCTCGATGTCGACATTCGTACGTCGTGCAGGCCAGCGGGTTGCGATCGGGGCGATGGCGATCATCGCCGCGGTCGGTGTGTCCGTGGCCGCGGCGCAGACCGGTGCCGCAGCGCCAGCGGCCAAGCCGACTGCCGCGTGCGTCAAGGCCAACAAGCGCGTCGCCAGCCAGGAAAAATCGGTCGCGAAATCGCAGGCCGCGCTCGAGCACAACGAAAAAGGCAGCACGACCTGCACGACCAAGCCGGTCTGCGATCGCTACGCAATCAAGATCCGCGAAGAGCAGGAGCGCAAGGCGAAGCGCGAAGCGCGTCTTGCGAAGCTCAAGGCCGAAGCGGCCAAGGCCTGCGCGACGCCGTAGCCGACCCACCCCTGCAGCATCGCGCCGACCAACGCCCGATCGGCGCCTGTCGCCTGCC
>DATIQL010000142.1:0-3838 GCA_035470905.1 Casimicrobiaceae bacterium
TGCTGGGCGCGATGATGCGTTCGCAGGGGCGGCTGTACGCTTTCGACACCTCTGCCAAGCGCCTCTCCCGCCTGACGCCGCGGCTGGCGCGCTCGGGCCTGTCCAACGTGCATCCGCAGGTGATCGCCCACGAGCGCGACGCCAAGGTGAAGCGCCTGGCGGGCAAGATCGACCGCGTCCTGGTCGACGCGCCCTGCACGGGTTTCGGCACGCTGCGGCGCAACCCCGACCTCAAGTGGCGACAGTCGGAAAACGACCTGCGCGAGCTGGCGGAAAAGCAGGCGCGCATCCTCGCCGCCGCAGCAACGCTGGTGAAGCCCGGCGGGAGGCTGGTCTACGCGACCTGCAGCGTGCTGCCGGAGGAGAACGACACGATCGTCGACGCGTTCCTCGCGGCACATCCGGAGTTTGCGCAGGGGGACGCTTCGGCCATTCTCGCGCAGGCGGGCATCGCGCTTGACACCGGTGCGCGACTGCGGCTTTATCCGCATCGCCATGGCTGCGACGGTTTCTTCGCCGCCGTCCTCGAGCGCGCGCAATGACCTTCTGGCCATGATCCTCCCCGTCGACTTCGACCGCCTGCAGGACGCGCTGGCCTCGCCGCGCGGCCGCGTCGAACTCGCGCTCACCCTGCTGTGCCTGCTCGTCGCCTGGGTGATCGACCGACGGATCGAGCGCACGCGCGCCGCCCGGGGCGATGCGTCGCGCCTGGCCGCGAGCGTCGTGCGCCTCGCCTTCCCGCTGATCGCGCTGGTTCTGATCTTCGTCGCCGCCGTCCTCTGGCGGCGTCACGTCGGCCCGCCGTTCTTCCTCGCGATCACTGCGCCGCTGCTGGTCGCGCTGGTCGTGATCCGGCTCCTGATCTACGGGCTGCGGCGGCTGTTCCCCGCGCAGCGCTGGCTGCCGACCTCGGAGCTCGCCATTGCCTCGATGGTCCTGGGCGTGCTCGTCCTCTACTTCTTCGGCGTGCTGCCGGAGATCGCGACGACGCTCGACGAAATCGCCATCCCGATCGGCAAGGCGCAGATCTCGGTACTGTCGGTCCTGACTGGCGTGGTCGTGATCGTCGTGACGCTGATCGTGGCGCTTTGGGTGTCGAGCTTCATCGAGCGGCGGCTGATGGGCGCGACCCAGGTCGACGCCAACCTGCGCATGGTCCTGGCGAAGACGGTGCGCGCGGTGGTCATCGTCCTCGCCGGCCTGATCGCGCTGCAGCAGATCGGTTTCGACCTGACGCTGCTCAGCGTCTTCGGTGGCGCGCTGGGCGTGGGGATCGGGCTCGGATTGCAGAAACTCGCGTCGAACTACATCGCCGGATTCACGATCCTGCTCGACCGCTCGATCCGGATGGGCGACCTGATCACGCTGGAGGGGCGCACCGGCACGGTGGTGAAGGTAACGTCGCGCTACGCTGTCGTGCGCAGCCTCGACGGGGTCGAGGCGATCGTCCCCAACGAAACGCTGGTCACGACGACGGTGCTGAACCAGTCGTACACGTCGCGGGAGGTGCGGGTCGCCCTGCAGGTCCAGATCAGCTACGACAGCGACGTCGAGGCTGCGCTGGCGCTGATGGAGGGCATTGCGAGGCGCTCACCGCGCGCGCTCGGCGGAGAGCGCGCACCCGCGGCGTTCCTGGTCAGCTTCGCCGACAACGGCATCCTCCTCGAGCTCGGCGTGTGGATCGCCGATCCGGAGAATGGCCAGCTCAATCTCAGGAGCGAGCTGAACCGGGCGATCCTCGCCGAATTTCAGGCGCAGGGCATCAAGTTCCCGTTCCCGCAACGCGAGGTGCGCATCATCGGCCGTGCACCGGCCGAGACCGAGCCGGGCGCCGCGGATGCCGCAGGCGCGCCGAGAACCTGACACCGGAAACCTGACACCGGAAACCTGACACCGGGAACCTGACACAGGGCGCAGGTCGCGGGCGACGGCGTCGCCCAGGCACGCCGCCGCCCAAATGCACCCCCGCCCGAATGCACCCCCGCCACTCCCCCTGCCCGCGGGAACCCCTCCCGCCAGGTCGCCCTTGCAATCGTCCCTGCCGGTGTCATATCGCAGGAAACCGAGGTCGCGTACAATGGCTGCTGCGTCTTGGGCCGCCGCGTGGCATCGTCACGGGGTCACGAAGTTTCTATATGGATAATCAATGAGTTACAGCTTGCTTTCCTTTGCGGCGCATGGACTTTTTGCGCTGCCGTGGTGGGGATACGTCGCGGTCGCCCTGGGGCTCACCCACGTCACGATCGCCGCAGTGACGATCTACCTGCACCGCAGCCAGGCGCATCGGGGCCTCGACCTGCACCCGCTGCCGGCGCACTTCTTCCGCTTCTGGCTGTGGCTGACCACCGGGATGGTGACCAAGGAATGGGTCGCGATCCACCGCAAGCACCATGCGAAGGTCGAGACCGTCGACGACCCGCACAGCCCGCAGACGCGCGGCATCGAGACCGTGCTGCTGCGCGGCGCCGAGCTCTATCGCGCCGAGTCGAAGAACGCCGAAACGATGGCCAAGTACGGTCACGGCACGCCCGATGACTGGATCGAGCGCAACCTCTACACCCGTTACTCCTGGCAGGGCGTGGGCGTGATGCTCGTCATCGACGCGCTGCTGTTCGGCCCGATCGGCGTCACCATCTGGGCCGTGCAGATGATGTGGATCCCGATCACCGCCGCCGGCATCATCAACGGCATCGGACACTACTGGGGCTATCGCAATTTCGCGAGCAACGACACGTCGACGAACATCGTCCCGTGGGGGATCATCATCGGCGGCGAGGAGCTGCACAACAACCACCACGCCTACGGCACGTCGGCGAAGCTGTCATCGCGCTGGTACGAGTTCGACATCGGCTGGATGTACATCCGGATCATGGAGATGCTCGGGCTGGCGAAGGTGCGCAAGGTCGCGCCGAAGGTCCGCTTCGACCGCGCCAAGGCAGCGCCCGATCTCGCGACGCTGCACGCGATCATCACCCACCGCTATGCCGTCGCGACCGCCTACGCCCGGACGCTGAAGACCGCCTGCGCCGCCGAAATCAGCGCGTTGCGCGAGCGTCATCGCGGACACATCGATCTGCCGAGCCTCAGCCGCTTCAAGCGCTGGCTCGCGGCCGATGCGAACGCCCTGCCCGAGACCGAGCACGAGCGGATCGCGCATGCGCTGGAAAAGAGCAAGGTGCTCCAGCAGATCTATGCGATGCGCCAGGAGCTCGCGCAGCTGTGGAACCGTTCGACCGAGTCGTCCGAGCAGCTGCTGGCACGGCTGCAAGACTGGTGCCGTCGCGCCGAGTCCTCGGGCATTGCGCCGCTCGCCCAGTTCTCGCTGCAGCTCAGGCACTACGCGTGAGCATTTTCCACTGAAGCTTCGCCGGAAGGCGGGCGCGGCTTGCGCCCGCCGCCGACAAAAAAAGCCCGCGAAGTTCGCGGGCTTTTTTGTCTGGAACGAGGCGCGGCGGTTACTTGAGCTTCGTTTCCTTGTACTTGACGTGCTTGCGTGCGACGGGATCGAATTTCGTGATCTCCATCTTGTCCGGCATGTTCTTCTTGTTCTTGGTCGTCGTGTAGAAGTGGCCGGTGCCCGCCGACGACTCGAGCTTGATCTTTTCGCGCATGATGCTGCTCCTTTAGACCTGCTCGCCGCGGGCGCGCATGCCGGCCAGCACGGCGTCGATGCCGTTCTTGTCGATCGTGCGCAGCGCGGCGTTGGTCAGCCGCAGGCTGATCCAGCGGTTCTCGCTCTCGACCCAGAACCGGCGACGCTGCAGGTTGGGCATGAAACGCCGCTTGGTCTTGTTGTTGGCGTGTGAAACGTTGTTGCCCACCATCGGGGCTTTTCCGG
>DATIQL010000143.1:0-13552 GCA_035470905.1 Casimicrobiaceae bacterium
CGCGCGTCTCCCGCGGCAATCCGCGCGGCATCGATGCCCGCGGCGAGCTCGGCCAGCACGCGCTGCCGGGCGAGCACGCCGTGCAGCTCGCTGTCGGGGGCGAAGAAAGCGATGCCCTGCGCGTTGACGCAATGCCCCTGCGGCGTGACGAAGGCCTCGCCGGGCAGGAGCGCGCCACGGTCCGCGAGCGCCGCGGCGAGATCCGCGCGGCAGCGGATGCCATGCAGGCCGTCGGCGAGAAGACGCGCCACGGTCGGCTCCTGCGTGCGCACCTTGCCCAGCAGCGCGTCGCCGGCGAGGGGAGGAAGCTCGCCGGAGCTCGCGTCGGCATAGACGGCGAGCCGGCCGGGCGGCTTGGCCTCGCCCACGAAGCCCAGCGCGTCGTCCAGATTTGCGAGCTGCAACGCATTGAGGCGCTCGCGCAACACGGCTTCGAGTGCGTCTTCCCAGCCCGGCTCGATGTCCAGCACCTGCCACAGCCGCCGTGCGTCGGTCAGCCCGTGCGCTCGGAGCCAGCCGTCGATGTCGGCCCCGTGGCCGATCTTCGCCTGCAGCGCCGCAAGTGCCGCCGAGCGCGCCTCGAGGTCGGCGAGCGCCTTGGCGTTCCCCTGCCAGAGGTCGGCGGCCTCGCGCTGGCGCTGCTGCAGCGATTGCACGGTCGCCTGCAGCTCCGCCTGCTGTTGCTGGCGTCCGGTGAGATCGGCGGTTTCCTGTGCCAGCTGCTCCTCGACCGCCTGCAGCGCATCGCTTTCCGGCGCTGCAATCGCCGCGAGCTCGGCCGCGAGCTTGTCGCGTCGCGCGCCGATCCTCGCCAGCGACTGCGCGACGCTGTCGCGCCGAGCTTCGGCAACCCGGATGCCCTGCTCGGTCAACGCGATCTGCTGCTGCAGCTCGGAAAAGGCCTTGGCGGCATCGGCAAGGGCGGTTTCGCATCCAGGCAGCGCAGCCTGGGCATTGCGCTCGTCCTCGGCAGTGCGCTCGCGCGCGTCCAGAGCCTGGGCGAGCGCGGCATCGGCCGCGGACTGCTCGGCATCGAGCGCCGATTGCTGGGCGGCCAGTGCGGCGATCGCCTGGGTAATCTGCGCCACCTGCTCGCCCAGCCGGGTGGCGTTCTCGCGTGCGAACGCGAGCTGCTGCTCGAGTCGCGTCACCTCGGCATTGGCGGCGTAGAACTCGGCCTGCCTCGCGTGCAGCGCATCGCCGGCCGAGAAATGGTCGTCGCGCAGCGTCGTCAACCGCGTCTCGGTGTGGCGCATGTCCGCCTGCAGCGCCTCGAGCGCAACGGTCAGCGATGCGATCTCGCTCGTGGCGCGCTCGCGCGCGCGGACCGCATCCTGGGCCCGGGAGTACCAGAGCAGATGCTGCGCCTGGTGGTGACGCTGGTCGAGATCCCGGTACTGGGCGGCCACTCTCGCCTGTTCGTCGAGCTTGGCGAGCTGGTTGCCGAGCTCCTGCCGGATGTCCTCGACGCGAGCGAGGTTCTCGCGCGTGTCCGAGAGACGACCCTCGGTCTCGCGCCGGCGTTCCTTGTACTTGGAGACCCCGGCCGCCTCCTCGAGGAACACGCGCAGCTCTTCGGGCTTCGCCTCGATGATCCGCGAGATCATCCCCTGCTCGATGATCGCGTAGGCGCGCGGGCCGAGCCCCGTCCCGAGGAACAGGTCGTGGATGTCGCGGCGGCGGACCGGAATGCTGTTGATGTAGTAGGTCGAGTCGCCGTCGCGCGAAAGCATGCGCTTGATCGACAGCTCGGCGTACTGGCCCCACTGTCCGCCGATGCGCCCCTGGCTGTTGTCGAACGTCAGCTCGACCGAAGCGCGGCCAACCGGCTTCCGATCCCCGGCGCCGTTGAAGATGACGTCCTGCATTGACTCGCCGCGCAGCGCCGATGCCTTGGACTCGCCCAGGACCCAGCGGACGGCATCGATGACGTTGGACTTGCCGCAACCGTTGGGACCGACGATGCCGACCAGTTGTCCGGGCGTGCCGATCGTCGTCGAATCGACGAAGGACTTGAAGCCGGACAGCTTGATCTGGGTGAGACGCAAGGGTCGGAGCGCTGGGTTGTACGCCGAATCGGGGACGCGGAAAAAGGGAGCCTGAAACGCCGGGTGGAACCTGCGCAACGACACCCCGGCAGCGCGTCCAGCCGCTGCCCGCACCGAAAACGCCGCGAGATTATAGCGGAACCGGCGGCGGTTCCCGCCTCATTTGCGTCTGGGTTCCGTCTCGGTTTTCACCGAGCTGCGTTTCACTTGTCGGGGACCCGGCAACCCGGGATCGATTCCACGTAATCGATCACCGGCATCCAGGCCGGTCGCACCGGATCCTCGAATTGCGCATTGATGTAGTAGCGCTGGCAGGGCTCGATCTTGACCGTCATCTTCTGGATGCTGCCCTGGATGCGGTTGTGGACCGGCGACTGCACCTCGACCTGATAGGTGCCCGGCGCCACCTTGAACGGCTTGACGCGGCCGACGCTCTCATCGCCGATCCGGATCAGGATTCCGGGGCGGCGATCGATCGAGGTTCGCGTGTATTGGTCGCCGGTCACCTCGCTCCATGTCGGTCCCCAGGTCTGGCAGCCTCCCAGGACCACGACCGCCGCGGCCATCGCCCACGTGTGCAGTTTCATGTCAGCCTCCCGTCGTTTCGCTACGACCCGCCGAATGCGCCCCTTGCAGCGCACGGCCCCGGTCCCTGCTTCTGCCGCATCGAGATTTGGCAACGCCGCCGTCGAATGGTTGCAGCGGCGCCGGACGCCGGTGCATCCCGGTCGCGCAAGGCTCGGTGCTATTCGTGCATTGCACGCAGCGCCTGCAACACCGCGACGCGCGCCTGGGCGTAGACCATCGCTTTCCATTCCTCGCGTTCGTCATGGAAGGCGTCGCGCAGCTGGCGCTTGATCGCGGCGCGCGTCGCCGCATCCGTCCCGGGATGATTGCGCAGCCACTGGTCGGCGCGCAGCGCCTGAAGGGTCGCCTCCAGCGACAGGGTCCCGTATTCCAGCGCGATGCCCGTGAATTCGACCTCCGGGCAGGCCTCGAGCGCGGCGTGGAACGAGACCCCGGTGAGCAGCGGCGATGTCGACGAACCATCGTAGAACGACGTGACGTCGGCACCATACCAGGCCTTCGCGCGGGCGATCATCACCGGGTCCGCCGGACCGGAGTAGATCTTCTCGCCATGCCCCCAGGGACCGAGGCCGGTGTGGAAATCGATCCAGCCGAGCTTCCGGCGCCCGGCGCCGTGCCGATGCAGGACGTCGCGCAGGACGACATTGCTCCAGACCGGCGCGACCCCGGCATAGAACAGCCCGTCGGGGCAGTCGCTCTGCCCGCTGCTGACGGCACTTTGCAGCGCTGCGCGGCCCTGCGCGGCAACGTATGCTGCGATCGCGGCGCCATTCGCCGGCGTCGGCGGCCATTCGGCAGGGACCATCATCGCGTGGACCTCGGCGTATGCCGCGTTGCGCGCCGGCGGGCGCGCGAAATCGCGGAAGTTCCGGTTGAGGTCCACGTTGTCCTCGTTGGTGCGGTGCAGATGCGAAAAACCGTAGGGATTGACCGCGTGATGGAGCAGCACGCCGACGCCGCTCGCCTCGACCGCCGCGAGGATCGCTTCGTCGTGCAGCAGCGCGGTCTGGCAGCCCGACCCGCAGAATCCTTCGACGCCGTGCATGCCCGACGTGAGGACCAGGAGCGCGTCGCCGTCCGGATTGCCCAGGCGCGCGACGTCGACCGACAACTCCTCGCCTTCGGCCCCGCGTGCGGCCGGATGGACGTGACGCTCGGCGGGAAGCCGCAGTGCCGCGGCCGCGGCGACGAACTTTTCACGCGCCTTCGCGTAGGTCGGGGAGAATGCCTCGGTGATCGGTATCACGTGCGGGAGCTCATCGATGCAGGATCATTGCGGGAGACCGGCTGGCGCCCTCCCGGGCGCGACAGCGCCGGGGAGCGCGGTGGCTCCCGCCACCGGATCATGCCGCCGCATCGACCGGCATCGCGCGCTCGGCCAGCGCTGCGAGGTACCCGGCGCCCAGCGGCGTCACGCTGTCGTTGAAGTCGTAGCGGCTGCTGTGCAGGAAGCATCCTCGCTCGGCGCCGCCCTGGCCCAGGCGCGCAAACGCGCCGGGCTTCGCCTGAAGCATGAACGCGAAATCCTCGGCGCCCATCGACGGCTCGAGGTTGCGCACGACATTGTCGCGCCCCACCAGCGCCTCGGCGACCTCGGCAGCGAAACTCGCCTCGGCATCGTGGTTGATCGTCGGCGGATAGACCCGCTCGTAACGGAGCTCGGCCTTCGCGCCGAAGGCAGCGGCGATGGATCCGGTGAGCTCGCGCAGGCGGCGCTCGATCAGGTCCTGGGTCGCGGTCCGGAAGGTGCGCACGGTGCCGACGAGCTTCGCGTGCGCGGGGATCACGCTCATCGCACCCGGATTGCCGGCCTGCATCGCGCACAGGCTGACGACCGCGGTGTCGAGCGGGCTCACGTTGCGGCTGACGATCGATTGCGCGGCGGTGATGATGTGACCTGCGACCAGCACGGGGTCGACGGCGATGTGCGGATGGGCGCCGTGGCCGCCGCGCCCGTCGATCGTGATCTCGATGCGGTCGGCGGCGGCCATCGCCGGGCCGGGCGTGATGCCGATGCGCCCTGCCGGCAACGCCGGCCAGTTGTGGAGCGCGAACACGCGCTCTGCGGGGAAGCGCTCGAACAGCCCGTCGTCGATCATCGCCTTGGCGCCGGCGTAGCCCTCCTCGCCCGGCTGGAAGATCAGATAGGCGATGCCGTCGAAGTTGCGCGTTTCATTGAGGTAGCGCGCCGCGGCGAGCAGCATCGTCGTGTGCCCGTCGTGGCCGCAGCCGTGCATGCGGCCGTCGTAGCGCGACCGCCAGGCGACGCCGGTCTCCTCCTGCATCGGCAGCGCATCCATGTCAGCGCGCAAGGCCACGCGCCGCCCGCTCCTGTCGCTGCGTCCAGGAACGACCGCGACGACGCCGGTGCGGCCGACGCCGGCGTGATGCTCGATGCGAAGCGCACCGAGACGATCGCAGATCAGGCGCGCCGTCCGGTGTTCCTCGAAACCGAGTTCGGGATGGGCATGGAGATCGCGGCGGACCTCCATCAGGTCATCGGCCCAGCGACCGATGTAATCGACCGGCGACACGCTCGTCATGGGCTCGAAAGCCTACCATGGCCGGAGGCGCGCATGCGGGCCGCGCGCGATGCGTAGAGGCAGATGCCGGCAGCCACCGATACGTTCAGGCTTTCGACGCCGCCTGCCAGCGGTATGCCGACCAGGCGGTCGCAGGTTTCGCGCGTCAGCCGACGCAGCCCCTGCCCTTCCGCGCCCAGCACCCAGGCGATCGGTCCCGACACGTCGGCATCGACCAGGCTCTCGCCGCCGGCCTCGGCCCCGAGCACCCAGACGCCCAGGTCCTTCAGGTCGCGCAACGTGCGCGCGAGGTTGGTGACCGCGACCACCGGGACCGTCTCGGCCGCACCGCTCGCCGCCTTGGCGACGGTCGCGTTGACGCCGACGGCACGATCCTTGGGCACGATTACCGCCTGAGCTCCGAAGGCGTCGGCGCTGCGCAGGCACGCGCCCAGGTTGTGCGGGTCGGTGACCCCGTCGAGCACCAGCAGCAACGCCGGCTCGGCCAGGTTCGCGAGCACGTCGTCCACCGTCGTGTGCGGGCGTTGCGCGTCGACGATCGCGACCACGCCCTGGTGGCTCGCACCGCCACCCATCGAGCTGATCCGCGCGGCATCCACCGGGTGGACCGGAACACCTGCGGCGGCGGCGCGCGCACCGAGCTCGCGCGCGCGCGCATCGCGCCGCGAGGCGTCGATGTAGATCGCCTCGACCGAATCGGCGCGCTGGCGCAACCGTGCGGTGACGGCGTGGAATCCGAACAGCGGGCGGGTCGAGCGCATGTCGCCGGGCCTGGCATGGAGCGCCTGCGATCGCAGGCACGATGGTCCGGGATTGTACCGGGCATCGATCGCAGGGGCCGCCGCTGTGCCAGAATCCGCTCCATCCCGATTTCGCGGCCGCATCGACGTGATTTCCGACCTGCGCCAGTTCCTCGAATGGATGTTGCTTGCGATCGCCGCGCTGATGCCGATCGTCAATCCGCTGGGCGGAGCGCCGGTGTATCTGGCGCAGACGGTGGACCTCACCGCCAGCCAGCACGCCGACCTCGCGCGTCGTGTCGCGATCAATTGCTTCCTGCTGCTGCTCGCGTCGCTGCTGGTCGGTGCCTACGTGCTCGAGTTCTTCGGGCTGTCGATCCCGGTGGTCCAGGTCGCGGGCGGACTGGTCGTGTGCTCGCTCGGCTGGTCGATGCTCACCCAACCCGACGAGCCCGCGCCTTCGGTGAAGGACGCGACGAGGGCGCTGACCCAGGAAGATCCGGGCACGCGCGCGTTCTATCCGCTGACCATGCCCCTCACCGTCGGCCCTGGCTCGATCTCGGTCGCGATCACGCTGGGGGCCAACCACAGCCGCGGGATGCGCTCGCTGGTCATCGAGTCGCTCGCGCACACGGCGGGCATCGTCGTCGTGGCGGTCAGCATCTTCCTGACCTATCGCTATGCCGACCGGGTCCTGAAGCGCCTGGGCCCGACCGGCACCGTCGTGCTCGTCCGGCTGTCCGCATTCATCCTGCTCTGCATCGGCGTGCAGATCGGCTGGAACGGGGTGTCGGCGCTGCTGCGCAGCCTCCAGCCGCATTGATCCTGCCGAGCACCTCTGGTCGACCGTCGCGGGGCTGCTATAATCGCGCGCTTCGTGCCGGTGTAGCTCAGTTGGTAGAGCAGCGCATTCGTAATGCGAAGGTCGAGGGTTCGACTCCTTCCACCGGCACCACAGATCAAGCGTTTCCGTGATAGTGCCCACTAACAAGCGGCCGCTACTCAGGAAAAAGTAAGGCGGCAGGCGGGGAACGCTCTCGCTCGTCTCTGCAGGGAATTGCGGGATTCTTAGCGCCCCGATGCTGCCCTCGTCCTTTGCCCAAGCCCACCTGACCCGCTCAGCGATGGCGGCGGCGATTCCGGTCTTGGAACGTCGCATCAAGGAACTTCGATCTGCTGATCCCGACTGCATCGTCGATCGCAACGACGCCTATGCGGATTCCCTGCACCACAAGTACGATTCGACGCTGATCGACATCTTTGGCCCCGCCACAGTCGAGTACAAGCGCTACCGCATGTGGGGGTTCGGCATCGCGTCTGCGGCTCCCCACATTTCGCCGTACGAGATACGCGACGCCTATCGCCAGTCGTTCAAGAAAGCAGCCACGAACCTCGAAACGATCAAGTCGCTGTTCGAGGAACACATTGGGACGAGCGGAGTCGAGGCGTCACGTCCGCAGGGATCACTGACAGGCCTCCATCCCGTGATCGAGTCCGCGGCGACACGGGTGTTCGACGACGGGCATTACGCCAATGCCGTCCAAGATGGGTGCAAGGCCCTCGACGACTTGGCTCAAGCCAAGAGCGGTCGGCGCGATCTGACCGGCAAGGCGCTGATGCAGACGGTGTTCAGCCCCAACAAGCCGGTCCTGCGATTCAACGCCCTAGAGAGCCAGAGCGACAAGGACGAGCACGAGGGCTTCATGCACATGTTCGCGGGTGCCATGCTCGGCTTGCGCAACCCTCGCGCGCACACGTTCAAGGTCGACAGTCAGGAACAGGCTGCTGAGTATCTCGGGTTCCTGAGCATGCTCGCGAGATTTGTCGACGCGGCGATCGTCGCCTGACGCAGCCAGCCCGCCTCGGCGGGTCGTTTCACATCTCGCATCGGGTCGTCTCCGTCGACTATCATGTGCCCGCACAAAGTTACGACGCGGCACCTTGACCCGAATCCTCCCCGCATACGCGCAAGCCGCGACCGCCCTCGCATCGGTCATGCGCGGCTTGCCGGGGGTGATCGTGAGCATCGACGGTCGCGACGGGGTCGGGAAGACCACGTTCGGCAGGTACCTGGCTTGGCACTTCAACGTGTCGCTGATCGAAACCGATCTATTCCTGGTTCCGAATCAAGGCGAGCCTGTCTACTTTTATGAGCAGATCGATCGAATAATCGAACATCGCCTCAGTATCCCGCGCCCAGTTATCGTGGAGGGGATCACGATCCGCGACATCCTGCGGCGAATCAATCGCAGCGCCGACTTCGCCATCTACGTCACGAATTCAGAGCAAACGAGCGGTCCGTCCCTTGCATCACGACTTTCACAGTACGAGGCCGCGCACGACCCGCGGGCGAAAGCGAATATCGTTGTTGAGATTACGCACAGCGAAACGGACGTCTGATACTGAGCCGAGATGGAGGAAGTGATGCGACTCGCGCTAGTGCTTTTTGCGCTATTGTTGGCGCCGATCGTTCAGGCGGCGGATTACTACTCTGGCAATGCTCTTTCTGCTGGTCTGCTAATTCAGGACGCGAAGAATGTGACCGACGCGCAGACCGCATACAACACAGGATATGCGATGGGATACGTTTTGGCAGCGTTCGAGACCTCCAACGGCGATCTATTCTGCATGCCGAAAGAGGTGACGATTCGCCAGACGAACGACGTCGTACTCGCATATCTTCGAGACCACCCCGCCGATCGCCACCTCCCAGCGGTCTTCCTCGTCGAGCACGCGCTTCAAGCATCGTTTCCGTGTCCGGCAAAGACCGCCAAGTGAGCACGTCGCACCTTGCGCGTAGCAAGGCGAAGATTGCGCACAGCCCGATTCGGCGGGCTGTTTCGTTTCTACAGGCGGCCGAGTACAGTGACCATCAATCTCCCCGGTGACGGCCCAACCCCACGATGCCGCGCGTCTCAGGACAACTGACGAACATCGCGTCCGAGCTGTACGTCGCCTCGCAGCTGACTCGAAAGGGGTACGCCGTCACGATAACGTTCGGGAAGGCGAAAGAGATCGACCTGATCGTGCCCCACCCTGACGGGCACATGGTCACGATCGACGTAAAAGGCCTAAAGAACACGACGAACTGGCCGCTCAAGCTCAAGCGCCGTCTTCGGAATCACTTCTTCATCCTCGTTTCCTACCGCAACCACTTTGACGATCTGACGGCGGTCCCCGATGTGTTTGTCATTCCGTCAGGACGTGTCGCCAAACTGCTGACGCCGTGGATAGGACGATCCGATGTGACGGGCATCGCGTACGGCAAGGTCAAGGATAGTCGGTCAAGAATAATTGGGATCTTCTGTTCAAGCGCCCGCACCGGAAACGTTGATGCTGCTTGCCCGCCTTGCGACCCCCACCCTTCTCGCCCACTACGCAGAAGTGATGGAGGAAATGCGGCGGCGCGAAGTCATCCGAAGCTCTAATAACCCCGCTGCGGATTACGCGGAGCATCTCTGTGTGCAAGCGCTGTCTCTCGCGCTGGCCCGAAAGTCGGTCAAAGGGTACGACGCGACCGACGCGGCCGGCAAGCGTTATCAGATCAAGGGTCGGCGCCTCACAAGGCAGAACCCATCGCGGCGGCAGCTTGGCGCTCTGCGGGAGCTGGACGAAAAGCCCTTCGACTACATGGCCGCCGTGCTCTTCAATGAAGACCTCACGGTGCGCAAGGCGTGCTTACTCCCGCGCAACCAAGTGCAACAGCACTCGGCCTACGTCAAACGGACCAACTCGTACCGGTTCCTGCTCGCGGACAGCGTATGGGAGCTGCACGGTGTCGTCGACATCACCAAGAAGGTCAAGGCTGCGCAGGCGAAGGGAGCGCGAAGCTAAAGCCCTTTGCCCGCGTCCTTCTCGCGGGCGATCTCCGCGCGCAGGACGTCGATCTCGGCTTGCGTCGGGGTCTTGCCCGTTACCTTCGTGAAGGCGGCGATGATCGCGTCGGCGTCGGTCGCCTTGACCAGCGTCAGTTCGAGTTTCGGCTCGGGCTTCTGCTGGTCCATGACGCGATTCTATAGCGCCCCGCGCCGCTGGTACCCTCCGGTCCAATGCTGAACGAAGCCCGCTTCTCCCTCCTCCTCGACCCGCGCAAGGACGCCGCCGAGCTGATGGCTGAGTGCGCGTTGTGCGGCGCAATCACGACGCGACTGGTCAAGCTCGCATGGCAGGCGCCGGGGGGCGTCTGCAAGGAATGGCCGGCGTGACAGGAGGTCGTGGCGGGGTGCGTCGCGGTACGATCCGTTGCGGATTGACCTGTCGGCAAAATTTACGAATGGTACGGAAAGCCCTTATGGCAGGAACGCTAACCCATTGATCATCTGAAGAATTACTTGCGCTGGTTTGGATAATGCTTGGGGGGCCATTCACAGCGGGGAACCCCTCTGACGGAGGTGAAGGTGAAGAATCTGCGCGTGGCCAGTTTGGTCATCCTGTTCCTTCTCGCCCTTGCGCCAGCGCACGCCGGCGTCTTGCCGCAGCCTTTCCTAGCCAGCGTCGAAACGACGGTCGATTGGTCCGCCCCCGACCCGTTCAATGGTGGCACGTTCGCCGGATCGTGGCTGTTTCAGACTGGGACCTTCGGTGGACTATTCTGCGACGTCCAGCCTTGCGGCAGCTTCACGCCGGACAGTTCCTTTGGCGCGGTCGAAATTCCGGTCGAACCGATAATCCCCGGCAACCCGGTTCACGCGCTGTTCCCCCCATCGCCGATCGTCCCGAAGGACTGGCTGGTGTGGCAATTCGGCGGCACGATCACGGACACGAGCGGCGCGCAACACAGCACCTTTGCATTTCCGCCGAATTTCACACCGGTGGACCCAATCGCTCCCGCCTCGCCACCCCTGATCCCGATCGGGCAGCTGCTGACAGCCGACTTCGCGCCGTTCAGCATCAGCGGCCCGATCTTCGCGTTCAGCACTCCGACCCAAGTCGGGACGTGGACGATCGATGTCCGCCCCGTACCGGAACCCGCCACGCTCACACTGCTCGGCGTCGGCCTTGCAGGGATTGGATTCGCGCGGCGGAGAGGCCAGCGCCTAGCAGCGTGACTCGCAGTGTCCACCACGAACGGTGCGCGCTCTTCGGAGGAGGCAATATGGTGATCGAGGTCATGCTCGGCGATCCGGCGCACCTCTACTCCGGCGCAGCTCCTGCCGGTGCCGTCGCGGTCGGGACGATTCGCGATCACGACGGGCGCGAAGGTGCGCTGCTGCGCTTCAAGACCGGGGCCTACGCGCAGATGACCGGCGATTCGATCCGCGCGCTCGATCGACGCGAGGTACTACTGGCGATGTCGGCTGCGCTCGCGCGATAGCGGAAGCTTTTGGAGGAGGATCAACACCCCGCGTTGCGCTCCATCGCCCAGATGACATAGGGCGTGGTTGTTCGCCTCAACCGTCGAACGTCGTCCCCACAGCGTTGTATCCCGAGGGAGGGAATGCTATGCAATTCAGATGTGGAAGACTCAGCTGTTTGAATATCGCGGGCGCGATCACTCTATTGTTTCCGGCACTTGCTCTCGCGGCGCCGCAGGTGCCTCCGTCGGCACCCGTGACTGTGGTCAATACGTCGGCCAATCCTGTCCCGGTGTCTGGCAACGTTGGAATCGCCGGCACGCCCAATGTAAACGTCGTCAGCATGCCTCAAGTTACGCTCGACCCAGCAAGCACCATCTCCGTAAAGACACAAGATGCGGCATCCCTGTTCACCGTTCCGTTCTTTATCGAACAAGCGAGCGGCCCGCCGACGAAGAGCTCGCTGAGGGGGGACTTCACACTTCCCCAGCCCGCAATTCTTGAGTCGATCAGTATCAAGTGTGGCGGCTACGCGACGGGGGGCCTACTGTCACTCGACGGGGGGCCGTTGGGGACCAATGGTGTCACGGGAGTTGGCGCAAATCCGGACGTTGGGCTTGTGGTGGGGCTGCTTGCCGGCCAGCAGGCAGAATTCCATCTCCCTGTGGTGACCCCCCCGGGTGGGGGCTCCTACTTGCCGGTGACTCATATCGGTGCGCCGGTCCAGTCGTCGTTCTCGTTCATCCTGTTCCAAGATACCTCCACTAGCGGTGCCAGCTGCTTTGTTAATGCGATCTTTCGCAGTCTTGGCTGACAGGTAGGTTGGGCGCTGCGTAGAAGGAACTCAGCGCGACAACGAACGGCTCGCTGCGGCAAAGTCATATCAACCCCAACCACAAGGAGGAGGTCGCATGAAAGCAATCTGGACGACTGTGAGCGTTATGGCGCTAATGGCGGCATCGCAGGCAGCTTCTGCAGTATCTTGTCTCGACATCCCACAGGGCTGCGGCATCAGTACCATTCCAGAACCGGGGACGCTGGAACTGCTATCCCTAGGTGGCATCGTCGCCGCCGTCATCGCTGTCCGCAATCGCCGCAAAAAGTAAAAGCGCTACCCAGAACGAACGGCTCGCTTCGGCGAGCCGCTCGCGTTGATGACGCCGAGCGCGCGGCCATTGCGCAGGGCTGCGGTGTGTGTGGGGCTCGCTCCCACCGGACGACCGGACTGCGTAGCCTCGCCATCTTTGACCTCGCGGGGATCGCCGCCAACGGCGGTGCCATTCCAGATGCCGCCGCCGCGGCCCAAGTGAGCGCGGCGTTCGTGCCTTCGTACACACCAGCGCAAATCGGAACGCTGCCGGAGCCCGTCGCCGGTTCGCCGCTGTGGCGGATGAAAATCCCGCGCCTACTCGCTAATCCCGCGCCTACTCGCTCTCTGGGGTCGCACAATCCTTCACTCGCCCCGCGCCTACCTGTCGCATCGCGCCGCGCACTTTGGCGGCCTGCTGTGGCGGCCTTGTCTCCTGATGTATTCAGGGGTGAAATCAACCGTCTATGTTTCGTCGCTGGGGCGTGACATCATGCCTGAACTTGGGCTCACGGGCCGTTGGGACCGGCGCGACCGCGAGTTGAAGAGGTGGTCGGACCTGCTGCGGAGCACGACGCCGATTTTCAGCCCCGTGTTTGGCTCGGTCGTGCTCGCCGTCTGCGCCGCCGTGCTACGGCGGCGGGACGGGGCAAGCGCATTGGTCGTGTTCGCGGCAAGCACGTTCCTCTATTCGCTTGGCTTCGCAGTCATCGGGCTCTCATGTGATTTTCGCTATCTCTACATCCTGCCGGTCGCGGCGACCGTTCTGCTTCTTGCGCTGATCGGCCCGGCGCGTTCGGCCGGACGCGGCGGCGCAGAGCCCCGTCACGCGCAGCGCGATTACGACCCTCAGCGGTCCGGATGAAGCCCGAGGAAGCTTTCCTGGTGCCGCTCGCAATTGTGCCTATGCAGGATTGGCCGTGCCGCAACGGTGACCGAGTGGGGCCGCTCCGGCTGCGTCCGGCGAGTCGCGCAAGGTGGGTATGGTCAGCGTCCGAGTGCTGGCGCGCTCGGCGATGTCCGCAGGCCGGACTGACGGGCGAGGGACCGCCATAGTTACGACGATGGTCGTGCAGGGACCGGCCCGACGCTCGCACCGCGTGCGGCCGCCCCCGCCTTTCCGCATCACGCCGCGCGCTTGTCGGCCCGCGCCGCGTCGGTGACCTCGCACAGCGGCTTGATCTGCGGCCGGGTAAGCGGCAGGCGGACCGTGAACCGCGTCCCGCGCCCGACCTCGCTGTCGACGTCGATG
>DATIQL010000144.1:0-10618 GCA_035470905.1 Casimicrobiaceae bacterium
ACTTCGTCGGCCGCCTTCGAATAGACCGGCCGCTCCGAGTTGGCGTCGATGACCAGCGCATTCGCCGACCCCAGCTTCAGGCGCGCGGGATCGGGCTCGGCCGGCGCCGCCCATGCGTGGGTGGCGACAAGGCTCAGGAAAACAAGGGGTAGCAGGCTCTTCATCAGCAAAACTCTCATTATTGCAAGCCGCGTTATCGCACACGCCCTGCAGGCGCGTCAACGGCTTTTGCTGATGCGTAGCCTACAAAGGCTAGACAGCGCCCCGGACTGTTGCAGATGCCGCAGCAGCGGGCGCGGCGTTGGGCTCGGGCAACTCCGTCTCGGGCGGCTCGTCCCCCTCCGCCGGTTCGTCGTCGCGGGCTTCGCTCCCGTCGCCCGGCCCACCGTCCCCGTCCCGGCCGCTGCCGCGCCGCTCGTCCTGCTGCAGGCGCCACATCCGGGCGTAGACGCCATCGGCCGCGAGCAGCGCGGCGTGGGTGCCGCGCTCGACGATCCGGCCGTGATCGAGCACCAGGATCTCGTCGGCATCGACGATCGTCGACAGCCGGTGCGCGATGGTCAGCGTCGTGCGGTCGCGGGCGATCTGCTTCAGCTCCGCCTGTATCGCCTTCTCCGAGCGCGAGTCGAGGGCGGAGGTCGCCTCGTCGAAGATCAGGATCGCCGGCTGCTTGAGGATCGCACGCGCGATCGCCACCCGCTGCTTCTCGCCGCCGGAGAGCTTCAGCCCGCGCTCGCCCACCGGCGTCCCGTAGCCCTCCGGAAGCCGCGAGACGAAGTCGTGGATCTGCGCGAGGCGCGCGGCCTCCACGATTTCGTCGTGCGACGCGCCCGGGCGGCCGTAGGCGATGTTGTACTCGATCGAATCGTTGAACAGCACCGTGTCCTGCGGGACGATGCCGATCGCCGCGCGCAGCGTCGACTGCTGGATGTCGCGAACGTCCTGCCCGTCGATGACGATGCGACCGCCGCCGACGTCGTAGAAGCGGTAGAGCAGCCGCGCGAGCGTCGACTTGCCCGAACCCGACGGGCCGACGACCGCGATGTTGTGCCCCGCGGGAATCGAGAACGTCACGTCGTGCAGGATCTGCCGGTTCGGCTCGTAGGCGAAGTCGACGTGCTCGAAGCCGACCGTCGCCCCGTGCGTCACCAGCGGTGGCGCGCCCGGCTTGTCGGTGATCTCGGCGTTCTCGCCCACCAGGCGGAACAGGCGCTCCATGTCGGCCAGCGCCTGCTTGATCTCGCGGTAGAGCACGCCCAGGAAATTGAGCGGGATGTAGAGCTGGATCATGAACGCGTTGACCAGCACCAGGTCGCCGATGGTCATCTTGCCGTCGACCACACCCACCGTCGCGCGCCACATGATCATCGCCACCGCGACGGCGATGATCGCGCTCTGCCCGACGTTCAACGCCGACAGCGAGGTCTGGCTCTTGACCGCCGCCTTCTCCCAGCGCTGCAGGCTCTCGTCGTAGCGCTGCGCTTCCCATTCCTCGTTGCCGAAATACTTGACCGTCTCGTAGTTCAGCAGGCTGTCGATCGCCCGCGTGTTGGCCTTGGAGTCGAGCTCGTTCATCGTGCGCCGGAAATGCGTGCGCCACTCGGTGATCGTCACCGTGAAGACGATGTAGAGCGCGAGCGCGGTGGCGGTGATCGCCATGAACGACCAGTCGTAGCGCGCGATTAGGATGCCGGACACCAGGGCGATCTCGACCAGCGTCGGCAGGATCGAGAACAGCGTGTAGCTGATCAAGGTCGAGATGCCGCGCTGCCCGCGCTCGACGTCGCGGGTGAGCCCGCCCGTCTGCCGCGCGAGATGGAAACGCAGCGACAGCGCGTGCAGGTGGCGGAAGACCGTCAGGCCGATGTTGCGCACCGCGCGCTGCGTCACCTTGGCGAACAGGAACTCGCGCAGCTCGGTGAACAGCGTCGTGGACAGCCGCAGCAATGCGTAGACGACCAGCAGTGCGAGCGGAACCGCGAGCATCGCCGTGCGCTGGTCCAGGCTGTCGACGATGCGCTTCATCACCAGCGGCACGCCGACGTTGGCGAGCTTGGCCAGCACCAGGCAGGCCAGCGCCGCGAACACGCGCGTGCGGTAATCCCACAGGTAGGGCAGCAGCGTGCGGATCGTCTGCCAGTCGCCGCGGCGCGAGCGCGGCTCGGCGTCCTTGGCAGGCAGCGGCAGCGAGGACGAGGAGCGGTGACGCATCGATTCAGTCTAGCAGGGGCAAATTGCCCTCGCCCCGGCTCCCCTCACCCGCCTCGCTCGCGCTCGGCTCCCTCTCCCCTCCGGGGAGAGGGTTGGGGTGAGGGGCACTCCCTCGCCCCGCAGGGAAGAGGGTTGGGGTGAGGGGCACTCCCTCGCCCCGCAGGGGTGAGGGGCACTCCCTCGCCCCGCAGGGGAGAGGGTTGGGGTGAGGGGCTTCACCGCCGCTGCCATCCGCTGCGCCACCATTCGTCGCCGCCGTAGCGCATCATCCCCATCGCGACGCGAACGACGCCGTAGGCGACCCACGACAGCGCCTTTGCGAACCGCGAGCGCTGCGCCCAATCCTGCGGCGGGACGGGCCGCGCCCCGGTCTCGATCATCTGCACCAGCTCGGCGCGCAACTGGTGAGCGAAGACCCGGTCGCGCACGAACACGTTGGCCTCGCGCGCCATCAGGAACGAGTAGGGGTCGATGTTCGACGACCCGACCGTCGCCCAGCGCGAATCGACGGTCGCGACCTTGGCGTGCAGGAACGACCGGTGATATTCCTGGATCGTGACCCCCGCCGTGAGCAGCTGGCCGTACAGCGCGCGCGACGCCCAGTGCAGCAGCCTGAACTCGACACGGGCCTGCAGCAGCAGCGTCACGTGCACCCCGCGCTGCGCCGCCGCGATCAGCGCGCGCCGGAACCGCACGCCGGGGAAGAAATAGGCAGTGGCGATGATGATCTCGAAGCGTGCGGTGCGCACCCCCGCGAGGTAGGCGCGCTCGATGTCGCGGCGATGGCGCAGGTTGTCGCGGATCGTGAACTTCGCCTTCTGCGTGCCTGCGGTGTGGGACGGCGGCTCGTCGCCGAACATCGGGACGTCGGACACGCGCAGCTGCGTCATCTCGACGATCGCCCATACGCGCTGCATCGTCTGCACGATCGGCGCGAGCACCCGGCCGCGCACGCAGACGGCGAAATCGACGCGTGGCGGCTTGTGCCCCGGCGTGTTCATGTCGTCGATGATATTGATGCCCCCGACGAACGCGATGCGCGCGTCGACGTGGCACAGCTTGCGATGCAGCCGCCGCAGCCGGTGCGACCGGAACTGCCACGGTGCGATCTCGGGCCGGTATTTGAGGAGGTCGACCCCGCCACCGACCAGGCGCTGCTCCAGCGCTTCGGTCAGGTAGTGGCGCGCACCCCAGCCATCGACCAGCACGCGCACCGCGACGCCCCGCGCCGCAGCCGCCACCAGCGCCTCGGCGATCGGGCGCCCGGCTGCATCGTCGGCGAAGATGTAGGTCTCGATCCAGATCTCGCGCTCGGCCGCAGCGAAGGCCTCGAGCAACGCCGGGAAGTACTCGGCCCCGTTGCGCAGCAGGGTGACGGCATTCCCCGCCGTGTAGCGATTCATTGCGAGGCCACCGTGGCGCACGGTCAGTGCTTGCGCGGGTCTGCAAGCTCGAAAGTCGCCGCGAGCGCGGCATGGTCGGACATCCGCGCGCCCGCGGTGACGTAATGAACCTTGGCGTCGATGACCTTCAGTCCGCGCGCATAGATCCGGTCCAGCCTGAACACCGGAAGCAGGGCCGGAAAGGTGCGCGCCGGGCGGCCGGTGACTTCCTCGAACACCTCGGTGAGGTGCAGCGCGTCGGTCAGAGTCCGATCGCCCTTGCTGCGCCAGTCGTTGAAGTCGCCGGCGATGATCAGCGGCGCCGAATGCGGCACCGTGGCCTCGATCCGCTCGACCAGCGCGCGTATCTGGAATTGCCGCCGCGCTCGAAGAGCCCCAGGTGGACGTTGATGCAGTGCAGGCTCGGCAGCCCTTCGCCCAGCGAGATCTCGCAGTGCAACAGGCCGCGGCTTTCGAACAGATGCGCCGAGATGTCGAGGTTCTCCTGCGACAGCATCCGGAACCGCGACAGCAGCGCATTGCCATGATGCCCGTGCGGATAGACGGCGTTCTTGCCGTAGGCGACCTCGTGCCAGTAGGCGTCGGCGATGAACTCGTGCTGCGGGCTGCCCGGCCACTCGTGGTAGCGGTTGGCGTGCCGCTCGTGGGTGTGCAGCACCTCCTGCAGGAACACGATGTCCGCGTCGAGGCCGCGCAGCCGCTCGCGCAGCTCGTGGATCACCATCCGCCGCTTGAGCTGCGTGAATCCCTTGTGGATGTTGTAGGTCGCGACGGTGAAACGGGTCGACGAAGCGTGGGGCATGGTATCCATCTTAGCGCGCCAGCCCCCTCGGCCGTCGCGCCCCTGGAACTGCAGTTGGGTGCGCGCGGGCAGGGAATCAAGCCCGGGTCGGCCGGGGACGCTACGCCAGGACCTCGTTCCACTCCCGGAGGGGCCACCGTGAAACCACGCCGTTCTGCACGAAAGGATCGCCCCGGATGAATTCCTCGGCTGCGGCGCGATTCGCGAAGATGCCCAGCGCGCCCTCCACGGGATTCGCGAACGGCCCCGCCATCAGCAGGTCCCCACGCCGGTGGAACTCATCCAGGCGGGCGCGGTGGGCCGCAAAGTGCTCACGCGCCCTGGGCAGGCCTTCAGGCGCAACTTCGTAGTGCATCACGACCTTCATCGATTGCTCCCGCTCTGGTTGACGGCAGGAAACGGCGCCGTCGAGCTCGTCGCCGGGGGCTTCCAGTTCCGCCGTCAGGAGCTCGGCCGCGCGAGCTCCACGCGCCGGTTGCGCGCGCGGCCTTCGAGCGTGTCGTTGCTGTCCTTCGGCTGCGACTCGCCGAAGCCGGTGGCCGAAAGCCTTTCAGTGCCGATGCCGAAGCGCCTGACCAGGGCGTCCTTGACGGCCACCGCCCGCCGGCGCGAAAGCTCGAGATTGTATTGCGCATCGCCGATCGCATCCGTGTGTCCCGCGACGCGCAGCTTCCAATCCGGATGGCGGCGCAGGACATCGGCGATCGACTGCAGCGCCGCATCCGACTCGCTGCGGATGGCGTCACTGCCGAACGTGAAGTAGATCGCGTAGACATCCGCCTTTCCGGATTCCGCGAGCGCCGTTTCGAGCGCGCGCGCCGGCGATGCGGTCTCGCTCGCGGCGCAGCCGAAGTCGATCTTGGTGACCCGCAGCACGTCGCGCGCGCCCGCCGGCTTCGACGGATCGATGCCGATGCGAAAAGCCAGCGCCAGCGGGTTGCTCTCGTCGTCGAGGAAATAGAACTCGACCTTGTCGCCGAGGAAGCTGCCGCGCGCGTGCACGGCCGGCAGGTCGGCCGGGACGCCGTTCACGAGCACGCGCAGCGGCGTCGGCGTGGGATCGACGCGCAGCAGACGGCCGGAGGTGACGTAGTCGTACACGTTGGGGCGCTTGCGGCGATCGGCGCCGAGCTCGACGCCGGGATAGGCGTTGGAAATGCCGAACGCGGCCTCGCCCTTCCGCTTGAGGTCGCGAAGTACGCCGGCGGAGGCGCCGATTGCGGTCGACCCCGGGATGGTCTCGGTCACCTTGTCGAGGAAGGTCTGCCAGTACAGCCGCGCCGATCGCAGATCGGCGGCCAGCACCGTGCGGAACAACACCGATTTCTTGAGCGTCGGCGTGGTCTCGAAGAGGTCCATACTCATCGTTTCCGACGAGTACTTGATCCGCAACCCCGCGGCGTCGAGCGACTCGACCGTCTTGATCGATTCGTAGTCGCCGTCACGCGCACTGATCGCCGTCACGATCGTCAGGCCCTGGCACAGCGGGATCGGGGGCGCGGCCGGCGCCTGCGCCGCCGCGCCGAAGCACGCGAAGAACGAAGACGCGGTCGCGGCGAGCGCGACGCCGCGCAAGCGGGCCCGCGGCGACGGATCGCTGCACGCGCCGCCCCTCGCGCGTTCGTGCGTGCGGGCCGGGGAGTTCACAAAGCCGTCACGTTTGCGCACAGCGCGGTGCCGCGCGGCTCGATCTCGGTCGCCTTCTTCTCGAACACGGTCTTCTCCGCCTTCCCGGCGGACTGGCCGAACGCGGTCGCCGAGGCGCCCACCTTCGCGGCGAGGCCGAGATCGGAGCGGGTGCAAGGCGTGATCGCCGACATGCCCGAGACGCTCATCGACGAGGTGGTGACGAACTCGAAGTACGCCGCAGCGTCGGATTTCAGCGCCATCTCGGTGGCCTTGCCGAGGCTGAACGATCCCATCGGCGCAGCGTGGAAGCGTTGGTACTGCTCCGGGGTCAGCGCGCGCTTCGCCAGCCGGTCGGCCACGAGGTCGACCTTTTCGGCGGCCGACTTGATGTCCTCCATCTTGAACAGATTCTTCAGCCCGAAGCTGAGCTCGATCCGCGGCGCGGCGAAGGCCACCACCATGCCCATCGGGGCGAGGGCGGAGATGTTCTGGTGCTCGAGCAGCTTGATGTCGCCCGAAACCTGCCCGTCCGCGTCGATCGTGCCCTGCTTCGCGACGAAATGCTGGTAGCCGTCATAGGTGATCCGGAACGCGCCGTGGCTGTACTCCTTGCCGCCGGTGATCACGGGATTGACGATCACCGCCGCGCTGATCTCCAGGAACAACGGCAGGCCATCGAGAAGGGGCGCGAGCGGAATTCTCACTGCCGCCGGCAGCTTGACCCGGGCGCTTTCGGTGAGCCCGCCCGGGGAATCCTTGGCGACCGACCAGGTCACGTTCATGAGGCCGTTGAGCTTGCGCAGCCCCGCCTCGAGGCGCTGGGTGGCGCTCTGCTCGACGTCGATGGCCGAATCGAAATCGAAATCGGCAAGGTAGCCATCGCCCTTCACCACGGCCTTGAACCCGCCGACATCCTTGGTCATCGTCAGCTTCAGGTTTACGCGGCCGCCCTGCGGCTCGGCCGCAAACGCGACGTCCCATCCTTCGACGGCAGCCTTGGCAACGTTGCCCGCGGCCTTCTGCACCGCATCCGAGCGGCCCGCGCTCTCGGCCGCCTGGCGCCGGACGTCGGCCGGTCCCTGCGCGCGCGCCGTGCCGACCACGAGCTCGCCCAGCGCCGCGAGCAAGGGCGAGTCGTTCGCGGCGCGATGGCGGGTCGCCGCAGGCGCAAACCGCGTCGAGCCCTGCACGCGAATCGAGCCCTGCTCGATCACTTCGCCCAGCGTGGCCGGTGCGGTCAGGACCACGACGCCGTCGGGCGTGGTCTCGGTGGCCAGCACCTTGCGCGCAATCAGGTTCTTGACGACCAGCACGTCGCCCGCGGCGAGGGCCGAAGCCTCGCGATCGCCCGCAGCGAAGAGCAGGGCGGCGCCCGTGGAATCGGTCGCGACGAGACTGCGTCGCGCCTGCGCCTCTTCCATGACGCGAACCCGCGGCGCGTACTTGACGTGGGCGGAGCCCGTCCCCTCGAGCCGCGGCGAGGCCTCGGCGCGAGGCGCGCTGTCGTTGCTGCACCCCACCACCGCGAGTGCGGCTGCGGCGATCAGCCTGAACGCACGCATGCCCATGCGCCTAGCGTCCCGGCGGGGCAAACCTGAATACGACGTCTTCGAGCGCCGGATTGGCCACCGGCTCGAACGAGGTCGTCTTGCGGTTGACGATCCTGCCTTCCGACGCGTCCTCGACGGTGCGCCGCACGAGCAGCGTCTCGGCATCGATCCACACCGTCGTGCGCCGGACGTTGGTCGTGCGTCCGGTGGCGCCGTAGACCGAGCGTGCCACCCCGACGATCTTGTGGCACGGGCGACCGGCGACGACCTCGGTGCCCGCGTCGCTCGCGTCGCCCAGCTCGGTGAGCGTGCCCGAAAGACCCGCCTGCGAGAACAGCCAGGGCGCGATGGAGGTCAGCGCTCCGTACGTCGTGACGCTGCCGGTGGTGAACGCCGACGCCCCCTGGCCCTTCGGATAGGTCGAGGTGCCACCGGTGGCTTTCCACCAGGTGCGGAAAACCTGCTCGTCGCTCCATACCTCGTAGCGATCGGCCTGGTTGGCCTTGGTGAATTCGAAGCGGAAGAGTCTCGGCGCGCGATACCAGGTCCTGAACGTATGCTGCTCGCGGCTCGGCGTCGGCGCATTGCCGAACTCGACCACGACCGTGCCGGTATCCGAATACGAATGCAGGCCGGCGTACGCCGCGCGGCTGCGCGCGAGCAGGTCGTCGGCGCCGGCCCACGATCCCGCGGACCATGCCATGGCGAGCAACAGCGCGGCGGTCCGAACGATGCCCGCGATCGTCATCCGCGACGGCGCAGCGTCCCTCACCTTCGTCGCGATGGCAGGCCTCATGACGCTCCCCGTCGATTCACTTCGCGAATCGGTTCGGCTGCTCGACGGCGCCCCGCGAGCGCAGCGCGCGCGCGACGTCCGGCAGGGGCGCGCCCTCGGCGAGCGCGAGGGCGTTCTCGCCGTCGCGGTCGCGCGCATTGGGATCGGCGCCGGCCTCGACCAGCGCGAGCGCCGCCTTGCCCTTGCGATGGCGCAACGCATAGATCAGCGGCGGCACCTGATAGCGCTGCATGGCGGTGGTCGAGCGCGTGAGCGTGAGCGGAGCGGCGCTGCTGTTCGGGTCGGCGCCATGGGCGAGCAGCAGGCGCACGGCGGTCGCATCGTCGGCGGCGATCGCATCGTAGAGCTTGCTGTTGCCGGGGAAGATCTCGGCGCTGAACAGCCATGCGGAAAAGCCCGCGATCACGAGCACCCAGGCGAGCGCGCGCTTCAACGGGCTCGGCGGCGCCGGCTGGGCCATGTCATGCGTTCCCTGTTCTGCCCACCGTAGGCCTGGCCGCGTCGGGGGTTCTGATCTCGAGAGACGACTTCATTTCACGCGCCAACGAGTGGCCGAGACACTACCCATGTCGGAACGGGTCGTCAATGACCGTCGGGCCCGACGTGCTTCCATGGAACAGGTCGCATTCGATCGAGCGTCTCGCTGCTGGTCCGCCCGACCCTGGTCCCGATCCACCGCTCGCCGCGGCTCCGAGCTGCGGATTCTGTCTCCCGTTAGGACGCCGTTAGATCGGCGGGCGAATACTTGCCGCGAAGGCAGCGGCCGCCCGAGCCGCCCGCACCCGAGGTCGGCAGCGATGGAAAGCTTCGTCGTACGGATCTACCGCGCCGAAGGCAGCGAAGGGGTCGAGGCGTCGGGCACGGTCGAACGCGTCGGGTCCGGAGAGCGCAGCGGGTTCTTCGGGAGGGAGCAGTTGATCGAGTTGCTGCTCGGGCGTCCGAGAGCGGACGACGAGACGGCGCCAGGCGCCCGAAGACAGCGCCCGGAATGACGACCGAAGGGGAAGATCATGCAGACCAGGCATCGTCGAACATCCGGCTTCGTCCTGACTCCCTGCTGCCTCGCCGACAACGCTGGTTGCCGGGTCGGCGTCAAGCACTGACTTCCAAGGAGAACAGGATGCGGTCATGCGCAGCGCCCCTGTCGATCATCAGACTCGCAGCCACGGTCGGCGCCGTCGTGCTCGCGCCGCAGGCTTGGGGTGACTGCAAGCCGGTGCTCTCTGCAATGGAGAAGATCGCCAACCAGCCTCGCGTCGGCATGTACGAGGTCGACGACAGGAATTCGGCGCCCGAGATCGGCGAGGGAACGGTCATTCGCGTCGAGAAGCAGCGCTGGATGACCATGGACGGCGCGAAATTCATGCACGGGAGCGTGGAGTTTCCGGACCTGTCGGTCTACCGCAGTTTTCATGACTTCGACAGCAAGGGCGCACTGCATTGCGAAAATCTTGGCGACACCACCTATCGCGGAGCCTCTGCGATTGCGTTTCGCTTCAACAACCCGATGATGAACGGCGAGATCCCGGCCGAGGTGCTGAAGCGCTGGAACACGACGCCGGACCAGGTCCGCAAGGCCGTGATGCTGATCGACAAGTCTTCGGGCCTGCCCGTGTACAGCGAGTCGATGACGCCGATCGGGATGAAGGTCGCGTACTCGTACCTGTACGGAGACGCGGTCAAGCTGCCGGCGGCGATCAAGGGAAATTGACCCGATGCGTCGCGCGCAAGGACCCGCCGCCTCGGCGCGGCTCATGCGGCGCCGCGCCTGCGTGCGCGGCCGTAGAGCGCGCGCAGCTCGTCCTTCGCGCGCTCGAGGACGGCGCGCCGGTCTTCGGGAAGCTGCATGCCTGCCCGATTGACGTAGAAGTTCAACATCGACATCGCCGAGCGGAACGGCGTCGTCCTGCGGCGCGTGCTCGTCTCCGCCGACACCTTCAGCGAGTGCGCGATGGCGCGCGGATCGTCCCAGGTGAACACCCCGGCCTCCAGGTCGAGCGCATTGCTCTCCTCGGTCACCTGCTGCGACCAGCGCCGCGGTTCCGGGCGCGTCGCGTCGGGCTTCCGACGCGCTTTGCGTCCAGGTCCCTTAGGCACGGCGCGACGCGGCACCGGACCCTCTCCCGGGAGGCTTGGCGGACGCCGCGGCTCAGGCCGGGCCCCGCGATGCCTTGTCCTCGAGAACCGCGGCGCCTCGCTCCTGCAGCAGCTCGCGCAGGACCGAGCG
>DATIQL010000145.1:0-6255 GCA_035470905.1 Casimicrobiaceae bacterium
GGGCGCTATCCGGTGGCGTACGCCGGCGCGATCAGTGCGTCGGCGGCCGTCATCGGGCCGATCATTCCACCGTCGATCCCGATGGTCGTCTACGCGCTGGTGTCGGACACCTCGATCGGCTAACTCTTTCTCGGCGGCGTCGTTCCCGGACTGATGCTCGGCGTAGCGTTCATGGTGATGAATTCGCTGATCGCCCGGCGCAGGAACTATCCGGTGGAACCGCCGGTTCCGTTGCGCCAGGTTCCGCGCGTTGCCCTGGGCGCATTTCCTGCGCTGATGCTTCCGGTAGTCCTGCTGTTCGGCATCTACGGCGGCGTCATGACGCCCACCGAAGGCGCGGCGGCCGCCGCCGCCTACGCACTGCTCGCCGCGACGCTGATCTACCGTGCCATGTCGTTCAGACAGTTGTACAACGTGCTGCTGTCCAGCGCCAAGTCGACCACTTCGGTCGGCATGCTGATCGGCGGAGCGCTGGTCTTCAACTACGTGGTGACGATAGAAAACATTCCGGTTTCGGTCCAGCACTTCATCACGGGGTTCCACCTCTCGGGGGTCACCTACCTTCTGCTGGTCAACGCCATCCTGCTGATTCTCGGATGCCTCCTCGAAGGGACGACGATCCTTCTGGTGATCGTTCCCGTCATGATTCCAACGGCCAAGGCACTCGGCCTCGACCCCGTCCATTTTGGCGTGGTCGTCGTCGTGAACATCATGATCGGACTGCTGACCCCCCCTTTCGGACTGTTGCTGTTCGTCGTCGCGAACATGACCAAGCAGCCCCTCAGGGCGATCGTGCGTGAGGCTGCGCCGTTCATCCTGGCGGCGATCGTCGTCCTCGCGATCATCAGTTTCGTGCCCGAGACGGTCCTGTGGCTGCCGCGGTTGGTCGGATACAAGGGCTGAGTGCGGGTCGGCGGTGAGCAGGTCGCCGGCGCCGCGCTCCCGGGCGCCGCGCCGAAGCAGCCTCGCCGGTCTCGATCGGCATGCCGCGGGACACCCGATGCGCATCGTTTCGCTCGACCATCTGACCGTATTCGAGCTCGCACCGCCGGACGTGGTGAGCACGGCGTCGCTCGCCGGCTTCACGCACGCAGGGATACGCCTCAACCCGGCCGCACCGGGAGAGCACCGGCATCCGATGATCGGCGATACGCCGATGCGCCGCGAAACGCTCGCCCGCATGCACGCCACCGGCACCCGGGTGTTCGACGTCGGGGTTCTTCGGCTGGGGAAGGAGACGAAGATCGCGGATTTCGAGCCGGTCCTCGAATCGGCGGCGCAACTCGGCGCCTCCCACGCAGTCGTCAACGGCGACGAACCCGACCGAGGGCGCCTCGCCGACCTGCTCGCCCGGTTGTGCGAGCTGGGACGAGGTTACGGGCTGACGATGAATCTCGAATTCACCCCGTGGTCGGGGGTGCGGACGCTGGCCGACGCCATACGGGTCGTGGAAGCCGCGCAGCGCCCCGAGGCCCGCGTGCTCATCGACACGATCCACGTCGACCGCTCGGGTGGCACGGCGGACGACATCGCGGCAACGCCCTCCGCGCTTGTCGCGTACGCGCAGGTGTGCGACGCGCACGGCCCGAGGCCGCAGCCACTAGACTTCGACACGATGATCTTTCAGGCGCGCAACGAGCGTGGATTCCCGGGTGAGGGCAACCTCGATCTGCGCGCAATGATCCGCGCGCTTCCGCGGGACATTCCATTGAGCCTCGAAGCCCCGACGAAGAAGGTCGCCGAGAAGCTGTCCGCGCTGGAGCGAGCCCGGCGCGGGCGTGCGGCGATTGCGTCGCTGCTCGGCGCGACCGCCTAGGCGGAGCCGCTGCTCGAGGCGGAAAGGCCAATCAGTGCAGGCACCCGGATCGGATCGCGACGGCGCTCACGCGTTCTCCAGGCGGATACCGCTCATCGTGGCGGCAGCGTTCTTCATGGAGACGCTGGACAGCACGATCGTCACGACCGCGCTGCCCGCCATTGCACGAAGCCTCGGGGAATCGACGCTCGATCTTGCCGGCAGCATCACCGTCTACCTCGTGGGGATGGCGGCGTTCGTGCCGACGGCGGGGTGGGCGAGCGCGCGTTTCGGCGCGCGCAATCTCTTCGCCGCGGCCGTTGCGGTCTTCACGCTGGCGTCGTTGCTGTGCGGGTTGAGCCCGTCCCTGGCGATATTCCTTGCCGCTCGCCTGGTCCAGGGCATCGCCGCCGCGTTCATGTCTCCCGTTGGACGACTGGTCGTGCTGAACGAAACGCCCAAGGACCGGATCATCGATGCAATCGGTCTCATCGTCTGGCCCGCACTCATTGCGCCCGTCATCGGGCCGCCGCTCGGCGGCTTCATCACGACCTACGCCTCGTGGCGCTGGATATTCCTCCTCAACATTCCGCTCGGAATTGCCGGCGTGCTGCTCATTCTCGGCTTCGTACCGAAGCACGCGAAGGAGGCACGGGCGCCGTTCGATCTGACCGGGTTCCTGCTGACGGCCGCGTCGCTCGCCACGCTGTTGCACGGCCTGGCGCTTGTCGGGCAGCACGATGCCGCCGTAGCGCGCGGCGGTGTCTACATCGCGATTGGCATCGTGAGTGGTGGGGCGGCGGTGCGCCACGCGCTGCGTCACCCGACGCCGATGCTCGACCTGACCGCAGTGCGCTTCCCCACGTTTGCGCTGTGCACGGTCAGCGCGGGGCTGCTGGCCCGTATTGCGATCAGCATGACGCCATTCCTGCTCCCGCTGATGTTCCAGATCGGCTTCGGCGCGAGCCCGTTCGACGCGGGAATCATGCTGCTTGTCTACATGGCGGGAAACCTCGCGATGAAGAGCATGACGACGCCGATCCTGCGGCAGTTCGGATTCCGGAACGTGCTGCGCGCCAATGGCTGCCTGTGTGTGGCTTCCCTGGTCGCATGCGGCGCCCTGACGCCTGCGGTGCCGCTCGTCGTCGTCTACGGCGTTCTGTTCGGGGCCGGCATGACCCGGTCGATGCACTTCACGGCGGTAAACACGCTCGCCTTTGCCGACATATCCAGCGCGGCACGGGCGGGTGCCACGACCCTGTCCGCGATGGCCCAGCAGGCAGCGGGCGCGCTGGGCGTCGCGCTGGCTGCGCTCGCGCTCGGTCTGTTCCAGGCGATCGAGGGGGGATCCTCGCTGACGCTTGTCGACTTTCAGCGTGCGCTGTTCGCGTCCGCGGGTGTCATGGCGGTCGCCGTCATGTGGATGCTGCGGTTGCCGGCCGACGCCGGAGCCGAACTTGCCGGAAAAGCATGAGCCTCTGGTCGATCGGCAGCGCCTGATCACCAGTAACTTGCCGGCGCAACCTCCTGGCCACAACTACAGCGGCCGTTGCTGCGCTCGATGTTCACCATCTTTCCGCATTGTTTGCAGCGCTCCATCGCCATGACATGTTTCGTTTCAAAGGACCCTATGACGCCACCCCGCGCCAGGTCCTTGCCGTAGAAACGCCGCACTGCATCGGTGTGACTTTCCGAGTCTCGCATCCGGGCAACATCCTCCTCCCGCTCCCAGGCGGAGAAGGTCATCTGCCGGTTGCCACAGGTGACGACCGTGGCCGCGATGAAGCCATCCATGCCGAGCATTTCCATCAGCGTTTCGCGGCCAAGCTTCCTGATTTCCTCGGTCTCCGCCGGGGTGCGTCCCTCGAGGGAAGTCACCGTGAACGCTCCGGGGCTGCCACCGCGTCCGGAAACCACGCGCGTACTGGTTCCAAGCGAGAATGGGCCGAACGTGTCGGGTTGCACTATCACCTGCAAGCCGAGCTGTGCCGGCAATTCACGAGAGTCGAAATAGCCGGTCACCGACTGCAGTTTGTCGGATGACAGTCGAACGAGGTCCACGCCCGCAAGCCCCACCGCCTTGCCGGTTGGCGGCAATTCAAGAAAGGAACCGGTGTTCGTGCCGTGCATTTTCCACGGCATGTAGACCGTATCCGTGTCTCCGACCACCGGTCCGTCGACGGAGAAACGAAGGTCAGGGAACGAATGCCACAGGGCTTCCGCATAGCGCGCAACCGCAGCGCCGGTGAGCCGGCCGGATGATGCAGGATCCGAGTAGAAGCCATCGGGGGCGAATGCCGATGCGATTCCGGGGCCGTCGTGGTTGTTCCAGGCCTCGAGATACCGTTGCAGCGGTCCGGGCAAGCCGGCCTGAGCCCTGTCATTCATCTGGCCTCCACGCCGATCCGGTCCGATCTTTCCATCCAGGCTCGGGAAGTCGCGCCAACTCTCGTCTTCGGTGATGTCTGGCAGGTGATTGCGGGTGCTGCGGGCAATCCGGGTCGCGCGACCTCAGGCCGTCCCACGCGCACGCCGAATCACGGCGTAGGCCGCGTGCAGATCGGCAATCGGCATCTGTCCTGGCGCCGAGCCGGCCTCACCGACCGCGAAGCTCAACGACGAGCCGAAAGCGCCGCCGATCATTCGTGTCACTGATCCCAGCGGTCCCATCGACATGCTGATGAGCGGGATGCGCGCCTTCGCATCGGCTTGGGCTGTCGCCGCGAGCAGGGTCAGCACGTCCATCCGGTCGCGAGGCATCACGGCGACCTTGGCGACATCCGCGCCGAGGCGCTCGGCCTCGAGAAAGCGTTGCTCGAGGAATTCCCGGCCGGGCGTGTACCCGAAGTTGTGGTACGAGAGGATGACCCGCGTCCCGCGCTGATGCGCGGTCTCGCGAACGCGCCGCAGCTGCTCGGGGTCGTTTCCCATCTCGAAATCGAGAAAGTCGACGAGGCCGCTCGCACTTACCGCCTCGTAGAGCCGAACCACGCCTTCGTCGTCGATGGCGATCGGCTCGCCGCCTTCCCTGATCGAGCGGCGCGTGAAGATGATCGGCATGTCGTCCACGGCCGCGCGCAACAGCCGCGCCGTCTCGAGCACCGCCGTCGCATCGCCGATCGACTCGAAGTAATCGACCCGCCATTCGACGACGTCGGGCTTCTTCGCGACGACGGTCGCGGCTTCGGCGAGGACGCGCTCGCCCGTCCTGCCGACGAGCGGCGTGCAAACCAGGGGCGTCTCCCCACCGAGCATGCGCCCGCGAACATTGATGACCTTCGCTGACTTCATCGGATATTCCGTTGCTTCCTGGATGATCGGAATGCTGCGCCTGCGCCCGCGCCGCAGCGGCGACGTGCCGCCAGGGTTGCCGATCGTCGCGCGAACACGCCGGCGCAACGGCGGCCAGCTCCGGATTGTCTCATCCGCCGGAGAAACCCGGGTGGACTGGGGGAAACTTTCTCCGCGCTACCGTCCCGGCACCGACGCGGGCGCTCCGGGTCTCGCGACGCCGGCGCCGGCGCTGCGGGCGCCCGGTCCATCGAGATGACTTCTCGCGGCGACAAGGGCAAGGCGGGCGACTTCCTCCGCCCCGACCGCCCGCGTCAGCGCGTTCCTCGGAATTTCCAGCGCGTACGGGATGTCCTGGGGCATCCGTGCCAGAATTTCGCAGACTTCGATTCCGCCCTCGCCGGGAAACTGTCGCTCGTCGCGCGCAGTGCGGATGATGCCGGCCATCGTCGGCGGCACTTCCTTCGCGGCGTCGCACACGTGTGCGAAGCGAAACCATTCACGCGGGAGCTTGGCGAGATCGTCGAGGCTCGAGTCGGAACGGCCGAAATGGAGCATGTCGACGAGGATCCCCGCGTTCGACCGATTGACCGCGCGCACGACCCGGGTCGCCTCGCGGAGGTTCCCGGTTTCCGTCCAATGCGGGAACTCGAGACTCACGAATATGCCGAGAGGCTTGGCCAGATCGCAGATCCGGGCGAAGCGCTCGGTAGCGCGCTCGCGGTCGGGATCCGGCAACTGGGCAATTATGTTCCGCGAGCCAAGCTCCGCGGTCGCCTCGAGTTGCGGGACGAAACTCTCCGCATCGAGCGACGGATCCATGCGAAAGAGCTCGACGTCGTGCACACCGATTCCGGTGTCATCGAGCCTCGCCTTGGTCTCCTTCATCATCGCACGATCCCGTGCAAGGTCATACAGGACTTCGTTCGGCGTCACGCGCGTTATCCGCACGCCAACGTAGTCGTATCCCGTTCGCGCGGCGACGTCGACCAGCTGCGGCGGCGTCAGCGATAGCGCCGTCAGGTGCGCCAGCGAATATTCGTGCTTCATGGTTTTCGCCTCTCCCGTCCGGTTTGCGATAAGCGATCGTTCAATCGGCGTGGGCAGCAGCCCCGACACTGACGTGGTGCACCTTCTTGCCCGGCGAGTAGATGTCCATGATGTTCCAA
>DATIQL010000146.1:0-22092 GCA_035470905.1 Casimicrobiaceae bacterium
CGCCTCGATGCCCGCACCTTCGATGCGAAGTGTCGAAGCTGTACCTGGGGTTGCCGCATGGCGGTGGAGATCATCATCGACCAATGGGCGCCGGATCGACGCGAGCACCGCTTCGAGACGTTCTGCTACGGCCCCAGATCCTGCCCGTCGTATCGCCCCGGTCCGATGCGCAAGGTGCCCGGTCGCAAGGGGATGTCGTGGACCGAGGAGGATTGGGTCGACGAGGACGCGACTGCGCATCGGCACGCGGACGAATGAATTTCGACCGAGGGGCATCGGATCGCGCGCGGCTTCGCGACTCGAGCTGCCGACCGCGGCTTGCGGTCGGCAGCCCGGTGCCGCCGCTCACTCGACCGTGTAGATCATCCACGACACGCCGAAGCGGTCGGCGACCATCCCGAACCGGGGCGAGAAGAAGGTCTTGGTCAACGGCATCTGCGCCTGCCCGCCGTCGGCCAGGGCATTGAACAGCCGGTCGGCGGTGGCGGTGTCCGGAACCGTGATCGTCAGCGAGAACCCGGTGAAGGAAGGCATGCCCTTGCAGTGCCCGTCGGAGGCCATGATGACCGAGTCGCCGATGCGAAAGCTCGCGTGCAGCACCTTGTTCTCCGACGCCGGCGGCAAGGTGCCGGGGGGCGGCGGCTCGGGGCTTTCCTTGTTGCGCATCAGCATCGTCACTTCCGCACCGAGCGCTCGGCGATAGAACTCGATCGCTTCCTCGCAGCGGCCGTCGAAGATCAGATAGGGTTGGATCTGCATGGCGTCTCCTTCTCGGGGGCGGGAACGGCGCGATCGCCCGATCGCGTCGGAAGTGATCAGCGCGGGAACGGGGTGCAGCCCGCCGCCGTCTCAGGCTGGCGCGCTCGCCTGTTCCAGCGCCTTGCCGAGGTTGTCCAGCAATCCGCCGGTCCCCCGCTCGCGGCTGCCGGCATCGTCGTAGCCATCGAGGAACGCTGCCTGCTCGGTGAACCTGAGGCGGGTCCCGCTGCCCTCGGGGATGAGTTCCACGGTCACCAGCGAGACCGAAATCTTGGCGTCGTCGACGTACATGTCGTAGGCGTAGACGATACGCCAGTCGCGCAGGATGTCGAAGTAGCGGGCGTCGAAGGCGGATGTCGTGCCGTTGTTCCAGCGTCCTTTCAGGCACTCGCGGCCGCCGACGCGGAAATCGAACTCCCGGCCGACCGCGACCCATCCGTCGGGACCGGCGAACCAGCGCGACTTGGCCTCGGCGTCCGCCCACGCGGCGAAGACGCGTGAAGGCGGGGCATCGTAGATTCGCTCGATCGTGAAGGTCCCGTGCTGCGAGGTTTGCGCGTTTTGCTTCGTGCTCATCGTGGCTCCTTGGGTTTGCGCCGACCGTGGCCGGCTCCGCTTGTGCCGCCGCTGCGCCGCGCCGGCGCCGCCGTGCGTGCCTGCTCCTGCGTTTCGCGCAGGTAGTCGCCAAGGCGGTCGAGGCGCTCTTCCCAGAAACGGCGGTAGCGGTCGATCCAGTGCGACGCATCGCGCAGCGGTTTGGCCTCCAGGCGACAGGGACGCCACTGCGCTTCACGCCCGCGCGTGATCAGCCCTGCGCGCTCCAGCACCTTGAGGTGTTTGGTCACCGCGGGCAGGCTGATGTCGAAAGGCTCGGCGAGGTCGGAGACCGAGCGCTCGCCGGAGACGAGGCGCGCAAGGATCGCGCGCCGGGTCGGATCGGCGAGGGCGGCGAAGGTGGCGCTGAGGTGATCCTGGGTCATCGGTGCCGGCGAACGTATTTAACCCAGTGGTAAAATACTCGCGCAACCACCGGCGTGTCAAGGACACGGCATCGTTTCGCGTGGGCACGGCGGGGTGGGAAATGCCAAGGGCCCGCCGCGTGAGCGGCAGGCCCTTGTGTTTGGTAGCGAGCGAGGGACTCGAACCCCCGACCAAAGGATTATGATTCCTCTGCTCTAACCAGCTGAGCTAGCTCGCCGAAGCCGCGTATTATATCGGGTTTCCGGTCGGCGCATCCCGCGCGCGCCGGTGCCGTCCCCGCGATGCGACGCAAGGCATCGTCGTCACGCATGCCCCTCCTGCCGTCGCTCCCGGACCTCCCCTGGTATGCCCTCGCGGCCGTTCCGCTGGTCGTGCTGCTCGCCTACACGATCTTCGGAGCGACGGGATTCGGTTCGTCGATCGTCGAGGTCCCGGCGCTCGCCCACATCTTTCCGCTGACCTTCGCGGTCCCCCTCGCAACCTCGCTCGACGCCTTCGCCGCGGGGGCGACCAGCCTGCGGCTGCGGCGCCTCGTGCTGTGGCGCGAGGTCCTGCGGCTGTTGCCGCCGATTCTGCTGGGAATCGCGCTGGGCGCCACGCTGCTCTTCAAGCTGCCGCGGGCGCCGGCGATGCTCGCGCTGGGCGTCTTCGTGACCGCCTACGGGAGCTGGGTCCTCTCGGGGCCGCGGGGCCTGCGCCGCGCGCCCGCCTGGCTCGCCTGGCCGATCGGCGCTTTCGGCGGCGTGTTCTCGGTGATGTTCGGAACCGGCGGCCCGATCTTCATGGTGTTCCTGTCGGCGCGCATCGCCGACAAGGCGGCGCTGCGCGCAACGTCCGCGGCCATCGTCACGTTCAGCGTCTGGATACGCTTCGTGCTTTTCGCGGCCACGGGCCTCCTGCTGCACGCGCAGATCATCACCCTTGCGCTGTTGCTGCTGCCGGTGATGGCGCTGGGCCTGAAGCTCGGCAATCACCTGCACCACGCGCTGTCGCGCGCCGGGGTGCTGCGGTTGATCGCTGCGCTGCTGGTCGTCAACGGCATTGCCCTGGTCGTGCGCGCCTTCGAGTTGATGCGGGCGTAGGATTCGGCACGTCGGCGGCTGAATTGTCCAGGACAATGGCCGCGGGGAGACGTAGAATTCCGCGCTCACCCTCAACGAGCCCTCGAGAGGCGCGGACATGAACGCCGGCGCGGTCCACGAGTTGAACCTGAACATCAGCGCCGTCGAGCGCGAGACGGGCCTGTCCAAGGACGTGCTGCGCATGTGGGAGCGCCGCTACGGCTTTCCGCGTCCCGTGCGCGACGATGCAGGCGAGCGCCGGTACACGCTCGCCGACATGGCGAAGCTGCGCGCGATCAAGCGCCTGATGGACGTCGGGATGCGACCCGGCAAGGTCATCGCGCTGTCGATCGACGAGCTGAATGCCCTTGCCGATGCGCGCGCTCCGATCCATCGCGACGCGGCCGTGCCAGCGCTCGAGCGGGACGTCATCGCGATGCTCAAGGCGCACGACGCGATCGCGTTGCAGCAGACCCTCGGGCAATGGCTGATGCGGCACGGTCTGCACCAGTTCACGCTCGATACGCTCGGACCCCTCAACCGGACGATCGGGACCGCATGGATGCGCGGCGAGATCGAGGTGTTCGAGGAACATCTCTACACCGAGCAGGTGCAGGCGGCGCTGCGCACAGGCATCCACGCCTACCCGCGCCCGGCGAGCCGGCCGCGCATCCTGCTGACGACGCTGCCCGGCGAGCAGCACGGGCTCGGGTTGCTGATGGTCGAGGCGCTGCTGGTCTGCGAGGGCGCGCAATGCGTTTCCCTGGGGACGCAGACGCCGCAGGAGGACCTGCGCCGCGCGGCGCTGGCACATCGGGTCGACATCGTCGCGCTGTCCTTCTCGAGTGCATTTCCCCTGCGGCAGGCGGCCGACAGCCTTGCCGCATTGCGGCGCCAGCTTCCGCAGGAGGTGGCGTTGTGGGCCGGTGGGGAGATGACCCGGCGCCTGCGCACGACCATTCCCGGCGTCGTTCTGCTCCCCGATCTCGCCACGTCGATCGGCGCGCTGCGCAGCTGGCGCACGCATTTCGCGGCGGCGGACCCGACCTGACGCGTTCCGGGCACATGTGGACCGCGGTGACGCTGTGGGTGTGGGTGCTGGTGGTGGGGCTCGCCTATGCGCTGGCGGCCGCGCATTCGATCGCTGCCGGTGGCGGCCCCGCCGCGTGGATCATCGGCGCACCGTTGCTCTACGCCTGCGCCGTCGCGGCGATGACCGCGGTCTACTTCGCGCTTGCGTGGATCTTTCGTTCGCGGCGGCCGCGCGATCTGCAGCTCGGCCCCGGACAGACGCTGCGTCTCGTATGGTGGGAATTCTGGGCGCTCGCCGGCGCGGCGCCGCGGATGATGTTCTACCGCGCGTTGGTGCCCGATCCGGAACCTGCTCCCGTCGGCGTCCCGGTGCTGCTGCTGCACGGCGTGCTGTGCAACGCCGGCGTGTGGCGCAGGCTCACGCGGTTCCTCGCCTCACGCGATGTTCCCGGTGTCTACACCCTGTCGTACGGCCCGCCGCTCGCCTCGATCGAGCTCTTCGCCGAGCAGATGGAGGCGAAGATCGATGCGATCCGGGTGGCCACCGGTGCGCGTCGGGTGATGGTCGTCTCGCACAGCATGGGGGGCCTGGTGGCGCGCGCGTACCTGCGCAGGTACGGGGCGGGCAAGCTCGCGCGCGTGCTGACTATCGGGGCGCCGCACCACGGCAGTGTGCACGCATGGATGTTCCCCGGTACATCGCTTTCGCAGCTGCGTCCCGGCAGCCCGTGGCTCGCGGCCCTGGGCAGCGAGCGGCTCGACCCCGCGCTGCGGTTCGTATCGCTTTGGTCCTGGCACGACTCGATGGTCGCGCCGCAGCTCTCGTCGCGCCTCGCCGGAGCGATCGACGTGGCGCTCGCGGGCATCGGACACAACGCGCTGCTCGGCGACCCCGGGGTGTTCGCCCAGGTGCTCGCCGAGATCGAGGAGGCGCGCACGGCACCGCCGCGCTGAGTCCCCCGCTGCGGGCGCGGTGACGGCCGCCGTACGGCGCAGACCCGCGACATCCGGGTCTACCAGTGGATTCCCTTCGTGAGCTGCGCGAACGCCATCTGCTCGGGAGTGAGCTGCTGCGGCTCGCCTTCCTTCCTTCCCTGCGCGGCGGCGGAATCGGGGAACATGTTGTAGGCGGTGTTGAGCAGGACCTGGGTGACCTTGGGCGCGATCGCGTGGCAGACCGCGCCGAAGACGCCGAGCCGCGTGGCGATTCGCACCGGCTTGCGGATGATCGCGTCGACGACCAGGCCCGCGGCCTCCTCGGGCGACAGCGTCGGGATGTTCTCGTACATCCGCGTCGGAGCGATCATCGGCGTGAGCACCAGCGGCATGTTGATCGTCGTGAAATTGATGTTCTTGTCGATCAGCTCGGATGCGACGCAGGCCGCGAACGCATCGAGCGCCGATTTCGACGCCACGTATGCCGAGAAGCGCGGCGCGTTGGACAGCACGCCGATCGACGAGATGTTGATGACGTGGCCGCGTTTCCGATCGATCATCGTCGGCAGGAAACCCATGATCAGCCGGATCGCACCGAAATAGTTGAGCTGCATCGTCCGCTCGTAATCGTGGAAGCGGTCGAACGAGTTGACCACTCCGCGCCGGATCGAGCGGCCTGCGTTGTTGATCAGGTAATCGCACCCGCCCTGCTCCTTCAGCACGCGTTTCACCAGCGCGTCGCACGACGCGAGGTCCGCGACGTCGGCGGGGTACGCGACCGCGGTTCCGCCCGTCCTCTGGATCTCCCGCAGGGTCTCGACCAGCCTCTCCTCGCCGCGCGCGACCAGCACCACCTTCGCGCCGGCCTCGGCGAGCTTGAGCGCGGTCGCGCGGCCGATGCCTGACGACGCGCCGGTCACGACGACGACCTTGCCCTTGACGCGGCCCGACAGGCTGCGATCGACGAACAGGTCGGGGTCGAGGTTGCGCTCCCAGTAATCCCAGAGCACGGGTGCATAGCCCTCCAGGTCGGGGACGCCGATCCCCGATCCCTTGAGCGCCCTGGCCGCCTCGCGGTTGTCGTAGCGCGTCGGCCAGTTGACGAACTGGAACACGTCGCGCGGAATGCCGAGATCGTTCAGGACGACGCGCGTTGCGCGCTTGACGGGCGCGAGCGAGCCCAGTCCGTAGAGTATCGGTGCCGGAATGAAGCCGAACATCCGGGCATTGATGCGCATCGTCATCTGCGGCGCATGGCCCGCGCGCGCGAAGATGTTGAGCACCTCGCCGATCCGGTAGGGCTTGGGATCGGTCAGGTGGAAGCACTTGCCGTCGAGCCCCTTCCTGTGCGCGATGCAGTCGAGTGCGTCCGCGACGAAATCGACCGGCACGATGTTGATCCTGCCGCCTTCGATGCCGAGCATTGGCATCCATTCGGGCACCAGCCGCCGGATTTTCTGCAGGGCCTTGAAGAAGTAGTACGGGCCGTCGACCTTGTCGATCTCGCCGGTCTTCGAGTCGCCGACGACGAACCCCGGGCGGTAGATGCGGAACGGCCGCTTGCATTCGCGGCGGACGATGCCTTCGGCCTCGTGCTTGGTCCGGAAATAGGGATGGTCGAGATCCTCGGCCTCCTCGAACATGTCCTCGCGGAACACGCCGTCGTAGAGGCCGGCGGCCGCAATCGAGCTCACGTGGTGGAAGCAGCCGGCGCCGACGGCGGCCGCGAATTCGACCGCGTGCCGGGTGCCTTCGACGTTCGCGACCTGTTGCGCCTCGGCGGTCGCCTGCAGGTCGTAGATCGCCGCCAGGTGGAACATGTGGCCGATCTTGCCTTTGAGCTTGCGCATGTCTGCGGCCGATACGCCGAGATCGGGCTTGGCCAGATCGCCGATGACCGCCACGACGGTCCTGTCGTCCACGCCCCAGGCTTCGCGCAACTCTTCGAGCTTCGCGAGTGAGCTCTTGCGCACCAGCGCGTACACGGGCTCGCCGCGCGAGACGAGATTGGCAACCAGGTAACGGCCGATGAATCCGGTTGCGCCGGTCACGAAATAGGCCATCGATGTCTCCGGTTCGGGTGCTTTTGCGACGGCGGGCGCAGTGCGTCGCCTCGCCCGGCTCGAAAGCGCTGCTGGCGAGCAGCCGCCACTTGGCACTTCGCCGATTGTACGCGCGCGATCGATGCATCGAGACCTGCGCGCGGCGCCGGTTTAGAGTGCATGCTCTACACTGGCTGCCTACAATCGCTTCACGGGCAACGCGGTCGGGAGGATTCCATGCTGAAGAAGGCGAAAGCGGCGGCGAGTGCGCCGGGAACGGACGCCAAGGACTTGCCGAAGGCCGTCCTCGATTCCTCGCGCCAGATCTGGCTCGCGGGCCTGGGCGCGTTCTCGCGCGCGCAGGCCGAGGGCACCAAGCTGTTCGAGACGCTGGTGAAGCAGGGCGAGGCGATCGAGAGCCGGACGCGCCGCGCCGCGACCGACACGGCGGCGGCGGCCCGCGATGCGGCACAGGCAAAGGCGAAGGAGATGCAGAAGATGGCCGGCGGAACGTGGGACAAGCTCGAAAAGGTATTCGAGGATCGCGTCGCGCGCGCCCTGTCCAGGCTGGGCGTCCACACGCAAAAGGATGTCGACCGTCTCGCCGCGCGCGTCGATGCGCTGTCGGAAGCCGTCAACGAGCTGATCAAGGCGAGTGGCGGCGTGAGCACGCGCAGGCGCGTCAGGCCGGCCGGCGCGTCTGCCGCGCGCAAGACGGCGAAGAAGGCTGCGCGCAAGACCGCAGCCGGAGCAGGCCGGAAGGCGGCGAAGTGAGGCGGCGCCCCAGAGGGGCGTAGGGGCAAGACCCGGGATGCAACGCGTCCTATGCCCGGAGACGCGGCGCGTGCCGGGCTGTTGCGGCTACTCGCGGTTCAGCTTGTCGACCTGCTTGATGTAGTTCGTCATCGCGTCGTCGGCGCTCATGCCCTTGAGCTTGCCCCACGCGTCGTGCTTCGCGCCGCCGACGAAATCGAGGCCCCCTGGGCGGTCTCCCTGGACGTCACCCATGGTCGCCTGCTTGTAGTACGAATACAGCTTCAGCAGCGTCCCGTTGTCGGGGCGTTTCCTCGTCTTCTTGGCCGCCGCGGCGGCGGCCTCGAACCGCGAGCGGAGATCGTCTTTCTTCGATGCTGCGGCCATGCGTGCTCCCCATCGACGCTTCGTTTGACCCGCCCTGCTTTCATGCTACTTTAGCGCGGTCGACAAGACGTGCGCAACGCACGCCCGAACGCAGCCATTCCCTCCTGCCGCCGCGATCAGCGATGAAGCGCCAACGGATCTCCGCGGTCGACACCGCGTGGCTGCGGATGGATCGTCCAGGCAACCTGATGATGATCTGCGGCGTGCTGATCTTCAGGGAGAAGATCGACCTCGCGCGCCTCAGGCAGGTCATCGCCGAGCGCTTTCTCGTCTTCAAGCGCTTCCGCCAGCGGCCGGTGGAGACCGCGGCGATGTCGTTCTGGGAAACGGATGCCCATGTGGATCTCGAGCATCACGTCGCCCACACGGCGTTGCCCGGCCGTGCGGGCAAGCGCGAGCTCCAGGCCCTAGTTTCGCGCCTCGCGGCGACGCCGCTCGACCCTGCGCGGCCAAGATGGCAGTTCCACCTCGTCGACAACTATCGCGGCGGCAGCGCGATCGTCGCCCGCATCCACCATTGCTACGCCGACGGCATCGCGCTGGTGCGGGTGATGCTGTCGATGACCGATGCGACCGCGGATGGCCCCCCGGCGATGCCTTTCCAGGCGCGCGAGCGACGGAAGACCAGGGCCGCCGACGATACCCTTTGGCACTTGATCGCGCCGCTTTCCGGCGTGCTCGAGTCCGCGCGCAGGATCGGCGGCATCCTGGTCGAGACCGGCGCCGGGATCTGGCACGATCCGGCGAAGGCGGTCGAGCTCGCCGACAAGGGGACGGCGCTTACCGCGGAGATCGCGAAGCTCGCGCTGATGGCGCAGGATTCGCCGACGCGCTTCAAGGGCGTGCCCGGGGTCACCAAGCGCGTCGCCTGGGCCGATCCGCTGCCGCTTCCGGAGGTGAAGGCGGTCGGCAGGGCGCTAGGCAGCTCCGTCAACGACGTGCTCCTGTGCTGCGCCGCCGGCGCGCTGCGCGACTACCTCGTCGCGCGCGGAGACCCGGTCGACGGCGTGGTCCTGCGGGCACTGGTTCCGGTCAACCTGCGCCCGGTCGAAAGCGCCTACCGTCTCGGCAACCAGTTCGGGCTGGTGTTTCTCGATCTCCCGATCGGCATCGAGAACCCGATCGAGCGCCTGTACGCGGTGCGCGCGAACATGGACGCCCTGAAGGGAAGCTACCAGCCGATACTCGCGCTGGGACTGCTCGCGGCGATGGGCAGCGGGCCGAAGATCCTGCAGGAGACGCTGCTGACGATCCTCGCGCGCAACGCGACGGCGGTGATGACCAACGTGCCGGGGCCGCCGCAGCCGCTCTACCTCGCGGGTGCGCGCATCGACAGCCTGATGTTCTGGGTGCCGCAGTCGGGCGATATCGGCATGGGCGTGTCGATCATCTCGTACGACGATCGCGTGCAGTTCGGCGTCGTCACCGATCGAGGCCTGTGTCCCGACCCCGAGCGGCTGATCGACCGCTTTCCCGCCCAGTTCGAGCAGCTGGTGCTGGCGACGCTCATGAGCCCGTGGCCGCGCGATGGCGACCTCGATCCCCAGGTCGCGGCGGCCGCGGTTCGCGCTGGCTGAAGCCCCGGTCGTCCTTCGCGCAGGCCGGCGCGCCGCCGGTGAATGCAATGGGTGCGCAGGCGCCGGCCGCCCGGCTGCTCATTCGAGCTCGCTTTTCGCGTGCTCGACGTCGAGGCGCTCCATTGCGTCGCAGGGCGTCGCAGCGGCGGCTGCCTCGTAGAGCCGGGTTGCGTCGGCGAGCCGGCTCTTGCCGAAGAGCAGGATCAGGCCGTTGGCGTATTCGACATGCACGATCGGCGACTCCGGGAAAAGCTTCATCGCCAGCTCGAAATAACCGAGGGCCGAATCCTTTCTGGCGCCGTAGGTAAGTCCTGCGACCAGGGCGCCGACCTTGTCGATGACCTCCGACTGGTAGGCGCCGAAGGCCAGCGCCGCTTCGGCATGCTTCGGATCGATCTCCAGTGTCCGGGTGAGCGCGTCGCGGATCTTTCCGCCGAAACCCTGTGCAAGGGCCTTCGCCACCGATATGCGCTGCCCGTATCGTCCCAGCGCCTGCGCATGGAGATAGTGGGCGTTGGCATCCTTCGGGGCCTCGCGTCGGCGTGCATCCGCCCAGCGGGAAGCCTCCTCGAACAGCGTGATCTTCACCTTGTCGTCCGGCTCGAGGTAATGCGCGTAGATGCACTGCGCCTTGACCGCGGCATTGATTCCCGGGCCTCCGGCGGCATGGCCGGCTTCGACCGCCTCGCGAAAGGCGCCGGCGTGGAAATGGCGCCATGCGTCCGCCACCTCTGCGGCCTTCGGGTAAGGCTCGCGGTCGCCCTTGTGCAGGCGCGTCCAGGCTTTCTTCAGCGCCGGACCTTCATGCAGGTACGCCGGATCGGCGTGGGGGAACTTCGTCCACTTTTTCGCCATGTCGTGCTCCCGTTCGGACGTTGGCAGGGCGGTCAGAGATAGTTGGCGGAAAGCCGTTCGACCAGCGCGCGCTCCTCGTCGCGCAGGAACGGCGCGAGCAGCGCCAGCACCTGATAGGCGGCGTGCTCGAAGCGCATCTGCGCGGCCTGCTCGTCGGCGCCGCGGCCGACGGGCCGGCTGGCGGGTCGGGAGATGCGCTGGAACGACATCCAGTAAGTCGCGATCACCACGACGTTGGTCGCGAGCGCATCGATCTCGTGATCGGATGCGCGCAATGCGCCGGTGTCGCGCATGCCGTGGCACAAGCCGGCGACGACGGCCCGGACACCGCGGGTCATGGCGGCGAAGCGCGCAGCGATCCGCGCATTGCGCGACGTGATGTCGTCGACGTCGCGGTAGACGAAGCGGTACTGCCACATGCGCTCGAACAGCAGGTGCAGCAGCAGCCAGAGGTCCTCGACGCCCGCGGGCCGCGACGCCGGCACCGCGAGCAGCGGCGCGATCGCGGCGTCGAGCGCCGCGTACAGCTCGCCGACGATCTCGTCCTTGTTGCGGAAGTGGTAGTAGAGGTTGCCCGGGCTGATGTTCATCTCGTCGGCGATGTCGGCCGTCGTGACGTGGGGCTCACCGTCCCGGTTGAACAGGGCGAGGCTGGTTTCGAGGATGCGCTCGCGGGTCCGGCGAGGAGGCTTGCGGGCCATCGTCGATGAGGCCGCGACTGCGTCCGTGGCCGCCGCTACGCGGCTCTGGCGCGCATCACGCCGCGCGCCGGGCGCGCAGCGTCTCCACCTCGCGTTCGAGCTCGGCGAGCGTGCGGTCCAGATCGCGGCCGATCCTGCGCAGGTTGCGCCGGCGCGATCCGCCGGCATGCAGGGGTCGCGGGTCGGTGACGGCGTCGGTGACCTGGCGCTGCCGGTCGGCGATGCGCTCGGCGCGCAGCCGCAATCCATGGCGGACCAGCAGCGGCGCGAGGCCGGGGGCCTGTTCACGCAGGTAGTCGCGCGTCGAGTCGAAGGCCAGCGCGCAGAGCTTCCTGCGCTGCGCGTAGCTGAAGACCTTCGCGAAGAACATGTCGACGTCCTCGCGTGCCGGTTCGAACAGCAGGATGTCCGCGCCGGGATAGCGCGTCGCGTACTTTTCCATCCCCACCTTCATCCGCGAATGGATGATGGCGCGGAACGTTTGCGACAGCACCAGCGGTAGCCCGCCCCGGTGGAGTTTCTCCTCCGTCACGCGCCCGCTGCGTCGGGCCGACCTGGCGTCGAAAGGCACGAGCGGGTTGATGCAGAGCAGCAGATCGACACCTTCGTTGAGCGCGAGCGACGCATGCAGCGTCTTGTTGAGGGCGCCATCGACGTAATGCGCTCCGTCGATCTCCACCGGCGGGAACAGTGCCGGCAGCGCGGACGAGGCCTGGATCGCCCTCGAGATCGGTACGTGGTCCTGGCCCGGGGTACCGAAGGCGACCGAACCGCCGGTGTCGAGGTTCGTCGCGACGAGGAACAGGCGGTGCGCGAGCCTGCGGAAGTCGTTGCTGCGCCCCGGTGCTGCGAACAGCTTCGCCAGGAAGTCATCGATCGCGCGGTTGTCGAACATGCCGGTCGGAACCGCGCGCGACAGCGTCGCAAGCGACTCCATCGCCCCGCGATGCAGCGGATCGCGCAGGTACTGGATGCCTGCGCGAACGCCGAGCCTCGGCAGCCCCATCAGGCGGCGGCCGAACTCCCGGAAGGCAGGCTTCAGGAAGATCTCGGGCTTGAGCGCGGCATCGCGGCCGTTCTCGATGAACAGCCGGTACATCTGCGCGGGCGAGATGCCGTTCGCCAGCGCGGCCGCGACGAAGCTGCCCGACGAGACGCCGACATAGACCTCGAGCGCGTTGAAGTCGACGCCCTCGAGCGAATCGGCGAGCGCCAGCAGCGTCCCGACTTCGTAGATGCCGCCCAGCGGCCCGCCACCGGCGAGCGCGAGCCCGATCCGCCCGCGCCTGTCCCGGCGTGGTCGACTTGCGTTGTTCCCGCGTCCGCGGCCTGCGGTCATCGTCGTCCCGATGTCATCCATGCAGGAACGCGCGCCGGCCGGAAATTCCGGCCGGCCGCTCCCGCCGCCGCAATGGTAGCGGAATTACTTTGCGGCGACGCGCCGGGTCGTGCGCTGCTTGCTTGCCGCCGGCGCCTTGCCCGCTTTGCGGGCCGCTGGCGCGCGCTTGGTCGCCTTCGCGGAAGCCTTGGCGCGGGGAGCCTGCGCGCTGATCGCTACCGCGTCCGCACTGACTGCGAGCTTGACCCGCGGCAGGGTCCTGCGCGCGAGCGCTGCAGCCGCGTCGGCCACCATCTGCGCCGAGCTTTCGAGTCCGCGCCGGGCATGGCGCAGAATCGCGCTTCCGCGGCTGACATTCGCCTCCAGCCGTCGCCCGACGCGGCGCATCAGCTTCGACTCGACGTTCGCCCCTTCCGCGACCAGGCTGCGAAACGCCGGCGCCATTTCCTTTCCAGCCCATTCGCGGGTCACCGATGCTGCGCCGAGCGTCGCCAGCCAGACCTGCCGCGACGCGGCCAGCAAATTCTCGCCTGCGCGCGGAACCGTCAATCGGGTCGTGTTCGTCATTTCCGTCTCCTCATCGATGAAGAAGCTCGCGCAGCGCGCGTCTTCCAACGACTCCGACCATACCCCGGCGGGCTAGAGCGATCACACTAATCGCGATCGTGCGGGGAGCGGACGGCGCAGCGCCGCCGCTCATCCGCGCAGGCGTTGCGCCAGTCCCGTCGCAAGCTTTGCCGCAATGGCGTAGATGGAAAGCTGCGGGTTGGCGCCGATCGAGGTCGGGAACAGGGATCCGTCGAAGACATGGAGGTTGGCGAGCTGGTGGTGACGACCCGCCGGATCGACGACCGCGTGTCGTGGATCGGGGCCGAGCGGTGCGCCTCCCATGACGTGCGCCGACACGATCGTCGTCGCGCGTGGACGCAGCTCGAAAGCCCCGATCGCTGCCCTCGCGGCGGCGATGCTGCCGTAGCTCCGCCCGTCGCCGTGCACCGGCATCACCGCGCCCGCGCCCGCCGCGAACTGGATCTCGGCCATGGTCGCGAACGCGCGCCGCACGCCTTCGAAGATGTACGGAGTCAGCGCGTAGTCGAGGATCGGCGTGCCGTCGCCCGCAAGGCGCACGCGTCCGCCGATTGCGTCGGGGTGGAAGCCATCGCGCAGCAGCGCGAGGAGCACCTGCATGTTCGGCAGCCGCTGCATCCAGGCGGCGTGCTGCGCGCCGTGGCCGGGCAGGGTGATCGCGGCGAGAACCGGATGCACCGGCGGTGCCTCGAGCTTGAAGCCGATCGGCCCCCCGGGCTCGGCCGTCTGAAGGAACTGGTCGGAGAAGATCGACTGCGGCGCCCCGCGAAAGCCGTCGATACGCTGCGGCATCAGCGCGGCCGACACGACGGTCGGGTGCAGGAACGTGCGCAGGCCGAGGATGCCGTAGGGGTCGGGCGTGCGGCTGCGCAGGAGCAGCGCCGGCGTGTTGATCGCACCGGCCGCGCTCACGTAGTCGCGCGCATGCACGGTGATGTGGCGACCGGTGGGCGTGGTGCCGGCCGCGTCCATCGCCCGGCATTCCAGGGCCTCGATGCGGTCGCGGCGGATGACCAGGCGCTCGGCACGCGCACGCACCACGAGGGTCGCGCCGCGCGACAGCGCGTGCGGGACGGTCGTCACCAGCATCGACTGCTTGGCGTTCGTCGGGCAGCCGACGCCGCAGTAGCCGAGGTTCCAGCAGCCCCTGACGTTGCGGCGGATCGTCCCCCAGTGCAGGCCGAGCTTCTCGGCGCCGGTGGCGAGCGCCGCGTTGTTGGCGTTGGGCGCAGTCGTCCACGGGGTCACGCCCAGCCGCTCCTCGACACGCGCGAACCAGGGCGCGAGGTCGCTGGGTCCGAAGCCGCCGATGCGGAAATTCGAGGCCCAGTACGCGAGCGTGGGTTCGGGGGTGCGGAACGAGCTCGTCCAGTTGACGGTCGTGCCGCCGCCGACGCAGCGCCCCTGCAGGACGTTGATCGCCTTGTCGGCGGTCTTGCGCGCCGCGGACTCCTGGTACAGGTCGCGGTACGCCTCGCTTTCCAGCATGTGGAAATCGTCGGACGATCTGAGCGGTCCCTCCTCGATCATCACGACCGAAAGTCCCGCGTCGCAGAGGATCTCGGCAGCGATGCCACCGCCGGCACCGGTGCCGACGATCGCGACGTCGGCTTCGATCGTCCGGTCGCCTTCGAGGGCCGTGGCGTCGACGACCTTCCATCCATCGCGCAGCCCGGCGCGGATCGGGTCGACGATCGGCGTCGCGGCATGCTCGCGCATGTCCACTGCCGGCGAGGCGGTTTCAGGCGTCGTCATGAAAGCCGCGGCGGCCCGGGGTAGCCGATCGCGGGCCACGACCGTGGGTTCGCGTACCAGGCCGCCAGGGTGATCTGGTGGAGCGCATCGTAGGCCGCGCGCTTCTGGGTCCAGCGGCTGGATCGCAGGCGCACTAGAAATGCGTCGGCATCGGCGACGCTCGCCTCGCGCCAGGGGACACCGACGCCGGCGAGACCGATGCGCAGCGGCGCGAATGCCAGCAGGGCGAACAGCGACGACAGCTCTTCACGCGCGATCGGTGCGAGTCCGGCCATCGCCTGACCGATGCCGTCGATCGTCCGTGCAATGGCGTCGTCGCGCGCAACTCCCGGCGCCGGAAGCGCGCCTGCGAGCAGCGCCGGGATCAGTGCCTGCATCACGTCGACGCCATCCCGGCTCAGCGCGCCGACGCCGTGGCGCGCGGGCGTGGGCTGCAGCAGGCGCGCGGCGGCGAACGCAAGGGCGCCGACGGTTCCGGCAAAGAGGATGCGGCGGCGGGATGGATTCACGGGTCGGGAGGGTGACGCTGGATGCACGGGGCAAATCGGCCGCGGCCGCCGGCCGCTGCAGGCAATCCGGGCCGCCATGCGCAACGATCGACCCGACGCGAACCATAGTCTGCGCCCGGTAGAGCAATCAATCTAATGCGGCATGCGCCCGACGCCGGTGCCGCGGTAGACTCCAGCGGCATGCCGCACCCGACGCGCAACGCCGGACGATGACCGACACCGCCAGCCACGACGCGGTTTCCGCGCTGCTCACCGCGCTCGAACGTGTGCAGCAGCACCATGCCGAGCGGGCGGCGAAACCCGATCTCGCGCGCGCGCTCACCCAGATCTGCGACTGGCAGGCGCGCAGATTGCGCCGCACCTACCAGGATCTCGAGGCACAGCCGCGCTACGAAGCCGCGATCCGGTTTTTCGAAACCGACCTCTACGGCGGCGCCGATTTCGCGCAGCGTGACGCCGACCTGGCGCGCGTGGTCCCGTTGTTCAAGCGGTTGCTGCCCGCGCGCGTCACCGCGACGGTTGCGACCGCAGTCGAGCTGAACGCCCTTTCCCAGGACCTCGACCGCGCGCTGGTCGATGCGCTCGTCGCGCGCGATGCGGGGTTCTCCGTGGCCGATTACTGCGCTGCCTACCGCAGGATGGGTCAGTACGATCGGCGCTCGTCCCAGATCCGCCTGGTCGGCGACGTCGGCATTGCCCTCGACCGCTATGTGCACATGCCGATGCTGCGCGCTGCGTTGACGCTGATGCGCAAGCCCGCGCAGGCAGCCGGCCTCGCGGCGCTGCAGATCTTCCTGGAGCGCGGATTCGGAGCCTTCGCGCGCATGGGCGGAGCTGTCGAGTTCCTGGCGACGATCGAGACGCGCGAGCGCGCCATCCACGACGCGATCGTCGGCGGGTCGAACTCTCCGTTCCCCGACCCCATCGCATGAGCCCCGCGCTCGGCCGTCGGCCGGGGGGGCGGTCAGCGGGGCAGCGGGTGCATCGCGACGCCTGTCGGCCGGCTCACGCGCTCCGTTTGCCGGAGAGCTTGTCGAGCTGGGTGTGGATTTCGCGCTCGATCGAGGGCTTGAGCGGCGTCAGGAGCAGGCCGAGCTTCACTTCGAGGCGGATGTGCGTGGCGCTGACGTGCATGCGTCCTGCAACGCCGGGACGCTCGAAGATCACGTGGTCGCCTTCCCATTCATAGGTGAGGTCGAAGCGCTCCTTCAGGTCCTGCGCGAGCTCCTCCGCCGCCGCCTTTGCCTTGCGGTGGGTCAGCGCGTGCTCCTTCGCGATCGAGATCGATGCCATTGCCGATGCCTCCTCGATTCGCAGTATAGAGCGGGCCTCGCGCAGGGGTTGGCGGTGGCGACCCCCGCAGGCGGAGGCGGTGGTCGCGGTTGACACAACAGCAGAACAAACGTAGGCTTCAAACAAACGTTTGAATATTTCATTCCAGCAAAGAGCCACTTCAGCAAAGAGCGTCAGGCCCGTCGATGCCGACCAAAGCCCCGGTCATCCCCCTGAAGCCGCCGCGCGATCCCGCGACGACCAAGGCGCGAATCCTCGATGCCGCCGAGGCGCTGTTCATGGAGCACGGCTTCGAGGCAACGAGCCTGCGCTCGATCACGGCGACCGCCGACGTGAATCTCGCCGCGGTCAACTACCATTTCGGCAGCAAGGAAGAGTTGTTCCAGGCGGTGCTGACGCGCCTCCTGGACCCGATGAACCAGGCACGGGTCGAGCTCCTGACGCGGCTCGAGGCCCAGGCGGGTTCGTCACCGCTGTCCTGCGAGCGGATCCTGATGGCCTTGCTGATCCCGGCGCTCAAGCTCGCCCGCGACCCGGAGCGCGGCGGCAAGGATTTCCTGCGCCTGCTCGGGCGTGCCTACGCCGACCCGGCGCCGTTCATCCGCCGTTTCCTGTCGGAGCAGTACGCGGTGATGATCGCCCGCTTCAAGTCCGCGTTCATGCGCGCGCTGCCCCACCTGCCGCGCAAGGAGCTGTCGTGGCGCCTGCACTTCATCATGGGCGCGCTGTCCTACACGCTGGCAGGCACCGACGCTCTCAAGCTGATCGCGGAGCTCAATCCGCACGAATCGACCAACGACGAGATCCTGCTGCGCCGCCTCGCTCCGTTCCTGCTCGCGGGCCTCGAGGCCCCGCTGCCCGACCTGTCCGCCGTTACGCGGGAACTCGACGGCGAGCTCGGGACCACGGGGTGAGCGCCGTGCGTGCAGCGCTCGGGAGCCGCAGATGAAAGCCGTACCGGCAAGGACCTGGAGCCACCGATGATCGGAGTGCTTGTCGCAATCGCCATGGTCGCCGCGCTGGCGCTCGCCTACTTCCAGGCGTCGGGTTACGCCTGGATCGCCTCGATCGCCGCCTGGCTGGCTGCCGCGTGGCTCGCCGGCACGCTGCCGCTGCCCTGGGTTGCCGGCCTCGCGGCCGTCGCCGCGCTGCTCGCGCTGCCGCTGGTCGTGCCGCCGCTGCGTCGCAGGTTCGTCAGCGCCCCGCTGCTGGCGGGATTCCGCAAGGTGCTGCCCGCCATGTCCCAGACCGAGCGCGAGGCGCTGGAGGCGGGAACGGTGAGCTGGGACGGCGAGCTCTTTTCGGGCAAGCCGGCCTGGCGGCGCCTGCTGGCGATCCAGCGCACTCGGCTGACGCCGGAAGAGCAGCACTTCCTCGACAACGAGGTCGAGACGCTGTGCGCAATGGTGTCGGACTGGGAGACGACCAACGTCTACAAGGACTTGCCGCCGCGGGTCTGGCAGTACATCAAGGACAACGGCTTCCTCGGGATGATCATCCCGAAGGCCTACGGCGGCCTCGGTTTCTCCGCCTACGCGCATTCGCAGGTGATCACCAAGCTGTCGACGCGCAGCGGCACCGTGGCGGTGACCGTGCTGGTTCCGAATTCGCTCGGCCCGGGCGAGCTGCTGCTGCACTACGGCACCGACGAGCAGAAGCGCCGCCATCTGCCGCGCCTCGCGCGCGGGCTCGAGATTCCCTGCTTCGCGCTCACCAATCCGCAGGCGGGATCCGACGCGGCGGCCATTCCCGACTGGGGGGTCGTGTGCTGGGGCGAGCACGAGGGACGGCGCACGCTCGGGCTGCGGGTGACCTGGGACAAGCGCTACATCACCCTGGGTCCGGTCGCGACGCTCCTGGGCCTCGCCTTTCGTGCCTACGACCCCGAGCATCTCGTCGGCGACCGCGAGGACATCGGCATCACCTGCGCGCTGATCCCGACCACGCATCCCGGCGTCAACATCGGTCGGCGGCACATGCCGTTGAATGCCGTGTTCCAGAACGGCCCGAACTGGGGTCGCGACGTCTTCATCCCGATGGACTGGGTGATCGGCGGCCAGCCGATGCTGGGCCGCGGATGGCGGATGCTGATGGAATGCCTGGCCGCCGGCCGCGGCATCTCGCTTCCGTCGTCGAACACCGGGATGGCCAAGCTCGCCGTGCGCACGACCGGGGCCTACGCGCGGGTGCGCACGCAGTTCAAGACCCCGATCGGCCGCTTCGAGGGAATCGAGGAAGCGCTGACCCGGATGGGCGGCAACCTCTACCTGATGGATGCGGCGCGGATGCTGACGGCGACCATCGTCGACCAGGGCGAGAAGCCTGCCGTCCTGTCCGGCATCGCCAAGCTGCACATCACCGAACGCAACCGGCAGGTGATCAACGACGCGATGGACATCGCCGGGGGCAAGGGAATCTGCATGGGACCGTCGAATTTCCTCGGCGCCGCGTACATGCAGATGCCGGTGTCCATCACCGTCGAGGGCGCGAACATCCTGACGCGCAGCCTGATCGTGTTCGGCCAGGGCGCGATACGCTGCCATCCTTACGTGCTGCACGAAATGGCGGCGACGCGCGCGCCGGACACCCGCAAGGCGGTGCGGCTGTTCGATGCCGCACTGTTCGGCCACCTGCGTTTCGGATTGCGCAACATCGCGCGCACGCTGGTCATGGGGCTCACGGGCTCGAACTTCGTTCGCGTGCCTGCGAACGTCGCGCCCGAGACCAGGCGCTACTACCAGCAGCTGACGCGCTTCTCGGCTGCGCTGGCATTCCTCGCCGACATCTCGATGGGTACGCTGGGCGGCGCGCTGAAGCGCAAGGAAAAGCTTTCCGCGCGGCTGGGTGACGTGCTGTCGCTGCTCTACCTGTGCTCGGCCACGCTGTGGCGCTACGAGCAGGACGGCCGCAAGCCCGAGGATGCGCCGCTGATGCACTGGGCGATCTGGGATGCGATGTTCAAGGCGCAGAACGCGATCGAGGGAGTGATCTCGAACTTCCCCAATCCGGCCATTGCCGCGGTGATGTGGCGCGTCGTGTTCCCGCTCGGGCGACCCTACGAGGTGCCGTCCGACCGCCTCGGCCACGAGGTCGCGAAGATCCTGCTCGCGCCTTCGGCGGCCCGCGACCGCCTCGCCGGCGGGATGTTCATCGGCGACCCCGGCGAACCGGTCGGGCTGCTGGAGCGGGCGCTGGGGTTCACCATCGAGGCGGAGCCGCTGGAGCGCAAGCTCAAGGACGCACTGCGCGACAAGAGGATCGACGCAAGGCTCGCGCCCGGCGAGGACGGCGCTCGGCTCGTCGAGCGCGCGGTGGCCGCCGGGATCCTCACCCAGTCGGAAGCGGCGGTGCTCGCCACCCAGCGCGAGCTGGTCGCGCGCGTCGTCCGCGTCGACGATTTCGCGCAGGATCTCGGCACGTCGCTGCTGGATCAGGATCGCGCCGGTTTCGGCCGGCCGCCGATCGTGGCGCCCGCCTCGGCGGACCACGCGCAAAGACGCGCGGTCGCCAACGAAGGTTTCCTGTGAGCGCAGGTCCGCTTCGCGCTGCAGGGGTGGCGGCGCCCGGGGCGGCGAACCTTCCCGCGCGCGCGCCTCGGCCGGCCGTGAAACCCGTCTACATCGTCGATGGGGCGCGCACGCCGTTTCTCAAGGCGCGCAACCGTCCCGGGCCTTTTGCAGCCGCGGATCTCGCGACCGCTGCGGGTCGCGCGCTTCTGCTTCGGCAGCCGTTCCTGCCCGCCGACCTCGACGAGGTGATTCTCGGCTGCGCGGCGCCCGCCCCCGACGAGGTGAACATCGGGCGGGTCGTCGCCCTGCGGATGGGCTGCGGCCACAAGGTCCCGGGGTGGACCGTCATGCGCAACTGCGCTTCCGGCATGCAGGCGATCGATTCGGCGATCGATTCGATGCGTGGGGGCCGCTCGAACCTGGTACTCGCCGGCGGCGTCGATGCCCTGTCCCGCGCGCCACTGCTGTTTTCCGATGCGATGGTCGCGTGGCTTTCGAGCTGGTATGCGGCGAAAACGCTGGGCCGGCGCGCGGCGGTGGTCGCGCAGTTCCGCCTGCACTACCTCGCACCGGTGATCGGGCTGATGAAGGGTCTCACGGACCCGGTCGTCGGCCTGCTGATGGGCCAGACCGCGGAGAATCTCGCCTGGCGCTTCGGGATCACGCGCGCCGAGATGGACGCCTATTCGGCGCGCAGCCACCAGCGCGTGCTCGCGGCGCAGCGCGAGGGCCGCTACGGCGACGAGATCGTCGCACTCTACGACCGGGACGGCACCGTCTATCCCGCCGACGACGGCGTGCGCGAGGATTCCACGCCGGAGAATCTCGCGCGCCTGAAGCCTTTCTTCGACCGCAAGTACGGCAACGTCACCGCAGGCAACAGCTCGCAGGTGACCGACGGCGCGGCATGGGTGGTGCTGGCCACCGAGGAGGCAGTGCAGAAGCACGGCCTGAAGCCGCGCGGCCGCATCGTCGACACCCAATGGGCCGCCCTCGATCCCGCACAGATGGGGCTGGGTCCCGTCCATGCGGCGACACCGCTGCTCACGCGCAATGCGCTGCGCCTGGCCGATGTCGACGCCTGGGAAATCAACGAGGCTTTTGCGGCGCAGGTCATCGCCTGCCTGCGCGCGTGGGAGAGCGACGAATTCTGCCGTGACGAGCTCGGATTGCCCGGGGCGTTGGGGACGATCGACGCCGATCGCCTCAATGTCGACGGCGGGGCGGTCGCGCTGGGGCATCCGGTCGGCGCATCGGGGACGCGGATCGTGCTGCATCTGCTGAATGTCCTCGAACGCACCGGGGGCCGGCGGGGGGTGGCCGCGATCTGCATCGGCGGCGGACAGGGCGGTGCGATGCTGGTCGAGCGCGTCGACTGAAGGAACGCATTCGACACGGCCGCGCGCCTGGCGTGACACCGTGCGGAAACGGTGGACCGAATCGAAAGCGGGGTATGGCGGGTGGAACACTGGAGCATCACGCGGGATGCCGACGGGATCGCATGGCTCGCCTTCGACAAGGCCGGCACGGCGACCAACACGCTTTCGGCAGCCACGCTGGACGAGCTGAACGAGGCCCTCGACGGGTTCGATCGCGAGCCGCCGCGCGGACTGGTGATCCGATCGGCCAAGGCGTCGGGGTTCATTGCCGGCGCCGACGTCGACGAGTTCGGTGACATCCGCGACGCGCAGGCCGCCCGGGCGCTGGTCGAGCGCGGATGGAACACCTTCGAGCGCCTCGCGCGCGTGCCCTACCCGACCCTCGCACTGGTCCGCGGTTTCTGCCTGGGCGGCGGACTCGAGCTGGCGCTGGCCTGTCGCTACCGCATCGTCGTCGACGATCCGTCGACCCGCCTCGGTCTGCCCGAGGTGATGCTCGGCATCGTGCCCGGATGGGGCGGCATCAGGCGCCTGCCGCGGCTGGTCGGCGCTCCGGCCGCGCTCGATCTGCTGCTGACCGGCAAGACCGTCGACGCACGCAAGGCGAGGAAGCTCGGGCTCGCCGACGAATGCGTT
>DATIQL010000147.1:0-5308 GCA_035470905.1 Casimicrobiaceae bacterium
CGGGCCACGCCATGCGGGGTTCCCCGTGTCGCGTGCCCGCGCAGGCGAGGCAGGCGAGGCAGGCGTTGCAGGCGAGGCAGGCGTTGCAGGCGAGGCAGGGTCTGGCAGGCGGGCTCAGGTGACGCACCCGCGTCCTCGCGCGGGTCCCGGCTCGCGGCGGCCAGTCAACCCACGACTGGCCGCGCACGAGCCACCCGCTTTGCGACGACTGCGTCACATGCGCCCGCCCGCCAGACCCTGCCCCGCCTGCCGATCGTGCTGCTGCGCGGCGCCCCGCATCGCCATCCCCGCATCGCCATCCCCGCATCCCGGCCCTGTCGCGTCGGCGCGTCGCCCGCGCACGCATGACGTCAGCGCCAATCGAGTCGGCACCGACGGTTCGGGGCAGTGGGAAGGGCCTGCGCTTGCGCCCGTGGCAGTGCCTGCCGCCGCGGGTGGTGCGGCTAGCGAGCCCGACACGAACAATTACTGCAGGATGCGCTCGAGCGACGCCGCACCGGGTCCCCGCCGGCAGGCGTTTACGGACCCCGGGCGCAGGCGCAGGCCCTGCCCGCTGCCCACGGCGCGGACGGTGGTCCACGGCGCGGACGGCGGCCAGCGCCGTACCCGCTGCCCATCGGCACTGATGCAGGTCGATCGAACGCGCGGAGCGACGCGCGCAGTTCAGCGTGCGCGTCGAGCGCGCAGATCCCGCAGCTCCTGCTCCAGCATCTCGATACGCTGCGCGAAGCGCAGCACGATCGCGAGGCTGTGGACATCGTCCAGCGCGAAATCCTCCCGCAGCCGATGCGCGACGCGTGCAGTCACGACGCAACGCGAGCTGAAGGTCCATGTTGCCGCGGTGCGATCGGCGGGCGCCAGTGCACCGCACTCGACCAGTTCGTGCAGCTCGCTTTCCGACAACCCCGAATGCGCGATCAGCTGCGCGATGGTGAGCGTCCCCGTCTCGTCCAGGTACAACGCTTCCGACGCTTCAGTGTTCACGGGCGATGCCCTCCAGATTGGCGCGGGGATCGAATGCCGAGGCTTCGGCGAGCTTGCGGTACAGCTCGCGCTGCCGGTCGTCGACGACTGTGGGTACCGCGATCTGCACTTGAGCGTACAGATCGCCCGCGGTGCCGTTCGGACGCGACAGTCCGCGCCCGGCGAGGCGCATCCGCTGCCCGCCGCGGGTACCCGGCGGAATCTTCAGCGTGACGCGGCCCGCGGGTGTCGGAAGCTCGACGCTCGCGCCCAGCACCGCCTCCCAGGGCGCCAGCGGGAGGTCCATGTGAAGGTCGAGTCCATCGGTCCGGTACAGCGGATGCGTCTGCACCTCGATGTCCAGATACAGGTCACCCGAAGGTCCGCCGTTGAGGCCCGCGCCGCCCTTCCCCGGAACCCTGAGCTTCTGGCCATCGGTGACGCCCTTGGGGATGCGGACCTTGACCTTTCGCTGCGCTCGCCGCAGCGCGCCGTGTTCGTCGTGCTCGACGACCGCGAGATCGAGCTCGATCTCCGCACCGCGGTAGGCCTGGTCGAAGTCGAGCCTGACCCCCGCCTCGTAATCCTGGCCGCGGATCGGCGCGTCGGGAGCGCGTCGCCCGCCGCGGGCGGCGCCGGTGAAGCCCGCGAAAAGATCGGCGAGATCGGCCTCGTCGAATGAAAACGATGGCCCGCCATACGAATGCTGCCAATCGGGAGGCGGCCGGAAATCCTCTCCGGCTGCATGGCGGCCGAGCTGATCATAGGCGGCGCGCTTCTCGGGATCCTTCAGCGTCTCGTAGGCCTCGGCGACCTCCTTGAACTTTTCCTCGGCATCCTTTTCCTTGGACACGTCGGGGTGGTACTTGCGCGCAAGCTTGCGGTACGCCGTCTTGATCGCGTCTGCGCCCGCCGCGCGATCGACGCCGAGCACTGCGTAGTAATCCTTGTATTTCATCGTCGGCGCTCGACGTGAATCAGCGGTCGGGATCGGTGCGGCGCTCGATTGCCACGCCGAGCTCGCGCACACCGGGCAATGCCCCGAGCTTCGCGACGCGCAGCTTGATCGCGCGGGCGCCGAATCCGTCGAGCACCGTGCGCGCCAGAGCTTCTGCGAAGCGCTCGAGCAGCGGGTGCGGGTTGTCACGCGCGAACGCCCGGATGTGTGCAACGACGGCCGCATAGTCGATCGCGTCGGCGAGCTCACCGGTCTCGAAAGGACGCGACGAAGGCAACTCGAGCTCGACGTCGAGGCGCAGCGTCTGCGGAAGTTCGCGCTCCCACGCGTAGACGCCGACCCTGGTGTCGACGCGCATGTCGTTGATGAAGATCGTGTTCATCGTGCGCTCTGGCTGGATGTGCCGATGCTAAGATCGATCAGAATCTTACCGGACGCCGCGCTGTCCCGTGCTCACGACGATTCCTGTCATCCTCGGTGCGTACCTGATCGGCTCGATTTCCTTCGCCGTCGTCGTCAGCCGCCTGTACGGCTTGCCGGATCCGCACGGCTACGGCTCGGGCAACCCTGGGGCGACCAACGTGCTGCGCACGGGCAACAAGGCCGCGGCGGCGCTGACCCTGGTCGGCGACGGCATCAAGGGCTTTGTCGCCGTGTTCCTCGCGCAGCGACTCGCGCCTGCGCTCGACGCGCCGGGCTGGATGGTCGCCGCCGCCTCGCTCGCCGTGTTCCTCGGCCACATCTACCCGGTATTCCACGGCTTCGCGGGTGGCAAGGGCGTCGCGACCGCGGCGGGCATCGTGTTCGCGTGGCACTGGCCGCTGGGCCTCGTCCTGACCGCGATCTGGCTGACGATGGCGTTCGGATTCAAGATCAGTTCGCTCGCGGCGCTGACGACGGCGGTCCTGATGCCGCTCGGCATGTTCTGGGTGGCGGGACCGGGTCCCATTGCGTGGACCAGCGTGGCGATCGCGCTGCTCCTTTTCTGGCGGCATCGCAGCAACATCCGCCAGCTCGTCTCCGGCAGCGAGCGCTCGATTGGCCGCTAGGCCGCAGCGAGGGTCTTCAGCTCCCAGCGCGGCCTGACCGAAAACGCGTAACCCGTCGTTCCTTCCGCAAGGCGCAGCGCGCCGGCGAGCGCGATCATCGCCCCGTTGTCGGTACAGTAGCGAACCTCGGGGAAGTGCACGTGGCCGCCGCGTCGCCCGACGTCGGCCGAGAGCCGCGCACGGAGATTGCGGTTCGCACCGACACCGCCGGCGACCACCAGCGTCGATCGCCCGGTCGCGGCGAGGGCGGCGAGCGCCTTGGCCACCAGCACGTCGACGACCGCCTCCTGGAATTCAAAGGCGATGTCGGCCTTGACGGCATCGGGAAGTGCGCCGGGATCCCCGTCGCTGCCGGCGGCGCGCGCCCGCAGCGCGACTGCCGTCTTGAGGCCGGAAAAGCTGAAGTCGAGGTCGCCCGAGTCCAGCATCGGGCGCGGCAGGGAAATCGCACCGGCACGGCCGCGCGCTGCGAGCGCCGCCAGGGCAGGCCCTCCCGGATAGGGAAGTCCGAGCAGCTTCGCCGTCTTGTCGAAAGCCTCGCCGGCTGCGTCGTCCAGGGTGTCGCCGAGCAGACGGTAGCGGCCGACGCCTTCCACCTCGATCAGCTGCGTGTGCCCGCCCGATACGAGAAGCGCTATGAACGGAAACGACGGCGCCGGGTCCCCGAGCAGCGGCGAAAGCAGATGGCCCTCCAGATGATGGACGCCGATGGTCGGCTTGCCCAGCGCGAACCCCAGCGCGTTGGCAACGCTCGCCCCCACCAGCAGCGCGCCGGCGAGGCCGGGTCCCTGCGTGTAGGCGATGGCGTCGATATCACGCAGGCCCACGCCCGCCTTGCCCAGGACCTCGCCGATCAGCGGCAGGATGCGGCGGACGTGGTCGCGCGACGCGAGCTCCGGTACCACGCCGCCGTAGGCCGCGTGCATCGCCGCCTGGGTGTGCAGCGCGTCGGCGAGAAGGCCTCTTGCCGTGTCGTAGACGGCGACGCCGGTTTCGTCGCAGGAGGTCTCGATGCCGAGGACTCGCATAGGGCGGCAAGTATAGCGGTGTTGCCTCCCCCGGAATGGGCTGCTATACTTGTCGATCACCGTAAAACCCTGATTGCACGGAAAGGTTCTGCCCTCACATGACCAGCGTTCGCGTCCGCGAAAACGAACCGTTCGAAGCCGCACTGCGCCGCTTCAAGCGCACGATCGAGAAAACCGGCCTGCTGACCGAGCTGCGGGCGCGCGAGTTCTACGAAAAGCCCACGTCCGAGCGCAAGCGCAAGAAGGCCGCGGCAGTCAAGCGCCATTACAAGCGCCTGCGCAGCCAGCAGCTGCCACCGAAGCTGTACTGACGCCGGACCGCGGTCGGCCGCCGACCGAAGTCGGCGACGCGCGTGCGTAATACCCGGAGGGGCGAAGCGATTCGCCCCTTTTGCATTCCGGCCCCTTTTTGCATTCCGGCCCCTTTTTGCATTCCGCCAGCTCACCGGAAGCCCCGACATGAATCTCAAGGACCGCATCACCGAGGACATGAAGAACGCGATGCGCGCGAAAGCCGCAGCGCGGCTTTCGACCATCCGCCTGCTGCTCGCGGCGATCAAGCAGCGCGAAGTCGATGAGCGCAAGGCGCTGTCCGACGCCGACGTCGTCGCGGTCATCGAGCGGATGGTCAAGCAGCGCAAGGATTCGATCGCGCAATTCACGGCCGGCAAGCGCCTGGACCTGGCCGATGCCGAGCGGGCCGAAGTCGCGATCCTCGAGGACTACATGCCGCAGCGCATGTCGGAAGCCGACGTCGACGCGGCGATCGATGCCGCGCTCGCCGCGGCGCGGGGCGCCGGCGCATCGGGCCCGGCCCTGATGGGCAAGGTCATGGCGGCGCTCAAGCCCGCGCTTGCCGGCCGCGCGGACATGGCCGAGGTCTCGGCCCGGGTCAAGGCCCGGATCTGACGGGCCCACGCAGCTGCCGGGTAGCGCCGGGGCACGCCGGGCGGCCGGGATCTTCGCCCGCGGAAAATGCCGCCGGCCGGTGACACGACCGTGCGGGCGCGGGCCTATAATGCCCCGTTGCCCTGCCGTGTGGGAGCACCCGCGGCCGGCTGAAACGGTCGGCCGCGTGGGGCCCTCGTTGCGTGGCGCGGTTCCAAAGCGAGCTGGTTCGAAGCCATGATCCCCGACGACTTCGTGCAGACCCTGCTCGCGCGCGTCGACATCGTCGACGTCATCGACCGCCTGGTGCCGCTCAAGAAGGCCGGCGCGAACTACCAGACCTGCTGCCCGTTCCACAGCGAAAAGACCCCTTCGTTCACGGTCAGCCCGACCAAGCAGTTCTACCACTGCTTCGGCTGCGG
>DATIQL010000148.1:0-3257 GCA_035470905.1 Casimicrobiaceae bacterium
CTGCTCGAAGCGCTGGCGATGCTCGCACCGAAGCGGCCGGAACTGCGCGCGCTGCTGGTCGGCGGCGGACCGCAGGACGGCGCGCTGCGCGCCCAGGCATCGGCGACCGGGCTCGGCGAGCGGGTGATCTTCACCGGGCGGGTGCCCCATCGGGAGGTTCAGCGCTATTACGAGCTGATCGACGTCCTCGCCTATCCGCGGCGCAGCATGCGCCTGACCGAGCTGGTGACGCCGTTGAAACCGCTGGAAGCGATGGCGCAGGGGCGCATGTTCGTCGCTTCCGACGTCGGCGGCCATCGCGAACTGGTGCGCCACGGCGTGACCGGATTCCTGTGCAAGTCCGGCGACGCGGCGGCGCTGGCGCAGCAGATCGATGCGGTGCTCGACGACGAGGCCTCGTGGCCGCGGATCGCTGCGCAGGCGCGGCAGTTCGTCGAAACCGAACGGACCTGGGCGAAGAGCGTCCGGCGCTACCAGGACGTGTACGCGAACGTGCTCGAATCCGCGCACGGCGTGCAATCGGCTCGGGCCTGGCGCTAGCGGCCATGTGCGGCATCCACGGCATCCTCGACCTGACCGGCGCGCCGGTCGCGCCGGAGATCCTGTCGCAGATGGGTCGCGTCACCCGTCATCGCGGGCCCGACGACGAGGGCATCCACACCGACGGCGCGCTCGCGATCGGCATGCGGCGCCTTTCCATCATCGATCTCGCGGGCGGGCACCAGCCGCTGTCGAACGAGGACGGGACGCTGTGGCTGGTCGCCAACGGCGAGATCTACAACTACCGCGAGCTCGCGCGCGAGCTGACTGCGCAGGGCCATCACCTGCGCACCGGCTCGGATTGCGAGACCCTGCTGCATCTCTACGAGCAGCACGGCGACGATTTCCTGGCGAAGGTGAACGGCATGTTCGCTTTCGCGCTGTGGGATTCGCGCCGCAGGCGCCTGCTGCTCGGCCGCGACCGCCTGGGCGTCAAGCCGCTCTACGTCTGGAACGACGGACGGCGGATCGTGTTCGGAAGCGAGGCCAAAGCGATCCTGGCGGTGCCGGGCATTCCGACCGAGCTCGACCCGCAAGCGCTGTCCTCCTACCTCGGGCTCGGCTACGTCGCAGCGCCGCAGTCGATGTTCAAGGGCATCCGCAAGCTACCTCCGGCGACGATCCTGAGCGCGGAGAACGGTGCAGTCACCGAGCGCCGCTACTGGCGCGTCCCGGACCGCGTCGACCACTCGCTCGACGAGGCGGCGTGGATCGCGCAGGTGCGCCAAGGCATCGAGCGTGCCGTGCACCTGCAGATGGTGAGCGACGTTCCGATCGGGGCGTTCCTGTCGGGGGGCGTGGACTCGAGCGCCGTCGTGGCGTTCATGGCCGCGCACAGCGACCGGCCGGTGAAGACCTACGCGATCGGCTTCGACGGTGGCGACGCGGAAGCGTATTACAACGAGCTTCCCTGGGCGCGCCGGGTCGCCACGCTGTTCGGCACCGATCACCACGAGATCCTGGTGCGGCCCGACGTGGTATCGCTGCTGCCGCGCCTGCTCTGGCACATGGACGAGCCGATCGCCGACTCGGCCTTCGTGACCACCTACCTCGTCTCGGAGTTCGCCAGGCGCGACGTCACGGTGATCCTGTCGGGAGTCGGAGGCGACGAGCTCTTCGGAGGCTACCGGCGCTACCTCTGCAACCATTACCAGCAGCGGTTCGAGCGCCTCCCTTCCGGCCTGCGCCGCGCGATGGCCGCGCTGGGTGCGAAGCTGCCCAGCGACAGGCATTCGCCGCTGCTCAATACAATGCGCCTTGCGAAGGGATTCCTGGCCAGCGCAGGCCTGCCGCTCGACGAGCGCTACCGCGCGTACGTCGAGGTATTCGACGAAGCCGCGGCAGCCGAGATGCTCCGCGCGCCGATGGCGGGCAGCGCCGACCCGCTCGCCGCCGCTTTCGCCGACGCGACGAGCGACGACGACCTGAACCGCATGCTCGCCGTCGACGCCGCGACCCAGCTTCCCGACGACCTGCTGCTCCTGACCGACAAGATGAGCATGGCGGTGTCGCTCGAATGCCGCGTGCCGCTGCTCGATCACAAGCTGTTCGAGCTCGCCGCGTCGATGCCGCAGGACATCAAGCTGCGCAGCGGCAGGCTCAAGCACGTGATGAAGGCGGCGCTCGCCGACGTTCTTCCCCGCGACATCCTCGAGAGAAAGAAGCGCGGCTTCGGCACGCCGATGGGGGCGTGGTTCAAGGGCGCGCTCGCGCCGCTGCTGCGGCAGCTCCTGTCGCGCGAGTCGATCGACAGGCGCGGCCTGTTCCACTACCCGGCCGTCGCCGCCCTGATCCACGCCCACGAGGCGAACCGCATCGACGGCACCGACCGATTGCTGGCACTGCTCAATTTCGAGATCTGGGCGCGGCTCTATCTCGACGGGCGCGAATCCGCGGACGTGGTCGACGAGCTCAAGGTGGCGTCGGCATGAGGATTCTCTACGTCTGCCACCGCTTTCCGTTCCCGCCCAAGCGGGGCGGCAAGATCCGGCCGTTCAACATGATCCGCCATCTGAACGCCTCGCACGAGGTCGTCGTGGCCTCGCTCGCGCGCTCGCCGCAGGAAGCGGAGGAGGGCCGCGGGCTCGCCGAGCATTGCGCCCATTACGAAATGGCGGTGGTGAAGAATCCCGTCCAGGTCGCGCGGATGATCGCGCGGCTGCCCACCCCCGCGCCGTCGTCGATCGGCTTCTTTCATTCGCCCGACCTCGCGCGGCGAATCGACGTGCTGCTCGCCACCGAGGAGTTCGACCTGATCTTCGTCCACTGCTCGTCGGTGGCGCATTACGTGAGCCGCGTGAAGGGCATCCCGAAGATCCTCGACTTCGGCGACATGGATTCGCAGAAGTGGCTGGAATACGCCAACTACAAGCCGTTTCCGCTGAGACTCGGCTACCGGCTCGAGGGGATCAAGCTCGCCGCCGAGGAGAAGCGCCTCGCGCGCGACTTCGACCTCTGCACCGCCACGACCCATGCCGAGTGGGAGACGCTCGAAAGTTACCGGACAGGGGTGGCGAGCGACTGGTTTCCTAACGGCGTCGACAGCGCCTATTTCGCGCCCGGCCCCGAGCCTTGCGACTCCGACGCGATCAGCTTCGTCGGCCGGATGGACTACTACCCGAACCAGGAGTGCATGCTGCGCTTCTGCCGCGAGGTCTTTCCGAGGATCCGCGAGCGGCGACCGCAGGCGAAGCTCGCCATCGTCGGCGCCGACCCGA
>DATIQL010000149.1:0-18087 GCA_035470905.1 Casimicrobiaceae bacterium
AAATCCATCAGCAGCGACGAGAACCCCAGGACCTCGACGTTCGGATAGGGGCGCAGGACCTCGCGCGCCATCTCGAGGCGCTCGTCGACGCTGAAGAACGGCCGCTTCGCCTCACTATCGGCGATCCCGACGACGACGGCATCGAACAGGCGCGAGGCGCGCCGCACGAGGTCCTCGTGCCCGCGGGTGAACGGGTCGAACGTGCCGGGGTAGACGACTTTCATCATCGGAGGCTTCGCAGCAGAGGGCCGCCGCCCGTGGGCGTGGGACCGGCGCGAGGGTCAGGGCGGGGTGGCGAGGGCAAGCAGATGATAATGCACCTGCCCCGCCTTCGCATGACGGACGATCGACAGCCCCGGCGGCGGAGTCAGCATCCTGCCCGCCTCGGCGTACAGCCGGCCCTGCGGCGCGAGCAGCCGGGCGGCCCGGTCGAACAGCGCAGGCCACGGGTCCTCGGCGAAAGGGGGATCGGCGAAGATCACATCGAAGCTGCGCGCCTCGCGTGCGGCCCAGGCAAGCGCGTCGGCGACGTGGGTCTCGATCGCACCGATGCCCATCGTCTGTGCGGCCGTGAGCAGCGCGCGGATCAACGCGGCGTTGCGGTCGAGGGCGACCGCGAGCACCGCGCCGCGGGAACAGGCCTCGAGGGTCAGTATGCCGGTCTCGGCGTACAGGTCGAGGGTTCGGGCGCCTGTCAGGTCCTGCCCCAGCCAGTTGAACAGCGTTTCTCGCACGCGATCGGGGGTCGGGCGCAGACCCGGCGCGTCGGGGACGCGGATTTGGCGGCCGCGATGGCGGCCGCCGATGATGCGTACGCGGTTGGGGGCGGGCACGGGCGGGGGTATCGGGGTGCGGCGTTGCAGGGCGGCGGCTGGAGTTGCCGCAGGCGGGCCGGCAGCGGGTCGCCCGCTGCGGCTTGCGCGGACACCTGGCGGCGCAACGGTAGAATTCCAGTTTTCCGGCGCGCCGTCCATGCAGGGCGGCGTGGATGCGTCTGCGTCGCGCCCGCCACGCGGCCGGCCCTGCAAGCCACGTCACGGTCCTCAATCCCGATGTTCGACCTCTTCAAGCGCAAGCCGCCCAAGGAATCGCCGCCGGCCGCCGAAGCCGCGGCCGAGCAGACCGGAACGCCTGCCTCCGGCGCTGGCGTCGTCGCGCCGGCCGACGCCGACGCGACCCCGCAGAGACGCTCATGGACTGAGCGCCTCAAGGCGGGTCTCGGATTGTCGCGCGACAAGCTTTCCGGCGCGTTCGCCGGCGTGTTCCGGCGCCGCGTCCTCGACGACGAAGCGCTGGACGAGCTCGAGTCGGCGCTGCTCGGCGCGGACGTCGGCGTCGACGCGACGACGCATCTCCTCGATGAGCTCCGCAGCCGGTATCGCCGCGCGGGCCCGGACGCGGATCCGCGGGCGCTGCTGCGCGAGGCCCTGGTCGACCTGATCGGCGGGCTCGAATCCCCGCCGACGATCGGGCAGGTGCGCCCCTGCGTGATCATGCTGGCCGGAGTCAACGGTGCCGGCAAGACCACGTCGATCGGCAAGCTGGCCAAATGGCTGCACCAGCAGCGACTGTCGGTGCTGCTCGCCGCCGGCGACACCTTCCGCGCGGCTGCGCGCGAGCAGCTCGCCGTCTGGGGCGAGCGCAACGAGGTCACCGTCATCCAGCAGGAAGGGGGAGACCCTGCGGCCGTCATGTTCGACGCCGTCCAGGCGGCGACCGCGCGGGGGCTCGATGTCGTGCTCGCCGACACGGCGGGGCGCCTCCCGACGCAGCTCCACCTGATGGAGGAGTTGAAGAAGATCAAACGCGTGCTGGCCAAGGCGCGCGCAGATGCACCCGACGAGGTCTGGCTGGTGCTCGACGCCAACACCGGGCAGAACGGGCTCTCGCAGGTCAAGGCCTTCGATGCGGCAATCGGCCTCACCGGTCTCATCATGACCAAGCTCGACGGCAGCGCCAAAGGGGGGATCGTCGCCGCGATCGCCCGGCAGCACCCGATTCCGCTCAAGTTCATCGGTGTCGGCGAGGGCGTCGACGACCTCCAGCCTTTCCGCGCCCGCGAGTTCGTCGACGCACTGCTTCCGGCGGAACCTCCGGGGTAGTCGCCGTTCGCATTGGGAGACGCGTTTCTCCCAGGATGTGGGCACACACTCACCCGACCCCCGGCGGGCCTGCGGCGTGGCTGACCGGGCGCCGCTTCCCGAGCCAGGGAACCGGGCCCGGCACCCCGGGGCCTAACCAGCGATGACGCTTTCCCGGTGGGTCGGATCCCGATCCGCGCTTGGCCGCCGCCACGGTACCCGAGTGTTTTGCTCGGGAACTTTTCACGGGCATTAGCACTCCTAGTTCGCGAGTGCTAAAATGATGTTGGGTGGCGCTCGGATGCAAGCGGTCGCCGTGTCGGGTGATGCGGCGACTGGAGAGTCGGCAGCCAATACCTGGTCACCCCCGAAAGGAGAACCTGATGTCCGGAAGTGCACTTGCGTTTCCGACCCCTGCGTCGCTGGGGAGCCTCGATCACTATATCCAGGCGGTCAACCGCTTCCCCCTTCTGACCGCCGATCAGGAAGTGGACCTTGGCCGGCGCTGGAAGGCTCACGAGGATGTGGACGCGGCACGGCAACTCGTGCTTTCCCACCTGCGCCTGGTCGTTGCGGTTTCCCGCAACTACATGGGTTACGGGCTTCCGCAAGCCGACCTCATCCAGGAAGGCAACATCGGGCTGATGAAGGCGGTCCGCCGCTTCGATCCGGAGCGTGGCGTCCGACTGGTCTCGTTCGCCCTTCACTGGATCCGGGCCGAGATTCACGAATACGTGCTGCGCAACTGGCGGCTGGTCAAGATCGCGACGACCAAGGCCCAGCGCAAGCTGTTCTTCAACCTGCGCAGCATGAAGGTGTCCTCGGCGGCGCTGACGCGCGGCGAAGCCGATGCCATCGCGAAGCAGCTCGGCGTCAAGCCCGACGAGGTGTTCGAGATGGAGACGCGCATCTCCGGTGGCGACGTCGCGCTCGACCCGACGCCAGGCGACGAGGAATCCGTCACGCCGATCGCCTACCTGACCGACCCCGACGACGAGCCGGCGGCGGTGCTCGAGCGCGCCGAGACGGCGGCCAACCGCAGCGAAGGCCTGCGCTCGGCGATATCGAGGCTCGACGACCGCAGCCGCCGCATCATCGAGGCGCGGTGGCTGCGCGAGGATGACACTGCCGCGACCCTGCAGGAGCTTGCGAACGAGTACGGCGTCTCGGCCGAGCGGATCCGCCAGATCGAGAGCAAGGCCCTGAAGACGATGCGCTCGCAGATGGCCTCGCTGCAGTAGCACGCAGCGCGGGAGTCACGCAGCCCTCGCGGCTGCACCGGAACGCCGGCCTCGCGCCGGCGTTTTTTCGTTCGCGCCGGCCCGCGATGCCCTCACCCCGACCCTCTCCCGCAAGCGGGAAAGGGGGACCCTTCAGAGCTCGACCTGGGTGCCGAGCTCCACGACGCGGTTGGTCGGCACGTGGAAGAATTCCGAGGCCTTGGTGGCGTTCTTCGACATCGAGACGAAGAGCTTCTCGCGCCACAGCGCCATGCCCGGCGACACGGTCGCGATCAGCGTTTCGCGCGAGACGAAGAACGACGTCTCCATCATGTCGAACGCGAAACCGCTGCGCCCGCAGTCCTCCAGCAGCTCGGGGACGTCGGGTTCGTCCTTGAACCCGTATTTCGCCGTCATCCGGTAGAACTCGCAGCCCAGCGACGTGATCTCGGTGCGGTCGCGCTCGGCGACGTAGGGAATGTCCTTGGTCGCGATCGTCAGGAAGATGACCCGCTCGTGCAGCACCTTGTTGTGCTTGAGGTTGTGCAGGAGCGCGTGCGGCACGCGATCGGCGGTCGACGTCAGGAACACCGCGGTTCCCGGCACCCGCGTGGGTGGCGACGCCTCGATGCTCTGGATGAACAGGTCGAGCGGCATCGCATCCTCGGCGAGGCGCATCATCAGGATGGCGCGGCCGCGCTTCCATGTCGTCAGGAGCGTGAACACGACACCCCCGATCAGCAGCGGAAACCAGCCGCCATCGGGAATCTTGAGCGAATTGGACGCGAGGAAGGTGAGGTCGACGACGAGCAGCGGCGCCGCGACCAGCGCGGCCACCCATTTCGGCCAGCGCCAGATGCGCCGCATGACGACGAAGATCAGGATGGAGTCGATCAGCATCGCCATCGTCACCGCGATGCCGTACGCGCTCGCGAGGTTGTCCGAGGTGCGGAATCCCAGCACCAGGGCGATGATCGCGACCAGCAGCATCCAGTTGATGAACGGAACGTAGATCTGCCCGATCGTGCGCTCCGACGTGTGCTCGATGGTCAGGCGCGGGCAGTACCCCATCTGGATCGCCGCGCGCGTCAGCGAGAACGCGCCGGAGATCACCGCCTGCGACGCGATGATCGCGGCGGCCGTCGCGAGGAGGAGCAGGGGCATGCGGGCCCACTCGGGCGCCAGCAGGTAGAACGGATTCTGGATCGCCGACGGGTCGCCGAGGATCAACGCCCCCTGGCCGAAGTAGTTGAGAAGCAGCGCAGGCATCACGAGGAGCAGCCACGCCTGGCGGATCGGGCTCCGCCCGAAATGGCCCATGTCGGCGTAGAGCGCCTCGGTGCCGGTCACCGCGAGCACGACGGCGCCCATCGCGACGAACGCAGTGCCGGGATTGGCGCCGGCGAACCTCGCCGCATACACGGGGTCGAGCGCCCTCAGCACCGTCGGATGGCGCAGGATCTCGAGCATGCCGAGCACGCCCAGCGCGACGAACCACAGGAGCATCACCGGCCCGAACACGGCACCCAGGCTCGCCGTTCCCTTGCGCTGGACGGCGAAGAGGACGACGAGGATCACGACGCTCACCGGAACGATGAACGGATGCATCGCCGGCGCGATGACGCCCAGCCCCTCGACGGCGCCCAGCACGGTGATCGCCGGCGTGATCATGCCGTCGCCGTAGAACATCGCGGCCCCGAAGATGCCGAGGCCGACCAGCCACCATCGCAGGCGCCCCCGGTCGGCGACCCCGCGCGAGACCAGCGCCGTCAGCGCGAGGATCCCGCCTTCGCCCCGGTTGTCGGCGCGCATGATCAGCGCGATGTACTTCAACGTCACGACGATCAGCAGCGCCCATACGATCGCCGACAGGACGCCGAGGACATTGTCGTGCGTCAGCGAGAGGCCATAGGGTCCGGTGAACGCGGTGCGCAGCGTGTACAGCGGGCTCGTGCCGATGTCGCCGTAGACGACGCCGATCGCGCCGACGACGAGCGGCATCGTGCGCGCTTGGCCCCCAGCGGAAGCGGTCGCAGTGGTCACGATCGGAACACCGGTCCGCGTCAGGTGGCGCTATCGTCGGTGCGACGCGAAAAGCGGATGTTGAGCTGCTTCAACTTGCGGTAGAGATGCGTGCGTTCGAGCCCGGCCTTCTCCGAGACCTTGCTCATGTTGCTCTGCTCGCGGCCCAGCAGCTGCTCGAAATAGATGCGCTCGAACGCCTCGCGCGCCTCGCGCAGCGGCAGCTCGAAGAAGCGGGTCGTGATCTCCGGCGCGATCACCTGGTTGGGGGATGCCGCCTCGCCGAGCAGCCGCTTGACGTGATCGGGCGTGATGTCGCCGCGCACGACGAGCATGTTCGCGACGACGTTGCGCAGGTGGTCGAGGTTTCCCGGCCAGTAGGCGTTCGCGAGCGCAGTCAGCGCGGCCGGCGACAGCGTCGCGAGCATCGGCTGCGCCCGCTCGCCCGCCGACGTGTCGCGCCAGTAGCGCTCGATCAGCGCCGGAATGTCCTCGCGCCGCGCCCGCAGCGGCGGGAGCACGACTGCGCCCGAAGAAAGCTGCGCGAGCAGCGCCGCATCGAAGCGCCCCTCGGCGGCGAGGTTCGCGAGCGGCTCGCTCGAGGTCGCGACGAGCACGATGTCGTGCTTGTCGAGCTTCGGCAGCAGGAACGCGAGGCCCTTCTGCTCGGCACGCGAATACTGGCCGATCTCGGCGCAGTAGAGCACGCCCTCGCGGGCCTCCTCGAGCAGCAGCAGCGGGTTGTTGGCGAGCCGGGCGCCGTTGGGCAGCGCGACGAACGGCGCCCCCGGAACCTCCAGCGCCCTGGCGGCGACGTCGTGACCGGTGCCCGATTCCCCGAGGATCAGGATCGGCCTGCGCGCCGCGAGCAATCCCTCGAGCGAACGCTCGGCTTCGCGTATTGCGGCGCCGGTCCCCAGGGCAGGCAGCGATATGCGTCGCGGCTCGTTCGCTGCGACGGTCTTGAACGCGCGCGCGATCGTCGCGAGGAGCTTCGACAGTCCTATCGGCTTTTCCAGGAAGTCGAACGCGCCGATCTTGGTCGCCTCGACGGCCGTTTCGATCGTGCCGTGACCGGACATCATCACCACCGGCATCGTCAGGAGCCCGCCGGACCCCCATTCGCGCAGCAGCGTCACGCCGTCGGTATCCGGCATCCAGATGTCGAGCAGCACCAGCGCGGGCTGCTGTCGCTGGCGGTATGCGCGGGCCTCGCCCGCGTTCTCGGCGAGCACGACGCGATAACCCTCGTCCTGGAGGATCTCGAGGAGCAGCTCGCGGATCCCGACCTCGTCGTCGACGACGAGAATCTCCCTGGCGCGCGCGATGCGGGGGTCCATCATGCGGCGGCCGCCGACTTGAGTGCGCGGAAATGCAGGGTGACACGTGCGCCATGGGGAACGACGTTCTCCAGTGTCACGCGGCCGGCGTGTTCGTCGACGATCTTTTTCACGATTGCCAGTCCCAATCCAGTGCCTTTAGCCTTGGTCGTCACGTAGGGCTCGAATGGATGCTCGAGCACGTTCGATGCAAATCCCGGGCCGCGGTCGCCGAATGCGAGGGCCGCGTCCGCGCCGGTCACGGACAGCGTGATGTCGATCCGCGGGTCGTCGACGCCGGACTGCGCGTCGATCGCATTCTGCAGCAGATTGTGGAACACCTGGCGCAGCCGGGTGGGTTCGCCCTGAATTATGACCGGCGCCTCGGGGAGCGCGAGCGCCACGTGCGGGCGCAGATTGTCGTACAGAGCCAGCACGTCGAGCAAGAGGGCGGCGACGTCGACGGCCTGCATCTGCCCGGGGCGCGGCTGGCGGGCGTAGATCGCGAAATCGTCGACCATGTGCTTCATTGCGGCCACCTGGGAGACGATCGTCTGCGTCCCGCGCCGCAGCGTGTCCTGGTCGCCTTCGTCCAGCCTCGGACCGAGCTTCACCGCGAGCCTCTCGGCGGAAAGCTGGATCGGCGTCAGCGGATTCTTGATTTCATGGGCGAGCCGGCGCGCGACCTCGGCCCACGCGGCGTCGCGCTGCGCCTCGAGGAGCTCGGACACGTCGTCGAACACGGCGACGTAACCGGGGACCGGCGCGCCGGGCAGCCGCGTTCCGCGCAGCAGCAGCGTGCGCGTCTGGCCGGCCACGGTCAGCGCGGCCTCGCGCTGCCATTGCCCGTCGCGCGAGCCGCGGAAGCCTTCGGCGACCAGCTCGGCGAACGGAGCGAGCGCCGGCAGGCGCCCGCCCCAGTCGGCGAGGGACACGCCGGCAAGATCGGCGAAAGGCTGCTGCAGGATGACGGCTGCGCTCGGATTGGCCGTCCGCAGGCGATAGCGGTCGTCGAACGCGAGGACGCCCGACGACAGGTTGCCCAGCACGCTCTCGAGGTAGGCGCGCGTCATTTCGGTCGCCCGCTGTGATTCCTCGGTGCGCAGCTTCGCGTCGGCGAGCTGCGAGGTCATCGTATTGAATGATTCGGTGAGCACGCCGAGCTCGTCGGTCGACGTCACCGGCTGCCGCCGCGTGAAATCGCCTCCGGCGACGGCACGGGTGCCCTCGGCGAGCAGGCCGAGCGGCGCAGCGAAGCGCTCGGACAGCAAGACGGCCAGGCCGAGCGCGGAGGTCAGCGCGAGCAGCAGCGTCAGGGTCAGCGTCACCTGGTAGAGCCGCTTCAGCGCATTGCGCGAGAACGTGATCTCCTGGTAGTCGCGCGCGCCCGCCTGCACTTTCTCGAGGTCCTGCGCGAGCGGGCGCGGAACGCGCTCGACCACCTGCAGCACGCGCAAGGGGTCGATGCGGTCGCTGCTGTTCACCGGCACCACGACGCGCAGCAGCAGACCGCCGTCGGTGGCCTGCTCGACCCTGGCGTAGGTCTGCTGGAGCCGGGCGCGTCGCAAGGCATCGCCGGGCAGCGCCTCGGGTGGCATCAGCGAGCCGCCGATGCCGCCGACGGCGAGAACGGTCCCGGCAGGCGAGTACAGCGCCGACTCGTAGACACCTGCCTGCTCGGACGCGCGATTGAGGGTCGAGGCCGCGGCACCCGGTGCATCGGCGAGTGCGGACGCGATTGCAGTGGCGCGCGTAGTGGTTTCCCGCAGCAGGTAATCGAGGGAGCTGCGACCGAGGTTGATGCCGCCGTCGAGCGCCCGGTCGACGCGCACGTCGAACCAGCTCTCGATGCTCCTGCCCAGGAACTGCACGGAAACGGCGTAAACGAGCGCGCCGGGAAGCACGGCAACCAGCGAGAACAGCAGCACCAGCCGCAGCGCGAGGCGCGAGCCGAACACCCCGGAGACGAGATTGCGTCGCAGCTGCATCAGCTGGCCCCCGACGACCAGCATCAACAGCACCACCAGCGCACCGTTGATGATCAGCAGCGTGTTGTAGTGACCCGCGAACAGGTCGGTGTTCGCGGTCGCGGTGGCGAGCAGGAACAGCGCGATCGCCGCGATGCCGGCGAACGTCAGCGAGAACCAGCGCAGGCGTCGGGACGCAAGGATGCTCGTCATGGCGTGAACGTGAACCGGTGCCACTCGGACGAGAGCTGCCACTCGCTGGACGCAAGCGCATTGACCTGGAAGGGTTTGGGCAGCTCGTTGACGTCGAGTCTTTCGCGGATTGCAGCCTGGTAGCGCGTTCCTTTGGTCAGCTCATCGGCGCGCGCCACCGGCCGCGATGCGACGCGCCCGAGGAAACGCTGGACGTCCCCCAGCGAATCGAAGGCCTGGCCCAGCGGTCCGCTCGCGACCCGGTACTGCCGGGTCAGCGAACTGTACGACACGCGGTAGGTGATCGACCATTGCGCGACCTTTTCGCTGAACCACAGGAAGCGCTCGCGCGAGAGCTCGAACTCGATCGTGAAGTAGAGCGGAATGCCCTTGTCCAGCGCTTCCTCGAGCGTCGGCGTCAGCGCGAAGTCGAAATCGGCCGACAGCAGCACCTCGCTGTCCGCGATCTGCAGCGAGGCCCCGCGAACGGGAATGCTGTCGGCGCGTGCGCCCCAGGGCGCAAGGGCGATCACAGCCCCGGCCGCCAGCGCCAGCAGGCGGCGGCGCATTGTCGAGGCCGGCACGGAATCGCGTTGAGGATAGGGCGGCATGCCGGGAGGACGCGCGTCGGCCCCGTTCCAGGGCGATGACTGCGCTTCGCGCAGGGTGCGGGGGCGCCGCAGCAGCATCACGGGTTCTTGCGGAGCAGCGCGTAGAAGAACCCGTCCTGATTGTGGCGCGCGCCCGGAGGCGAAGGCAAGATTTGCCCGCCGCGATGGGGCACTGCGTCCGGGAAATTGAGGGTTTCGCGCAACGCCTCCGGGTGGCTTGCGCAGAATTCGTCGACGCGATCGTCGTTTTCGACCCTGAATACCGAGCAGGTCGCATACAGCAGGCGGCCGCCCGGAACGAGCAGGGTCCACGCCGCGGCCAGCAGCCGCGACTGCTCGCGGGCGAACGCCTGGACGTCGGCGGCGCGGCGACGCCACTTGATGTCGGGGTGGCGGCGGACGATGCCCGACGCCGTGCAGGGGACGTCGAGCAGGATCCGGTCGTAGGGCTTGCCGTCCCACCACGGTCCGGGATCCTTGGCATCGCCCTCGACGACGCGAACGCCGCGCCGGTCGTGGCGCAGCCGCAGCAGGTTGTCGCGCAGCCGGCCGAGCCGCGCCGCGTCGGCATCGAGGGCGGTCAGGTCGATGTCCGCGCATTCCAGCAGGTGCGTCGTCTTGCCGCCGGGCGCCGCGCAGGCGTCGAGCACGCGCATGCCGTCGGCGACGCCGAGCAGGGGCGCCGCGAGTTGCGCACCGAGGTCCTGCACCGCGAACGCCCCGTCCTCGTACCCGGGCAGCTCCGTCACGGGCCTCGGCCTCGCGACGATGACGCCCCGGTCGCCGACCTGGGTCGCATCGATGCCGGCCTCGGCGAAACGCGCAATCAACGCTTCGGTGGACGTCATCCGCAGGTTGATGCGCAGCGACAGCGGCGGCCGCGCGTTCCCGGCCGCGAGTATCGCCTCCCAGTCCGCCGGATAATCGCGGCGCACGCGATCGATCCACCACTTCGGGTAGGAATGACGCGCGACTTCGTCGTCCTGCACGGCGGCGAGCAGCGAATCGCGCTCGCGCAGGAACCTGCGCAGCAAAGCGTTCTCGAGCGCCTTGGCCGCGGGCCTTGCGAGCAGCCCGGCCGCCTCGACCGCGCGATCGACGACGGCGAACGCGGGCGCCCGCGTGTGCAGGATCTGGTAGAGCGCCACCGCGGTCAGCGACCGCAGCAAGGTGTCGGGTATCGGATTGCGGGCGAGCTTGCGCGTGAGGGCCTCGAGCGTGCCCCAGTGCCGCAGCGTCCCGTAGGCGAGCTCCTGCACCAGCGTACGGCCGCGCAGCGCGCTGCCGTCGTCGACCTCGGCGAGCGCGTCGGTCAGGCTCGCGCCTTCGATCACCCGGGCAACCGCGCGCGCGGCCAGCGTCTGTTCCGTATGCATCGGCTGCGCAGCCTACCCGGCGACGGAACCCCGCAGGAGGCGACCCCCGCCTGTCTCGCGGTCAGCCGTCATGCGGCGGGGAACCGAAGCGCGATCCGGCAACGATCCGGCGTCCGGCCGCGAACGCCGCCGCCGCCATCCGCCGGCCACCGGCAGGCTGGACCTCGACGACGCGGAGCAGGCCGCGGCTGCCGGCGGGTCCGCAGACGACATCGATCCCGGCCGCGCCGACGGCCGCAACCGTTCCGGGGGAAAGGTCGCCGAGGTCGGCCGTGCCGGCGGCAGGCGTACGCAGGACGGACACCGCGGGGGCTTCCAGCGGCTCGGCCGCCCACAGCTTGACCCCGGCCCCCTGCCACGCCGCCCCTGCGCCGGGCGCCGGCGACATCGCGCGAATCCTGCGATCGATGGCGATCGGGGACGCATTCCAGTCGATTGCAGCGTCCGCGCGCCCGAGCTTGGCGGCGTAGGTGACACCGGCCCCGGGCTGCGGCCGGCTCGGCAGCCGGCCGTCGCGCGCCAGGATCGCCAGCACGTCGACGATCGCCGCCGCGCCGAGATCCGCGAGCCGATCGTGAAGGGTCCCGGCGGTTTCGCGGGCGCCGATTGCGAACGCGCGGGTTTCGATCATGGCGCCGGTGTCGAGACCCTCGTCCATCTGCATGATGGTGATGCCGGTCGTCGCATCGCCGGCCTCGATCGCCCGCGCAATCGGCGCCGCACCGCGCCACCGGGGGAGCAGGGATGCGTGGATGTTGAGGCAGCCGTGGGTCGGCCAGTCGAGGACCGGGCGCGGCAGGATCAGCCCATAGGCGGCCACCACCAGCACGTCGACAGCGGTTTCCGCGAGCAGGGTCTGCGCTGCCGCGTCCCGCAGCGTCCGGGGCTGCAGGACGTGGAGTCGCTGCGCCTCGGCATAGCGCCTGACCGGGGAGGCGGTGACCGCAAGACCTCGGCCCGATGGCCTATCGGGCTGGGTGAGTACGACGGGTATCGTGTGTCCTGCGGCATGGATCGCCGCGAGCGCGCGCACGGCGAATTCCGGCGTGCCGGCGAAACCCACGCGCATGCGCCGGCGCCGGGTCAGCCGGCGAGCTTTTGCTTCTTGCGCATCCTGGCGGCCAGCCGGGTGCGCTTGAGCGGTGACAGGTATTCGACGAAGACCTTTCCGCGCAGATGGTCCATTTCGTGCTGCACGCAGACCGCGAGCAACCCATCGGCGTCGAGTTCGAAGGTCTCGCCGCGCTCGTTCAGCGCGCGAACCCGGATCCGCTCGGCGCGCGCGACCTTGTCGTAATAGCCGGGAACGGAAAGGCAGCCTTCCTCGTTCTCGGCCTCGCCCTCGGCCTCCAGGAGCACCGGATTGATGAACACCCGCAAGTCGTCCCGCTCGTCGGAAATATCGATCACGATCACTTGTTTGTGAACGTTCACTTGCGTTGCCGCCAGCCCCACGCCGGGAGCCGTGTACATGGTCTCGGCCATGTCGGCGACGAGCTTGCGGATTTCCGGCGTCACGGCAGCCACCGGGGCTGCAACCTTTTTGAGACGCGGATCGGGATATTCGAGGATCGGAAGCAGGGCCATGTGCGCTTTGGCTTGCCAAATGCAAGTTCCAGATGCAGAATCGTCTTTAAGTCCTTATTTTGTGGCGGTTTAGGACGTTAGCAAGTCCGCCCCACCCGAAAAAGGCCATATGCGTCAATACTTTACCACAGTCTCGCGCCTGATCGCGATTTGCGCGCTCCTCTGCATCGCGGCCGGAAGCGCGGCGGCGCGCGCCCAGACCATCCCGCTTGCGGACAACCCGCCGTCGAGCTACACGGTCAAGAAAGGCGACACGTTGTGGGGAATCGCCGGCAAGTTCCTCAAGCAACCCTGGCGCTGGCCCGAGCTGTGGCGGATGAACCGCGAGCAGATCCGCAATCCCAACCTGATCTATCCGGGCGACGTCATCAGGCTGGGTAGCGTCAATGGGCGGCCGGAGCTGTTTCTCGAGCGCCATACGGTCACGCTGTCGCCGTCGGTGCGGGTCGCCCCGCTTGCCGAGCGGGCGATACCTGCGATCCCGCAGGCGGACATCGAGCCCTTCCTGACCCGCCCGCTGATCACCGGTCCGGGCGGGCTTGCCGCGGCGGCCGAGATCGTTGCCGGCCACGACGACCGCGTCGTGCGCGGACAGGGCGACGTGATCTACGTGGCGGGGCTCGATTCGGCGGGCGGCGACCTCTGGTACATCTACCGCCCCGGCCAGCGCCTGGTCGATACCGACGGCCAGACACTGGGTTACGAGAACCGTTTTCTCGGCACCGCCCGCGTCGACAAATTCGGCGGACCCGGCGAGGCGTCGACCGCCCGGATCGAATCGGCCAAGGAGGAAATCCTCATCGGCGACCGGCTCGTCCCGGCGCCGCGCGAGGTCGTCCAGAATTACGTTCCGCATGCGCCCGACCACATGATCGACGGGTACATCCTGAAGCTCGCGAACGAAGGTTCGGAGACCGGGCGCGGCTATGTGGTCACCCTCGACCGGGGCTCGGAGGATGGGCTCGACGTCGGCAGCGTGCTCGCGATCTACCGGGTCATCGCGCCGGTCCGCGATCCGCGGCCGGGCCAGCAAGGGCCGTCGACCATGTTCCCGAACCTCGACAACACCACCGTCTATGCGGCGCCCAAGTATCTGACGGTCCCGGATGAGCGCCTGGGCATCCTGATGGTCTTCCGGGTGTTCGACCGCGTGTCGTATGCGCTGGTCGTCAATTCGACCGGCGCGGTGCGCGTCGGCGACTACGTACGCACGCCCTGAGGCCGGTACCCGCCGCCTGGTGCCTGGTCACGGGATGCCCACGAGTGCGAACAGGTCCTAGTGCCCGTCGATTCGCGCACGCTCGCGTGGGCGGAGCTCGCATCTAGGACGCTTCCGCAGCGCGCCGTCGTCGAATTGCTGCGCGCATTCGGCGAGCCGGCGGCAGTGCTGTCCGCCTCCCGCGCCCAGCTGTCGCGCATCGTCGCGCCGGCGCTCGTCGACCGCGTGCTGGCGGCCACCGCCCGCGCCGACACCGAGTCGGTTGCGCGCTGGCTCGAAGACCCGGCGCATTCGCTGATCGCCTGGGACGATCCCGATTATCCCCGCGCGCTGCTCGACGTGGGCGACGCCCCGCCCGTGCTCTTCCACATCGGCCGACGCGATCTGCTGAACCGCTCGGCGATCGCGATCGTCGGCAGCCGCAATGCGACACCGCAGGGCATCGCCACGGCGCGCGAATTCGCTGCCGCCCTGGGCGCGGCCGGGCTCACCGTAGTCTCGGGGCTGGCCGAAGGCATCGACGCCGCCGCCCATGCTGGCGCGCTCGAGCGCACGCCCGAGCGCGGCGCCGCGCGCCCCGAAGGGTCCGCTACAGGCTCGACGATCGCCGTCGTCGGCACCGGTCCCGATCGCGTCTATCCGGCAAAGAACCGCGGCCTTGCCGCGCGAATCGCCTCCGAGGGTGCGTTGCTGTCCGAGTATTTCCCCGGCACGCCGGCACGCAAGGAAAATTTCCCGCGCCGCAACCGCCTGATCAGCGGCCTCGCGAGCGGCGTGCTGGTCGTCGAAGCGACACTGTCGTCGGGATCGCTGATCACGGCGCGATTCGCGGGCGAGCAGGGCCGCGAAGTCTTTGCGATTCCCGGGTCGATCCATTCGCCGTTCGCCCGGGGTTGCCACAAGCTGATCCGCGAGGGCGCGAAGCTGGTCGAGACCGCACAGGACGTCCTGGTCGAGCTCGGATGGTCGCAGCCTGCGGCTGCGGGATCCGCGACGGGGGCCAGCCTCGGCGGCGAGAACGCACGCCCCGACGCCTTGGGCAGCGCTCCTGCGGAAGCTGCCTCCGGAACCGGCGACGGCGACGCCTCGCAGTTGCTCGCCGCCATGGGTTACGACCCTGTCGCCGTCGACGCGCTGGTGGCACGGACCGGCCTTCCGGCGTCCGAGGTCGGCGCCCGGCTCGTGCAACTCCAGCTTCAGGAATGTGTCGACGCAATGCCCGGCGGACTGTGGCAGCGCCGGCATCGAGTTTGAAAGCGAGCACTCACTGATCGTCGGGGCGGCACTCGGGCAGGCCGCAAGGACGATGCCTGGCCGGGCCCGCCGGGGATCGTCCAAATGACGGTTGCCCGGGCATCGCGACCTTCGGTAGTATCGGCGGCCCCGAATCCCCGGACCCGGCCGAGCGCTTGGCAATCGCGCGCCAGGGCCGCATGTTGGGATGAACCCCGGCACGGCAACCGCCGCCGGCGCAACGCAGCCTCCCCCGAAACCGGATTCCCTTGTCGAAGAACCTGATCATCGCCGAGAAGCCCTCCGTCGCCGCCGACATCGCACGGGTGCTTGGCGGCTTCACCAAGCACGCCGATTACTTCGAAAGCGACGCCTACGTGCTGTCGTCCGCGGTCGGACACCTGCTCGAGATCGGCATGCCCGAGGACGAGGAAGTGAAGCGGGGCAAGTGGACGTTCGCCCACCTGCCGGCCGTCCCTTCGCAGTTCGCGCTGAAGCCGATCGAGAAGAACGAGGCGCGCCTGAAGACGCTGCTGAAGCTCATCAAGCGCAAGGACGTCGAGCGCCTGATCAACGCCTGCGACGCGGGCCGGGAAGGCGAGCTGATCTTCCGCTACATCGCCCAGTACGCGAAAACGAGCAAGCCGATCGACCGGCTGTGGCTGCAGTCGATGACGCCGGCGTCGATTCGCGAAGGTTTCGAGCGCCTGCGCAGCGACCAGGCGATGCGCCCGCTTGCCGACGCCGCCGTCTGCCGCTCGGAATCGGACTGGCTCGTCGGCATCAACGGCACGCGGGCGATGACGGCGTTCAACTCCAAGGCCGGCGGATTCCAGCTGACGACGGTCGGCCGCGTGCAGACCCCGACGCTCGCCATCATGGTCGAGCGGGAACAGAAGATCCGTGCGTTCGCTCCGCGCAACTACTGGGAGCTCGTCGGCACGTTCCGCGCCGAAGCCGGCGAGTACACGGGACGGTGGTTCGACGAGAATTTCAGGAAGCGCGATGCTGCGGACCCGCAGGGCGCCGCTCCCGACGACCAGGACCGTCGCCCGGAGCGCATCTGGGACGAGGCGGCCGCGCGGGCAATCGCCGACGCCTGCGTCGGCAAGCCCGGGCTGGTGTCCGAGGAGTCGAAGCCGTCGACGCAGATCGCTCCGCTGCTCTACGACCTCACGAGCCTGCAGCGCGAAGCGAACGGGCGGTTCGGATTCTCGGCGCGAACGACGCTTTCGCTGGCGCAGGCGCTCTATGAGAAGCACAAGGCGCTCACCTATCCGCGCACCGATTCCCGCGCGCTGCCCGAGGATTACCTCGGCACGGTCAACGCCACGCTCGAAGAGCTCGCCGCGACGAATGCCTACGGCGGATTCGCGCGCAGCATCCTCAAGAACAAGTGGGTGCGGCCGAACAAGCGCATCTTCGACAACTCGAAGATCTCGGACCACTTCGCGATCATCCCGACGCTCGTCCGGCCGAAGCAGCTGAACGAAGTCGAAGGCAAGCTCTACGACCTCGTCGTCAGGCGCTTCCTCGCGGTTTTCCACCCCGCCGCCGAATTCCAGGTCACGACGCGGATCACGCGGGTGGGCAAGGAGCCGTTCAAGTCCGAGGGCAAGGTGCTCGTCCAGCCCGGCTGGCTCGCCGTCTATGGCAAGGAAGCGGCAGGCGACGAGCCGATGCTGACGCCGGTCAAGGTTCGCGAAGTCGTCGACCCGTCCGCGGCGAAGGCCGCTGTCCCGGACCGGGCGAGCGCCACCCGGCGCTACGAGGGCGTGGAGACGGTCGCGACCGAGAAGGTCGATGTCGCGGCCCTGACGACCCGTCCGCCGCCTCGCTACAACGAAGCGACGCTGCTCTCCGCGATGGAAGGCGCCGGCAAGTCGATCGAGGACGACGAATTGCGCGAAGCGATGCGCGAAAAGGGGCTCGGCACCCCGGCGACCCGCGCGCAGATCATCGAGGGCCTGATCGCCGAGCGCTACATCCTGCGCGAAGGGAAGGATCTCATTCCCACGCCCAAGGCCTTCTCGCTGATGACGCTGCTGCACGGCCTCGGCATTCCCGAGCTCTTCTCGCCGGAACTCACCGCCGAGTGGGAGTTCAAGCTGGCGCAGATGGAGCACGGCGAGCTGCCGCGCAGCGAGTTCATGCGCCAGATCGTGGAGATGACCGAGCACATCGTCGCGCAGGCCAAGAACTACGAGAGCGACACGATCCCCGGCGACTTCGCGACGCTCACGTCGCGTTGCCCGAAATGCGGCGGTGAAGTCCACGAGCGCTACAAGAAATTCCAGTGCATCGATTGCGACTTCGGCTTCTGGAAGATCATGGGCGGCCGCCAGATCGCCCCCGACGAGGCCGACGCCCTGCTGTCGACCCGCGAGCTGGGCCCGCTCGACGGCTTCCGCAGCCGGCTGGGCCGTCCTTTCTCGGCCAAGCTCAGGCTCACCGACGCCAACGAGGTGGAGTTCGATTTCGGGCCGCGCCTGGACGAGGACGAGGAAGGCGCACCGGATTTCTCGGAGCAGACGCCGCTCGGGCCCTGCCCCAAGTGCGGCCATCGCGTCTTCGAAACGCCCAACGCCTACGTCTGCGAGCTTGCGGTCGGCGAACAGAAGACCTGCGATTTCCGTTCGGGGCGCACGATCCTCCAGCGCCCGATCGAGCGCGCGCAGATGTCCAAGCTGCTCGAGACGGGCAAGACCGACCTGCTGCAGTTCGTGTCGGCGCGCACGCGCCGCCCGTTCTCCGCCTTCCTGGTCAAGCAGGCCGACGGCAAGGTCGGCTTCGAGTTCGAGGCCCGCGAGCCCGGCCGCAAGGGCGCGCGGCCCGCGCGCGCGGCGGCGCTGCGCACGCTCGGCGCCCATCCGCGCGATGGCCAGCCCGTGGAATTGCACGCAGGACGCTACGGGCCCTACGTCAAGCACGGCGCGACCAATGCGACGCTGCCCGACAGGGACGCCGTCGACACCCTGACGCTCGACGAAGCGGTGGCACTGATCGACGCCAAGGCGGGACGCGAGACCCCTACCGCGAAGCGAGGGACCGTGAAAGCGCGCGCGCCGCGCAAGGCGCCCGCCGCCACCCAGACCGCCGCCACCCAGACCACCACCGCACGCAAGACGGCTGCCACCAAGACCGCCACCGCGCGCAAGACCGCGGCGGGCTCGCGCATCAAGGCGGGGACTGCGGCAGTGGCAGCAGCGACCGCAGCGCCGTCCGGGGCGAAGCGCGTCACGCGGAGCAAGGCTGCGGCC
>DATIQL010000150.1:0-54202 GCA_035470905.1 Casimicrobiaceae bacterium
GTATGCCGACTTCGCGCTCGCCCGGTCAGTGCAGCGACGCGGCGACCTGCTCGCGCTGCCCTATCCGGCCGAGATGGAAGCGCGCTTCCGCGGCATGGCCGACGAGTCGCTGGCCGCGCAGCGCGAAATCGAGGCGTCGGATCGAGTGTCCTTCGAGACCTACCGCCAGCAGTACCTGGCGCAGGACCTGCTGGCCGGTCTGCGCCTGCCTGCGGGAAATTGAGTCCCCGCCGGATCGCCGCCCGGGCCGGGCTGGCTGCGGGCGACGGGTCTGCCGCGGGGCGCGGCGAAAGCACGGCACGGCCGCCGTCGCGCCATGAATCATCGCTGCTTGCGCCAGGTCAAACCCCGCGCCCACCCGGGCCCTACAATCCGGGACATCGTCGCGAAGCCGTGTGTGGAGAACGACCCGAATGAGCCTTTCCAGATCCCACGTGACCGAACTCGCCGAGCAACTCGACCGGCGTCGCGAATCGTTGCTGGAGGAAGTCCGCGACGAACTCGAGCACAGCGAAAACCAGCAGTACATCGAGATCATCGGTCGCGTCCCTCCCGACGTCGGCGACCAGTCGGTCGGCGATGCCCTCGCGGACCTGAACCTCGCGATCATCGACCGCCATGTCGAGGAACTGCGCGACATCGACGCCGCGAAGCTGCGGATCAAGGACGGCAGCTTCGGCATCTGCATCGACTGCGGCGGCGACATCGGCTTCGAGCGCCTGCGCGCATACCCGACGGCGAAGCGCTGCCGTCCCTGCCAGGAGCACCGCGAGAAGACCTACGCGCACCAGGGCACGCCATCGCTGTGAAGGAGTGACACCATGCAGGACGACGGCGGGAAGGCGGACCTGCGCGACGGCTTCCTGCAGGCGATGCGATTCCGCCATGCCTGCAGGGCGTTCGAGCCCGATCGACGCGTCGCGCAGGAGGACATCGAGTACGTCCTCGAGGCCGGACGACTGTCACCGTCGTCGCTCGGGCTCGAGCACTGGCGTTTCGTCGTCGTCCAGGATCCCGCCTGCAAGGAGGCGCTGCAGGAAGCCTGCGCCGGCCAGCCGCAGGTCGGAACGGCCAGCGCAGTGATCGTGATCCTGGCGCGCGAGCAGGACCTGGCGCCCGACAGCCAGTACGTCGCGAGGATGCTTCGCCGCGAGACGCCGGGAACTTCGGAATTCACCGCCCTGCTCGATTTCTACCGGCATTTCGCGCAGCACAACGACCTCACGGCGTGGAGCATCGCGCAGTGCCACATCGCGGCAGCGAACATGATGACGGCAGCCGCGGCCATCGGCGTCGACAGCTGCCCGATCGGTGCTTTCTCGGGGAGTGCGGTCCTCGATGCGCTGGGCATCACGAGCCGCGCCGACGTCGTCGCGCTGGTCATCGCGCTCGGCTACCGCGAGCGCGCTCCCGCCGCCAGGCAGCGGCTGCCGATGGCGGAAATCGTCGAGTATCGCTGACGCTGCACGGCGCGGCCGTGCGTCGCGCCCGCGGCCCGGTTGCGAGGGAGTTCCGGACCATGACGCAACCCACTTCCACCGACGTCCGGATTCCTTGCGACGGGATCCTCCTCTCCGGGACGCTGTCGCGCCCGCCGCGGCCACGCGGCATCGTGGCGTTCGCGCACGGCAGCGGCAGTTCGAGGCTCAGCCCGCGCAACGTCTACGTCGCCCAGGTCCTCTTCGATGCCGGGTTCGGCGCGCTGCTCTTCGACCTGCTGACGCAGGACGAGGACCGCGATTACGCGACGCGCTTCGACATCGACCTCCTGAGCGACCGCCTGCGCGGCGCGACGCGCTGGCTGCGCGACGAACCGCAGGCGCAGGGACTGCCCCTCGGTTATTTCGGCGCAAGCACGGGTGCCGCCGCGGCGCTGGTTGCGGCAGCCGATCCGGATTCCGGCGTCGGTGCAGTCGTGTCGCGGGGCGGCCGCCCGGATCTCGCGGGCGCGCAGGCTCTCGGTCGGGTCGGCGCACCGACGCTGTTGATCGTCGGGGGCGAAGACCACGAAGTCATCGCCCTGAACCGCAGCGCCTACGCCAGGCTTCGCTGCGAAAAGGAGCTGTCGATCGTCCCCGGCGCAACCCACCTGTTCGAGGAACCGGGGACCCTCGAAGAGGTCGCAAGGCAGGCGGCGCAATGGTTCACCGGGCACCTCGCGGTGCCCCTCGCGTACCGCGATCCGGGGGTCAGGCCGGGATCCTCGTCCTGAGATAGGCAACGAGGTCGTCGAGGGTCACGAGCTTCCGGTAGTCGGCCTCGGGAATGTCGACGCCCAGGCGCTCGTGCAATCCGACGAGGAAGTTCAGCCAGTCCATGGAGTCGAGATCGACCTGGTCGCGCAGCGGACGGCCGGACGCGAGCTCGTCGGGCGACGTCTCGGGTGCAATCCGCAGAAGCGTCTCGAGCACCGCCGCGCGAAGCGCGGAATCGCCGGGGGGCGTCATCGTGCGTTCCCCGGTCGGCGGCCCGGCCCTGTGACACGCTGGCCCAGAGCGCTCATCCTGCGGCCCCGTCGAGCAGCCCTGGGTCCTGCAGCAGTCGGCCGATCTCGTTCAGGAACAGCGCCCCGCGGTGCCCGTCGCTCGTCCGATGGTCGGCCGCAAGGCTCGCGGTGACGACCGGCACGACGGTCACCTGGCCATTGTCGATCCATGGGCGATCGGTCACCCTGCCGAAGCCCACCAGCGCGACCTGTGGCGGATAGATGATTCCCTGCACCAGCTCGACGCCCTGCTCGCCGAGGTTGGTGACGGTGATCGTCGCATCGGTCATCTCGGAGCTGCGCAGCGTCAGCGCGCGTGCGCGCGCAACGAGATCGGCGAGGTGGCGCATCAGGTCGTCGATCGCCAGCGTGTCGGCATCGTGGATCGCCGGCGCGATGAGGCCGCCCTGGCGGAGCGAGACGGCGACCCCGGGATGGATGCCGGTTGCCGGTGCGAACGCTCCGTCGACATGGCGTCCGTTCAACTCGGGGAACCCGCGCAAGGCGAGCGCGACCGCCTTCAGCAGCGGCACCGCCATCAGCACGCGCCCGGTCACGGGCCGGCGCTCGTTGCGTGCAGCGAGCCATTGCCGGAGCCGCAGGAGCGGAATGTCGGCGGCCAGGTAGTAGTGCGGGATGTCGCGCTTGGATCGCGCCATCGCCGCAGCGATCGCGCCGCGCATTGCCAGCGCGCGGTCGGTCGCCGAAGGCCTTGCCGCGTCGTGCGGCGCCATCGCGGCGGCCGCTGCCGCCGCCTGCGCGGGCCGGATGGCGCGCGCCGCCCTTTCGACATCGTCGAGCGTGACAGCCCCGTCGGGTCCGGTGCCGGTCACGCCCGCTGGATCGAGCCCCAGCGCCTGCGCACGCATGCGCGCTGCGGGAGACACGCGCCGCCGACCGGCGCCCGGGGCTGCGGCAGCCGGCGACGCGGCGGGTGGCGGCACTGGAACCGCCGCGATCGACCCTTCGCCCACGGCTGCCGGCACGGCCGCGGCCACCGCCGTCGGCCCCGCCTGCGTCGCCAGCAGACGGCGCTTGTGCGCCTCGGCGTGCTCGACGCTCTCCCCGGGCTCGAGCAAGCGCGCCATTACCGTGCCGACCGGGACCTTTCGCTGCGGCTCGAGCGCAAGCTCGTAGATCGTGCCTTCGTTCCAGATCTCGACGTCGATCGCCGACTTGCTGGTGTCGACGACGGCGACGACGTCGCCCTTGCGCACGATGTCGCCGGGCTTGACCTTCCATTCAAGCAGCGTGCCCTCATCCATTTCCGCGCCGAGCGAGGGGAGCCTGAACTCGATCATCGTGGCCCCCTCAGCCCCTGCCCAGCAGCAGCCGCACGGCGGCGGCGACCTTCGCGGGCTGCGGCAATGCGGCGTCCTCGAGGTGCTTCGCATAGGGAATCGGAACCTCCTCGCTGCACACCCGCGCCACGGGCGCGTCGAGATCGTAGAGCGCCTGCTCCATGATGCGCGCCATGACCTCGGCCGCCAGGCTGCCCGAGCGCCAGCCCTCGTCGACGACGACGGCGCGGCGCGTGCGGCGCACCGATCCGATGAACGTCGCGTCGTCGAGGGGCCGCAGCACCCGCAGGTCGACGACCTCGGCGTCGATGCCCTCGCCCGCGAGCTCGCTTGCCGCCTCGAGCGCCTTCGCGACCGTGCCGCCCCATGCGATCAGCGTGACGTCGCGCCCGTTGCGCAGGATCTGCGCCGAACGCAGGTCGCGGCTGCGCCACGCGTCGGTCAGCTCGCCTTCCGAGTTGTAGAGCAGCGCGTGCTCGAAGATGAGCACCGGATCCGGATCGGCGAGAGCAGCCGCGAGCATGCCGCGCGCATCGTCGATGGTCGCGGGTGTCACCACGGTAAGACCCGGAACGTGCGCGTACCAGTTCTCCAGGCTGTGCGAATGCTGCGCCGCGAGCTGCCGTCCGGCCCCGGTCGCCATCCGGATCACCAGCGGCACGTGGAACTGACCGGCCGACATGTGGCGGTAGAGCGCTGCGGCGTTGACGATCTGGTCGAGCGCCAGCAGGCTGAAGTTGACGGTCATCACCTCGACGATCGGACGCATCCCCCCCAGCGCCGCACCGATGCCCGCGCCGACGAAAGCGAGCTCGGACAGCGGCGTGTCGCGTATGCGCTCGGGTCCGAATTCGTCGAGAAAGCCCCTGGAGACCGCATAGGACCCGCCGTACTTGCCGACGTCCTCGCCCATCAGGAATACGCGCGGATCCGAAGCGAGCGCATCGTGCAGCCCCATGCGCATCGCCTCGCGGTAGCTGATCCTCATCGCGCCGGCCCCGCGACCACATCGAGCGCGAGATCCTCGACCGGCTCGAGGCTTCCGGCTTCGGCGAACGCGACGGCCTCTTCCACCTCCTTCGCCGCGGCGGCGTCGAACGCGAGGAATTCCTCCTCGGTGAGCAGCCCCTGTGCCTTGAGGCGATTGGAGAGGTTGTGGATCGGCCCGCGTTTCTTCCATGCCTCGATCTCGGCCTTGTCGCGATAGAGATCGGGGTCGAACATCGAATGCGCGCGGTAGCGGTAGGTCTGGAACTCGACGAAACACGGTCCGTCGCCGCGTACACGCGCGACCGCGTCGCGCGCCGCCCCGTGCACGGCGATCACGTCCATGCCATCCACCCGGACGGCCGGCATGCCGAAGGCGGCAGCTTTGGTGCAGAGGTCGATCTGCGACTCGGAGCGCGCGAGCGCGGTCCCCATCGCATAGAGGTTGTTCTCGCAGAAGAACGCGACCGGCAGCCGCCACAGCGCGGCCAGGTTCATGGACTCGTGGAACACGCCTTCGGCGATCGCACCCTCTCCGAAGAATACCGCGGTCACCCGCGAGCGCCCCTGCATGCGGTCGGCGAGCGCGAGTCCCACCGCGATCGGCAACCCGCCTCCGACGATCGCGTTGCCGCCGTAGAAGCGTGTCGCCGCATCGAACAAGTGCATCGACCCGCCCCTGCCTCGGCAGCAGCCTTCGCGCTTGCCGTACATCTCGGCCATGATCGCGCTCGCCGGGATGCCGCGGACCAGCGCGTGACCGTGCTCGCGATACGTCGCGACGATCGCATCGTCGGCGGCGAGCGCGTGCACGGCACCCACGGCGACCGCTTCCTCCCCGATGTACAGGTGCAGGAAGCCGCGGATCTTCTGCTGCCCGTAGAGATCGGCGCAGCGCTCCTCGAAGCGGCGTATGCGAAGCATGTCGGCGAGCAGTGCGAGCGCCGACTCGCGCGGCAGCCCGACCGGCGGCGACGGTTGATTTCCAGCGACGGCGTTCATTGGCTCGCCTTCCGACTCAACCGCCCGCCTCGAGCGTCGACGTGTCGCCCTCGGGCAAGCCCATCTCGCGCGCTTTCAGCAGCCGCCGCATGATCTTGCCGCTGCGGGTGCGCGGCAACGCGGGCAGGAATGCGATCTCCTTGGGCGCGACGGCCGCGCCCAGGCGCTTGCGGGCATGGCCGAGGAGCTCGGTCCGCAGCGCCTCGCTGGCCACGTATCCGGCCTTCAGCGAAACGAAAGCCTTCACCGTCTCGCCGACGACCGGATCGGGCTTGCCGATGACCCCCGCCTCGGCAACCGCCGGATGCTCGATCAGGGCGCTCTCGACCTCGAACGGCCCGATCAGGTGTCCCGCCGACTTGATCACGTCGTCGGCACGCCCGACGAACCAGTAGTAGCCGTCGGCATCGCGGCTGACGAGATCACCGGTCAGGTACAGGTCGCCGCAGAAGCACTTCCGGTAGCGCTCGTCCTGGTTCAGGTAGCCGAGGAACATCGACGGCCAGCCGGTGCGCAATGCAAGCTCGCCCTGGACGCCTGGAGCATCGATCCGCTCGCAGCTTCCGTCGTCCTTGCGCACGACGACGAATGCGTCGATTCCCGGCAGCGGCTTGCCCATCGATCCCGGCTTGATGTCCATCGCAGGCGTGTTCGCGATCATGATGCCGCCGGTCTCGGTCTGCCACCAGTTGTCATGGATCGGAAGCCCGAATGCCTCCTCGCCCCACCAGACGGCCTCGGGATTGAGCGGCTCGCCGACGCTCGCAATGAAGCGCAATGCAGGCAGGCGGTGCGCCTGCGCAAGCGCGGCGCCGCCTTTCATCAGCATCCGGACCGCGGTGGGCGCCGTGTACCAGACGCTCACGCGCTGCTCGTCGAGCAGCCGGTACCAGCGCTCCGCGTCGAAATCAGCTTCGTCGACGATGCTGGTGACGCCATGCAGAAGCGGCGCGATGATGCCGTAGGACGTTCCCGTCACCCACCCCGGGTCGGCGGTGCACCAGAAGACATCGTCGGCATGCAGGTCGAGCGCGTAGCGCCCCGTCGCGTAATGGGCGACGGCGGCGCCGTGCACGTGGATGGCGCCTTTCGGCGTTCCGGTCGTGCCGCTGGTGAAATGCAGCAGCGCCATGTCGTCCGCGCTCGTCGGCTCGATTTCGAAGCGGTCGTCGGCCTCGCGCATCAGCGACGCCAGGTCGTGCGTGCCAGGGACATCGGGCGGGGCGCCATCGTCGCCAACGAGCAGGATGTGCGCGAGCCGCGGCAGCTCGCCGGCGATGCCGGCGACCTTGCGCCGGTACAGCGATTCGGTCGTGACCAGGACCTTCGCCTCGCCCAGCGCGAGCCGCGTCCGGATCGGTTCGGGACCGAACGCGGAGAACAGCGGCGCAACGACGCTGCCGTTCTTGAGCGCGCCCAGGGCCGCGATGTAGAGCTCGGGAATGCGCCCGGCGAGCAGGAACACGCGCTCCCCCTTGCCGACGCCCAGTCCGCGCAACGCATTGGCGAAACGATTGGACAGCGCCGAGAGCTCGGCATAGCCGACGTCGCGCTTCCGGCCGTCGCGGGCGAGGAAGCTGAACGCGACACGATCGGCGACCGGGGTGCCCAGATGCCGATCGACCGCGAGCTGTCCGATATTGACCGACGCGCGCGCGCGCAGCCCGAGCGCGGCGCCGGCGGTGGCCCAGGAGAACCGCCGCCGTTCGGCGTCGTAGTCGGCGAGATTCGGCGCAACCCGCAGATCGGACGCCGCCTTGTGGATCATCGAGGCTCGCATCGGCCCGGTCCCTGATTCGTCGACGGCCCGCTATGGTCTCCCGCGCCGCGGGGGCGAGGTTTGACGCACGTCAACCCGGCCCGGCGGAGGAATCTCCTTCCCGAAGGAACCTCCTCCCCGGCGGCCGCCGCGGCGGCGCCGGATGCGGCCCCGGTCAGCGATGTCCGACGGTCAGCCGGATGTCGTCGCCTACGCCGTCGACGGCGATCTCGACCCCGAAGTCGCGCGAAGCCCGCGTCAGCGCCTGCGCGAGCCAGCGGGCTTCGGCGACCGACACGCGATTGAGGCGCAGATGCCGGACCCGCAGCGGCACCAGCGCGAGCGCCCGCAGGCGCCCGGTCCGCGTGTCGAACGTGGGGAAATACGCGGCCGTCAGGTCGGGGCGGAACGCGTCGTAGCCGCCGATGCCTTCGTAGTCGTTGATCAGATCGCCACAGCCGTAGAGGACGGGGCGGTCGTGGTGGATCTCGATGCCGATCGGGTGATGCGACGAGTGACCGTGGACGACGTCGACCTGCGCCTCGTCGATCAGCCAATGCGCGAACTCCCGCTGCGCAGGCGCCACGCCGTAACCCCAGTTCGAGCCCCAATGTATCGACGCGACGACGACGTCCCCCCCCCGCTTCACCTCGGCGACCTGGCGCGCGATCCTCCGCGCCGCATCCTGCGAGAGCTCGCGCAGGAAATTGACGCCGGGACGGCCCTCGTCCGCCGCCCAGTCCTGCGTCACCCCCGCGCTCGCCATCCCCATCGCGAACACCAGGACGCGCGGGCCCGGCGCCGTGGCAAGGACCGCGGGAGCGGCTGCGGCGGCCCGCGTCGCTCCGGCGCCGGCCGTGTGGATGCCGGCGCCGCGCAGGGTTGCGAGCGTCGACAGGAGACCGTCGTAGCCCCAGTCGAGCACGTGATTGTTGGCAAGCACGCAGCAATCGATGCCCGCAGCGGTGAGGCAGCCGACGTTGTCGGGGTGCATCCGGTAATGGATGGATTTGCCGCGCCACGCGTCGTCCGCGGTGGTGATCGCCGTTTCCAGGTTGACGATCCGCGCATCGGGGCGCTCGCGCTCGAGGATCGCCAGGGCATCGCCCCAGATGTAGTCGAAGCCGACGGGACGTCGGATCGGCCCCGACTCTTCCTCGGCCAGATCGACATAGCCTTGCGCAGAGCGCAGGTACGGCTCGTGCAGTTGCGGATTTCCCGGGTGCGGCAGGATCTGGTCGATGCCGCGGCCGGTCATCACGTCGCCGCAGAGGAAGAGCTTCACTGCGGGGAGCCTCGCACGGCGGGGCGGCGCCTGCAAGCTGCGGCCGCAATGGACACGCGGTAGTATGCCCGCTCGAGGCGCACACCCGGGAGGTCGGGGCCCCATGGATTTTGGCGATCGAACCGTCGTCGTCACCGGCGCCGCGGGGCACCTCGGCCGCGCCGTGGCCGCGGGCTTCGCCGCGGCGAACGCGAACCTTGCGCTGGTCGCGCGCCGCCGGAGCCAGCTCGCCGACGCCTTCGGAACGGAGACGCCGCGCCGCCTGCTCCTCGCCGCCGACCTGCTGGATCGCGATGACGTCGATCGTGCCGTCGCGACGGCAGCCGGTCGCTTCGGCCGCATCGACGTGTTGTGCAACATCGTCGGCGGCTTCCGGATGGGCGAGGCCGTCCACGAGCTCTCCGACCGGACTCTCGACTTCGTGTTCGATGCCAATGTGCGCAGCCTCGTCAACGTCGCCCACGCCGTCGTGCCGCACATGCTCGACGGCAAGGGCGGACGCATCGTCAATGTCGCGGCCTTCGCGGCGCACCGGGGCAGCGCAGGCATGGGGGCCTACAGCGCGGCGAAAAGCGCGGTGCTCCGGCTCACCGAGGCGATGGAGGCCGAGCTGCACGACCGGGGCATCCATGCGAACTGCGTGCTGCCGACGATCATCGATACCGAGGACAACCGGAAGGCGATGCCCGATGCCGATCGCTCGGCATGGGTGGCGCCGCGGGATATCGCCAGCGTGATCCTGTTCCTCGCATCGGAAGACGCACGCGCCATTCACGGCGCCGCCCTGCCCGTCGGCGAAGTGCGCTGACCCGCTACACGGGCGAGTTAAGCATCCGGTAAGGATCGGGCTCTAGTCTCGCCTTCGTGCATCCGCGAACCGACGCGACGATGGGTGCCCGGACCCGACTCCGGGACCCCGGCGCCCCGGTTCCGGCCGGCGCGTCCGTGGCGCGCATTCCACGCTGGAGCGAGACATACGTTGGAAAAGATCCGGATTCTCGTCTGGGACCTCCCGGTCCGCGTGTTCCACTGGCTGCTGGCGATCTCTTTCGCCGGAGCCTACGCGACCTCGGGCTACGATCGCCTGCGCTACATCCACGTCACCTTCGGCTACACGGTCGCAGTCCTCATCGCGTTCCGGCTGATGTGGGCGATCGTCGGCACGCGCTATGCGCGCCTGTCGTCGTTCAGTTATGGACCGCATGCGGTGCGCGCGTACCTCGGGTCGCTGCTCGCCCGAAAGCCGCGCCACTACGTCGGACACAATCCGGCCGGAAGCTGGGCGATCTACGCGATCGTCACGCTGGGCATCCTCACCACCGGCGCCGGCTACGCCAGGGACAACCACCTGGTCGGCAAGTGGATCGACGACGTTCACGAGGTCGCCGGCAACGTGATGCTCGCGGTCGTCGTCGCGCACATCGCCGGCGTCCTGGTCAGCAGCTTGCTGCATCGCGAGAACCTCGCGAAGTCCATGCTCACCGGCTACAAGTCAGGACACCCGGGCGAAGCGATACGCAGGACGCGCTGGGTGACCGCAGTGCTGCTGGCCGGATTCATTGCGGCGTTCTGGAGCGGCGCCGTCGAGATCCCGGGCCTGCCTCGAACGCACACGGTGAAGGCGGATGCGGGGAACCCGGCGGCCATGCGCAGCGACCGGGTGTACCGGCGGCGCGAATCCCGGGAACGCGGCAGCTGACTCGCCGTGCGCCCGGCGATCGTGCAGCCGCGATGCGCAACGATCCGATCATGACAATGTCTTAAGGACCCGTTAAGAAAGCAGCATCAAGCTCCGCTCCGTGCTCCCGCCTCGGCGGCGTGAATGGATGGGAGCGCCCCGCTCCGCGAACCGACGCAGCACCGGTTCCGGGGATCGCGGGAATCAGGGAATTCGCAGCGCCCGAGCAAATCGTCAGCCACATGCCAGGAGAAACAGTCGTGCCATTCGCCTACGAGCCGGAAACCCAGGACCTACGCTCCCCGAGACAGATCGTCCTCCCGAAGGGCTCCTCGCCGCTCAATCTGTCCCCCGAGCGTCTGAAGCACGCCAAGACGTCCTACAGCATCCGGCGCGTCGACCTCGCCGGAGCGACGAAGCTCGTCACCGACCGGCGCCCCGAAGCCGGTGACCTGGTGCTCGCTCGCGTGACACGCCTGGGACAGCACCAGCATCTGGAGTCGTCCAGCGGCCGCCGCGCGCGCCTTTGGCCCGGCGACGAGATCGTCGTCGCTTTCGGCGCGCGCTACGCGCCGGATCAATACGAAGCCAGCGTGCCGGAGGATCTTTCCCCGTGCCATCTCGTGGCCGCAGGCGGGATCGCGGCCCTGGTTCAGAGCCGGCACGCGGGCATCAAGGCCGCGACGCAGATCGAGCCCATCGGCCTGCTCGCCAATGCCGGCGGCGTGCTCAACATGCGCAATGCCGCGCTGAGCGCGCCGCCATCGCGGCGTGCACCGTTCACCGTAGCGGTGCTCGGGTCCAGCATGAATGCCGGGAAGACGACGACGGCGGCCAACCTGGTCGCCGGCCTGCGGCGGCTCGGTTTGCGCGTCGGCGCGGCGAAAGTCACAGGGACCGGCGCAGGTGGCGATCGGTGGCTGATGAGCGACGCGGGCGCGGCACCGGTGCTCGATTTCACCGACGCCGGCTTTGCCAGCACCGCGGGCCTGCCGCTCGAGCAACTCGAGCACATCCTCACCCAGCTCTGCCGCCACGTCGCAGTGGCCGGTGTCGAGTGCGTCGTGCTGGAAGTCGCCGACGGCCTGCTGCAGGCCGAGACCTCGGCGCTGGTGAAGTCGATGCGATTCGTCAAGAACGTCGACGCCGTGCTGTTCGCAGCACCCGATGCGATGAGCGCCCTCGCAGGAGTCGAATGGCTGCGCCAGCATCACCTGCCGGTGGTGGCGGTGAGCGGAGTCGTGACCGCGTCGCCGCTCGCCGCGCGGGAAGCGCAGCACGCAGTCGGCCTGCCCGTGCACACGGCGGACGAGTTGACGGACCCGCAAATCGTCAGCAGCCTGTTCCCGGTGCTGAGCCGCCTGCCAGGCCTGCGGGCGACGCCCGGACCGACGCAGTAATCCGATCCAGCTCCCGGGCGGCGGCTACGCGATTCGCGGGCAAAGCCGCACGATGATGCGCAGCGCGGGCACACGGCCCGCGCTGCGCGGACCCTTGCCGAAACGATGCGCGCTCTCACCCGTCCGATCCCAGCCTCGACGCTCGCGCAGGCAGCGAGTGCATCGCCGCGCCCCGCCGCCGGAATGATCGAATTCCGGGCGGGGCTTCGCTACGCATTCGAGATGCCTGCCGAGCCGGGCCCCGACACGCCGGTGGTCGTCGTCATCCACGGCATCAGCCGGAATGCGCCCGATCACCACGCGGCATTCGCGAGCCTCGCGCAGTCGCGCGGCGCGATCCTGGTCGTGCCCCTGTTCGAGGCCGCAGCGTTTCCCGATTACCAGCGCCTCGGACGCGACGGCCATGGCCAGCGCGCCGACCTCGCGATGATGTCGCTGATCGACAGCGTGCTGTCGTCGTGCGGGTTGCCCGGTCGCCGGCTCCACCTGTTCGGACACTCGGGAGGCGCCCAGTTCGCCCACCGCTTCGTCATGGCCCATCCGGAGCGGGTCGCACGCTATGCGATCAGCGCCGCGGGCTGGTATACATTCCCGGATGATTCCGCGGATTTTCCCTACGGATTGCGCCATCCGCCTTCCGGCATCGACATGTCCCGGCAGAGACTCTTCCTGAGCGTGCCGGGCCGCGTCTTCGTCGGCATGCACGACCGTCGCCGCGGGGCCAGCCTGCGCCAGCGCGAGCGCGTGGACGCCGAGCAGGGCCCGACCCGCGTCGAGCGCGCGATCCGCTGGACCGCAGCGATGAATGCGCGCGCGCAGGCGCTCGGCCTGCCTGCCCCAGTGGATCTGCGCCAGCTCCCCGACACCGGCCACAGCTTCAGCGGGCTGGTCCGGCGCGCAGCCCTGCACGAACAGGCGTGGGCGTTCCTGCTGGGGGCGCAGGAACCCGCACTGCAGACTGCCGACGCATGATGGACCACGCCAGGACATCCTTGCGCCGGTCGGTCCGATTGCTGCTTGCCGCCCGGGCGGCGCGCAGCGTCGCGCAAGGCGTGCTCGCCGTCGATTTTGCGCTGTACCTCAAATCGCTGCACTGGACCGGCGCGGCGATCGGATCGGTGCTCGCCGGGAGCCTGGTCTTCGGCGTCGTCATGACGATCTCCGGTGCGATCGCGAGCGACCGCTTCGGGCGCCGGCGCTTCCTGCTGGCCTACGACGCCGTCTATGCACTCGCGTGCCTGGTCGCGCTGTTCACCGCCAATGCAGCGATCCTCGCGGGCGCGGCGGTCGTCGGCGCGTTCGGGCGGGGCGCGAACGGCGCGGCCGGCCCTTTCGGCTCGGTCGAGCAGGCCTGGCTGACGCAGGGATTGGACCCGGCCACCCGGTCGCGGGTCCTCTCGCTGAATGCGACGCTGGGATTCGTCGGCATGGCCGCAGGCGCCGCCTGTGCGATCCTGCCCGGCCTCGTGTCGACCGCGATTCCCGCGGCCGATGCGTACCGCCCGATCTTCGGCATCGCGCTGGCAGCCGCGTTGATCTGCCTCGCCTGCATCGCGATGGCCGAGGACCGCCATGTCGCGCTCGCCGCTGCGCCCGATCCATCGGCCGAACGCGCCGTGCGCCAGAAGGAGAACCGCAACCTGCGCATGCTCGCCTTCGCGAACTTCCTCCAGGGCACCGGCCTCGGACTCACCGGCCCGCTGGTTTCGTACTGGTTCGCGCTGCGATTCGGCATCGGTCCCCGCCACATCGCGCCGCTGATCGCGACGGGTTTCCTGCTCGCGGCCGTGTCGTCGCACCTGACGGGCCCGCTGTCGCGGCGCTACGGTCTCATGCGCGTCATCGTCGCGCTGCGCCTGGGCGCGCTGGCCCTGCTGTTCATCTTCCCGTTCTCGCCGACCCTGACCGCGGCGATCGGCATCTTCCTGTTGCGCAACACGCTGAACCGGGCGACCAACGGCCCGCGTTCCGCGATCACGGCAAGCCTGGTCCGCAACCACCGCCTCGGCCTCGCGGGAACGGTTTCCTCGGTATCGCGGCAGATTCCACGCTCGGTGGGACCGGTTGTCGCCGGCGCGCTTTTCGACAGCGGCATGCTCGTTGCCCCCTTCGTCATCGGCGCAGCTTTCCAGGCGGGCTACCTGTGGCTCTATCAGCGGAGCTTCCGCGCGCACGACCCGCTGTACCGGTCCGGCGGATCGCCCGGCAATCCCGCGTCCGAAGCGGCCCGGTGAGCGCCATGCACACCCCGACAATCGGCCGCCTGCCGTTGGCCGGCTGCGCCGCCGGCGGGACATCGTGACGCGCGTCCTCGTCGCCGAAGACGATCCGCTGCTGGGCGACGCGCTGCAGGCGGGTCTGCGCCAGCGCGGTTTCGACGCCGACTGGGTGAGAGACGGCGTCGCGGCCGAGACGGCACTGCGGGCGACCGAATTCGCAGCGGTCGTGCTGGACCTCGGTCTGCCGCGCCTCGACGGCCTCGAGTTGCTGCGCCGGGAGCGCGCGAAGGGTTCGTCGATCCCGGTGCTGATCCTGACCGCGCGCGACGCGATCGACCAACGGATCAAGGGTTTCGACACCGGGGCCGACGACTACGTCGTCAAGCCGGTCGACCTCGACGAGCTCGCGGCAAGGCTGCGTGCGATCGTCCGGCGATCCCGCGGCGAACCCGCGCCGATCCTCGAGGTGGCCGAGCTGCGCCTCGATCCGGCGGCGCGCAGCGTCATCTATCGCGGACAGCCGGTCGAGCTGAAGGCGAAGGAATTCAACCTGCTGCAGGAGTTCATGCTGAATGCCGATCGCGTGCTGTCGCGTGCCCAGATCGAGGAGCGCCTCTACGCCTGGGGCTTCGAAGTCGAGAGCAACGCGGTCGAGGTGCACATCCATCACCTGCGCAGGAAGCTCGCGCCGGGGCTGATCCGCACCGTGCGCGGCGTCGGCTACGTTCTGCCGCGCAATCCGGTGGACGGCGATGGCTGACCGTCCGCGCTCGATCCGGCGCCAGCTGCTGGTCGTGCTCCTCGTTTCGGTCGCTGCGATCTGGAACGCGACCGGCATCGTCAGCTACTTCGATGCGCGACACGAAGTCGACGAGCTCCTGGATTCGCACCTCGCGCAACTGGCCTCGCTGGTGATCGCGGAAGTGCAAAGCGAACCCGACGAGACCGATTTCCAGGAGCTGCCGGCGCTTCATCGCTACGCACATCGCCTCGCGTTCCAGGTGTGGGAGCATGGAAACGCCCCGCGCCTGCGCACGGCGAACGCTCCCGAAGCACGGCTTTCTCCGAATGACGACGGATTCAGCGACGTCACCATCGACGGGCAGCGCTGGCGAGTCTTCAGCGAATGGGATGACCGTCACTGGTACCTGGTCCAGGTCGGCGAGCATGCAGGTGCGCGCGACGAGGTTGCCGCAAGGATCGCCGAGAACATGCTGCTGCCGCTGGCCGTCGCGCTGCCCATCCTCGGCACGCTGATCTGGTTCGGCATCTCGCGCGCGCTCAACCCGTTGCGGACGCTGAGCCGGCAGGTCGAGCACCGCGCGCCCGACAACCTCGCACCGCTGGAGTCGGGCGGCGCGCCGGCCGAAGTCGCGCCGCTCGCCTTGAACCTGAACCGTCTGTTCGCCCGGGTGCGCGCATCGATGGAGAACGAGCGTCGCTTCACTGCCGACGCGGCCCACGAGCTGCGCACGCCGCTCGCCGCATTGCGGGCGCAGGCGCAGGTTGCGCGTGGCGCGACCAGCGATGGCGAGCGGGAGCGGGCGCTGGACAACGTGATCGTCGGCTGCGACCGCGCGACGCACCTGGTCGAGCAGCTGTTGACGCTGGCGCGTCTCGAGCCCGACGGCTTCGAGGCCCGGCGCGAGGCCTGCGACCTGCGCGCAGTCGCGAAACGGGCGATCGCCGACGCAGCGCCGGCCGCGCTCGCCAGAACGATCGACATCGAGCTCGCCGAAGGGCCGCCGGTGCAGGTCGCCGCAGACGGGCGGCTGCTGGGAATCCTGCTGCGCAATCTGCTCGACAATGCGGTCCGCTACAGCTACGCCCATACGGTCGTGCGCGTCGACACCGGCGAGCGGCAAGGCTCGGCGTACATCGTCGTCGCCGACCAGGGGCCGGGGGTCGCCCCCGAGGACCGCGCGCGGCTCGGCCAGCGCTTCCATCGCCTGGTCGGCGGAGGGATTTCCGGGTCGGGCCTCGGACTGTCGATCGTCGAGCGGATTGCAGAAATCCACGGTGCGACGGTCTCTTTCGACGAAGCCGCGTCGGGAAAGGGACTCGCCGTCACGGTTTCGTTCCCCGCTGCCGTGGACGCAGCGCAGCCGCCGTCCTGATGCCCGCCCGCGGCGCGCGCCGCAGCACGAGCCCGACCCGCGCCGTGGAACGCGCCCCGTCCCGGGGCGCGACACCGCGTCAGAAATGCCAGGCCGCCCGCAGCGACACGAAGGTGATGCCGTCGTTGGGCAGCTTGAGGTCGGCGTTCGACAGGTGCTCAAGGCGAAGTCCGACCTCATAGGCCTCGCCGCGCCCGAAGCGGATCCCCGTCCCGATCCACTCGCCGAACTGGAACGCCGTGCCGAGGTTCGGGCCACCCTGCAGCGAAGTGTGTGACAGCAGATGGCCGCCGACGCCGAGGTCGACGAAGGCGAGCTGATCGCCATGCGCCCAGTCGACGCGCAGCATCGGCGTCACGCCGATCGCCGCGATGTCGCTGGCCCCGTATTTGCGCGCCTGTCGCGCGTGCATGTTCAGCACGTCGAACTCGACGCCGCAACGCAGCGCCCACGTGGAGCCTTCGCGCAGCGGCGATGCAGCCATCCACCGCGTGGCGACACCGACGATGACGGTCTCGCGGTTCAGGCCGCCGGAAAGCGCAATGTCTGCCGCGAAACAACGCGAGGCAGCGAGCAACACGTGCAGGATCGCCAGCTGCGCCAGCAGAATCGTCACGCGCGGAAGGCGGCTGTCCGGCGTCCTCGTGGCGGAATCCATTCCGGTCCGCGGCAGGGCGGTCGACTGCCGCAGATTCCGGGTACGTCGGGGGAGTGGCAAGGGCGAAGAGCGCTGGTCGGGGTCGCGATACGGGCCGACGCCCGGATTGCGATGGAATTATGACCGGTGGACGCGCGCGCGGGAAGTGCGCTCCGACACCCGTCGCGGAGTCGAATCCGCACGACCGCGATGCGCGCGGCCGCATTCCGACCGCCGGACCGGCATGCCGGTCGGGCGATCGGGGGGGTGCCGTCAGCCGCCGTACTTCCTGATCAGCGCCTTCGCGTCGTCGAGCAGCGCCTTGCCGTTGCCGCCCTTGGCGTTGACGTCGTTGATCCATTCCGTCTCGACTCCGGCGGTCGCCTTCTGCCACTTCGCGTATTCCGCCGGCGACAGCATGTCGAACACGCCGCCGGCCGCGGCGGCGAGTTTCTTCGCCGGCTCGGCCGTACCGTCGAAGGTCTTGCCGATCTCCGCCGACCAGGCGAGTCCGCTGTTCTCGTCGATGATCTTCCTGAGATCGGGCGGCAGGCTGTCGTACTTCGCCTGGTTCATCGCGATCACGAAGATGGTGTTCGACATCTTCGGCGTGCCCGGCGCATTGTCCAGCGTGTATTTCGCGATCTCCTGCAGCTTGATCGGCGGCGTGCCCTCCCAGGGCACCATTGCTCCGTCGACCACCCCCTTGGAAATCGCCTCGGGAATCTGCGGCAGGGGCATCTGGACCGGCGTTGCACCGAGCGCGGCGATGAACTTGGTTCCGATGCGCGTCGGCGCGCGCACCTTCATGCCCTTCATCTCCTCCATCGTGGTCACACGCTTGCTCGCAAAGTGGAAGAGCGCTCCGTCGTGGAGATGGGCGGCGAGCAGCTTGACACCCTTGAACTCGTCCGCGGCGTCCTTCTGGATGTATTCCCACAGCGCCGGGCTGCCATCGGCCGCGCTCTTCGCCATGAACGGCAGCTCGAACACCTCGGCCTTCAGGAAGCGGCCGGCCTGGTAGGTCGGGACCGTCCAGATGATGTCGGCGACGCCGTCTCGCGCTTGGTCGAACAGCTGCGGCGGCGTGCCGCCGAGCTGCATCGCCGGATAGATCTGGCACTTGAGCCTGCCCTTCGACTCCTTGCCGATCTTGTCGCACCACGGAATGAAGACCTTCTGCTGAATGGTCGCGCCCGGGGGCAGGAAGTGATGGATCCTCAGCACCACTTCCTGCGCGTGCGCGGTGACCGCAGCCAGCGCGAGCGCGGGCACGACCGACCAGCCCAGCTTCGTCAAGCGTTTCATCTTCTCTCCTCCTCGTTGTGACATCAGTGTTGGAACGCATGCACCAGGTAAAGCGAGACGACGGGGAACGACACCAGCAGCACGATCCGGACCGCGTCGGACATCAGGAACGGAATGACTCCCTTGAACGTCTGGGTCAGCGGGACGTCGCGCGCAAGCCGGTTGATGATGTAGACGTTCATCCCCACCGGCGGATGGACCAGCCCGATCTCGACCACCATCAGCGCCAGGATGCCGAACCAGATCGACTTGTCCGACTGCGGCATGCCGTGGAAATCGAGTCCCATCACCATCGGATAGAAGATCGGGATCGTCAGCAGGATCATCGCCAGCGAATCCATCACGCAGCCCAGGAAGATGTAGATCAGGAGGATCATGAACATCACGACGAACGGCGACATGCCGCTGTCCTTGACCCAGGTCGCGAGCTCGACGGGCATCTGCGACAGCGCGAGCGTCGTGTTGAGCATGTCGGCGCCGAGCAGGACCAGGAAGATCATTGCCGTCGCCTGCGCGGTACCGAGCGCGCTCGCGACCAGGCCGTCCCTGCGCATGCCGTTGACGACCGCCAGGATGCCGCAGGCGGCCGCGCCGACTGCGGCCGCCTCGGTGGGGTTTGCCCAGCCGCCGTAGATGCCTACGATCACGACGACGAACACCAGCATCACCGGCAGCACCTGCAGCGTCGTCCTGAGCCGCTCGGCCCAGGGAACGCGCGCGCCGGCGGGACCGGCGCGCGGATCGAGCGCGACGACGATGCGCACGACCAGCATGTAGCCGGCCATCGCGATCAGACCGGGAATGACGGCGGCGACGAACAGCTTGCCGATCGATTCCTGCGTCAGGATCGCGTAGATCACCAGCGGCACCGACGGCGGGATCATGATGCCCAGCGTCCCGCCTGCGGCCAGGGCGCCGGTCGCGAGCGCGCCCGAGTAGCCGTAGCGCCGCAGCTCCGGCAGCGCGACCTGCCCCATCGTCGCCGCGGTGGCGAGCGAGCTGCCGCAGATCGCGCCGAAGCCGGCGCAGGCGCCGATGGCCGCCATGGCGACGCCGCCCTTGCGGTGACCGAGGAACGCGCTGACGAAGCGGAACAACGCCTTGGAAAGGCCCCCATGCGTCGCGAACTGCCCCATCAGCAGGAACAGCGGGATCACGACCAGGTCGTAATTGGAAAGCCTTGCGTACGCGAGGTCCTTGAGCGAATTCAGGAGCGCGAGGAAATTGCCCCCGGTGAGGTATGCGTAGCCGCCGAACCCGACCGAGAACATCGCAATGCCAATGGGAACGCGGAGCACCATCAGCGTGAGCATGATCGCGAACATCAGGGAACCGACCTCGATGCCGCTCATTCCCTGCCTCCGCGCACAGCGCCGATCATGCCCGCGCCTCCTCGCGTGAACGCATGGCGGTCTGCAGGTGGTGCCACGCCATGTACAGTCCGGCGAGCGCCAGCAGCACGAAGCCCGGCACCATCAGCGCCTGCGAGATCCATTGCGGCCACCCGAGGACCGCCGAGGTCACGCCCGATTCCCTGAGCGACATCGCGCCTGCCCAGGTGCGCCACGCGATCAGGACGCCGAACGCGCCCACCAGCAGCGATCCGAAGGCATCCAGGAGTGCGACGCGATGCGGCGCGAGATTGTGGGTGAAGAAATCGACCTTCACGTCGCCACCGATCAGATGGCAATAGGCGAAGAACGCCGCCGACGCGAACGCGGCGCACATCTGCAGGATCTCGACGTCGCCGGGAACGGGCGCTGAAATAAGCTTGCGACCGACGATCGAGACGATCTCCATCGCGACCAAGACCACGAACACGAGCCCACCCCCGATCGCGGCGTACTTGGAGAGCGCAAGCAATGCACGCCCTGCCGCACCGAATCCGGCGCCTGCGGTGGTCGGCTCTCCGACCGGAGTGTCGTGCATCGCTCCTCCTTCAGGCTGTCTCGCAGCGCGTCCGAATCGCCGGCGGCACCGGCACCGCCTCGATGCGCGACGGATCCTCGGGATGCTGGCGTGCGAAGACGCGTACCTCGCGCCCTTCGGCCAGCACCGTCTGGCCACGCCGGATCACATGCTGCATGACGAAGCTCTTCCTGGTGCTCCATTCGATGACCGAAGACTCGATCTCGATGTGATCGCCATAGGTCGCGGGTGCGATGAACCGCACCTGCACGTCGACGATCGGCGTGCCGATGATCCCGTCCTGCAGCCGCTCGGGGCGCCGATGCCACGGCGGCACGCCGGCGGCGCTGAAATAGCGCCGCGACGCGGCGTCCATCCAGCGCAGGAAGTTCGGATAGAAGACGATCTGCGCGGGATCGCAGTCGCCGAACTCGACATCGAATTCAGAAACATGGCGAAAGGTCATGGTCGGTGCACACGCTCGGGTTGGGTGGCGCCGCCACGGCGCGGCAGCCATTGGATGGGTTGGGCGATCACCGGCCGCGGCGGTGCGCCGTGCGTGGCGAGCTCGACGTCCAGCGCCCTGCCTGCCTCGTCGGCGAGCGCCGCCTCGCGCGCGCGCCGGATCGCGGCGGCGCGATCGGTCGCCGACCGCCCGTCCGGTCCCCGGACGAGATGCTCGAGCATGTGAGCGAGATTGGCCTTGCCGCGCTCGTTGGTCGCGCCATAGCCCTTGATCAGGCGGCCGCAGAGCGCGATCTCATGGCCCAGCGCCGGATCCCCGGCGCAGCCCGCCGCCACCGCCGAGAGCCAGCGCTCGATGCCGTGCTGTTCTTCCTGGTAGCGTGCCCCGAAGCGCCGCAGCCTCCGCAGCGCCGCGAGTGAGCGCAGCAGCAGGAATCCGTGGATCGTGTGCGTGCGCAGGTGCAGCGGCCATGCCAGTGGCTCGCGCCCGCGCATCCGGCGCCGCCGTTCCCAGGCGACGAGCCTGCGCGCCAGCATCGAAGGCAGCATGCCGGCGAATTCCGGCACGCCGGGTTTGAAGTGATCGACGATGTGCACGACGTCGCCGGCCCCGGCGCCGATCTCCTGGCGAACGCGCGCGAACCGGGAGGCGCGACATTTGAGCGATGCGACGCGGACGATGTCGTCGAACGCCATCCACAAGGCGAGAAAGCGCGCCGTCTCGCGCAGCACGCGCCCGCCATGGCCACCTGCCGGATCGCTTGCACGCTCGGCCCGGTCGATCGCGCGCAGCCGCTCGGCATAGAGGCGCCCGTAGCGCGCGTCCTGGAACTCGACCACGCGATCGTAGCCCGCGGCGATGATGTCGCGCGCGGCCGCCGGGAATTCATCGGCGACACGTCGCGCATGCGTCGAGGCGGATGCAGCGCCCGCGGCCGGCGCGATCTGTCCATCGCCCGACGGCGCCTCCGACGATGCCGGCTGCGCCGCTGACGGTGCCTTCGATTGCGATTGCGGTTGTGGTTGCGGTTGCGGTTGCGGTTGCGACTGCCCCTGACGGGTCGTTGGTGGCGTCACGGCGGCACAGCCGCGCTCGAATCCGCGCAGGCTCGCCTCGACGCCGAGGCCGCCGGCGCGCACGACCTCCTCGAACACCGTGCGCGCGATCGGCAGCGTGCCGCTGCCGGCGATCGCGCCCAGCATCACGCTGCTGACGACCGTACCCGCCTCGCGAGCCGCGACGTCCATGTCGAACGCCTGCAGCTGCCGGCTGTGCCGCCGTGCCGCGTCCAGCAGGTGCTCCGGGCTGAAGCGCCCGTCCCCCATCGCCATCTTCTCCGCGGTGGTCAGGGTGCGGCTCGTCGACGCGATCAGCAGCGTGCGATCGGCGCTGACGTAACCGCCCTGGAGGATGCGCCCCGCTTCGAGGAGCTCCGACGCGATGACGAGATCGACGCGCCCGGGCACCGGATACAGTCCGAGGATCGGAACGCGCCCGCCGAGTTCCGCCTGCGGCTCCGGGTGCACCTCGACGTAGTAGGTCGTCGCGCCGGTCCGCTGTGCCACCCCGGGGATCGACGTGCTTTGCGCGACATAGCCTGCACGCGTCGCGGCGTCGACCAGCCACTCGGCCAGCACGCCGCCGCCCTGGCCGCCGAGAGCGCCGATCAGGATGGAAACCGGCTCGCGCATTGATCGGTCCACTCGGCGTCCGATCGGCGCGCTACGCGGACTGCAGCAGCCCGACGATCGCGCGCCGCAGGTGCTGCGCGACACGCTCGGTCCAGCGCGGGTTGACGACGACCTCGCCGCGATAGAAGGATGGGCAAAGCGTCGCCGCATGTGCGTTCTCACCGCACAGCCCGCAGCCGACGCAGCCTTCGAGCACCGTCGCGACGGGATCGACCTTCAGCGGATCGCTGGCCGGCTTGACGGACAGCGTCGGACAGCCTGACAGCCGTATGCACGAATGGTCGCCGGAGCAGGTGTCCTCGTCGACGCCATACTTGACGCGCACGACGCGCTTCCCGGACCTGATCCGCGCCGCGCGCCACGGCTTGACGCGCCGCTGCCGCTCGAGCTGGCATTCGCCTTCCGCGATGACGACCTTCAATCCGGGAAAGTCGGTGGTCAGCGCCTCTTCGAGCGTGCGCCGCATCGCGTCCACCTTGTAGCTGTCGACGCGCCGCAGCCACTTGACGCCCATGCCCTCGAGCGTGCGCTCGATCACCTGGTTGTGCGCAACCAGGCTCTGCGTCTTGTCGACGCTTGCCGCCTTGATCGCTTCATCCGGCGTCGAGATGATTTCCTGCGTTCCCGTCGCCGACGTGTAGCCGTTCTTGAAGATCAGCAGCACCGCGTCATCGCCGTTGAACAGCGCCGACTGCACGCCCGTCAGCAGACCGTTGTGCCAGAACCCGCCGTCGCCCATCACGGCCAGCGCACGGCGCTTCATCATCGGCGACACGCCGGCGCGCGATGCGAGGCTCATGCCATAGCCGAGTATCGAATGCCCCATCGAGAACGGCTCGAAGGTGGCGAAAGCGTGGCAGCCGATGTCGGCCGCGATGTGCACGTCGCCCACGCGCTGCTGCGCGAGCTTCAGCGCGGCGAAGGTCGGACGCTCCGGGCAGCCGATGCAGAACTGCGGCGGGCGCGGCGGCAGCGGCGCGGCGAGCGCCTGGGCGACGGCCTTGCGTCGCTCGACCAGATCGGCGAGCCAGCGGCGACCCGCGGTCATCTCGATATCGGGTGCGCGTGCCGCGAGAAAGTCGGCGAGACCGCGGACCAGCACCTCGGCGGTGTACTCGCCCGACATCGGCAGCACGTCCTTCCCATGCACCGCCGCCTGCACGTCGAGCCGGCGCAGGGTTGCCTGCAGCTCCTGCTCGATGAACGCCGGATGGCCCTCCTCGATCACCAGCACCGCGCGCTTGCCGACGCAGAAATCGCGCAGCTGCTCCGGCACCAGCGGGTAGGTGACATTGAGCGCGAATATCGGCAGCTCGCCGTCACCGAAGGCGTCGGCGAGGCCGAGGCGCTGCAGCGCGCCGACCACCGAGTTGTACAGGCCGCCCTGGACGATCAGGCCCACGTCGCCGCGACGCCCGCTGAAGAGCTCGTTCAGGCCGCGCTCGACGATCGCGCGGCGTGCGGCAGGGATCCGCTGCTCGGCCTTGATCTTCTCGTGCGCGAAGGTGACAGGCGGATGGGCAAGCCGCGTGTAGTCGAAGCCTGCCGGGTTCTCCATCAGGTGGCGCGCGGAGATCGCCGGCGCCACGTTGTCCCTGCAGGCGAACGACCCGCGGACATGGCAGGCCCGGATGCGCAGCTGGAGGATCGCCGGCATGTTCGATGCCTCGGACACCGCGAATGCCTGCTCGACGCTGCGCACCATGCAGGCGAGATCGGGACGCGGATCGAACAGCAGCAGCGAGGACTTGAGCGCATAGGCGTAGGTGCGCTCCTGGATGACGCTCGCGCCCTCCCCGTAGTCCTCGCCGACGATGATCAGCGTGCCGCCGCGCACGCCCGGCGAAGCGAGGTTCGACAGTGCGTCGGCGGCAACGTTGGTCCCGACGATCGACTTCCAGGTGACGGCGCCCCGCAGCGGGTAATGGATCGATGCGCCGAGCATCGCCGCCGCGGACGCCTCGTTCGAGCAGGCCTCGACGTGCACACCGAGCTCGCCCAAGTACTCGCGCGCCTGGACCAGCACGTCGAGCAGGTGTGACACCGGCGCACCCTGGTAGCCGCCGACGTAGGCGACGCCCGATTGCAGCAGGGCCTTGGTGACCGCGAGGATCCCCTCCCCGTGGAACGTGTCACCGGCGCGCAGCCGCAGGCTGCGCACCTCCCTTTCGAACGAAACCTCCAAAAACCCCTCCATCGTCCCGGACTCTCGCCGGGTCGCGCAAATCTAGTCAACCGGCTACCATCTGTCCATGTCATATTCGCTAGATCGCTCATAGACACAATGAATATCAGCCGGATCGATCTCAACCTGCTGCAGACCTTCCACACCGTGCATGCGACCGGCAACGTGACGCGGGCCGCCGAGCGCCTCGGCGTCTCCCAGCCCACGGTCAGCCATGCGCTGCGGCGGCTGCGCGCCGAGCTGCGCGATCCGCTGTTCGTGCGGACCCAGCGCGGCATGGCGACGACGCCGAAGGGACGCCGCCTCGCCGCCGCGGTCGAGCAGGCGCTCGGCACGCTCGAGGCGGCGCTGCGCGAGGAAGACGCCTACGAGCCTGCGCGGTCGACGCGGACCTTCAGGCTGCACATGAGCGACATCGGCGAGACCATCTTCCTGCCTCCGCTGATGGCGCTCCTCGCGCGCGTGTCCCCGGGCGTGCGGCTCGAGGCTTTCCAGCTCGACGACGACGCGATCCTGCCGGCGATGGAAAGCGGACGCATCGACCTGGCGATCGGCTACATCCCGGCGCTCACCGACGTCGAGCGCCGCTTCCTGCTGCACGAGCAATACGTCGTCGCGATGCGGGGCGACCACCCGCTGGCGCGGGAGCGGCCGACCCGCGCGACACTCGCGCGCCTGTCCTACGTCCTCGTTCGCTCCCACCCCGCCACCGCGCGCGCGATCGACGCGCTGGGCCTGCGCGAGCGAGTCCGCCTCACGCTGCCGCATTTCATGGTGCTGCCGTCGATCCTCGCCGACACCGAGCTCGCCGCGATCATGCCGGAGCGGCTGTCGGACGCGTTCCGCCGTCTCGGCCGCTACGCGGTCTGGCGCACGCGCGGTCTGCCGCGCTTCGACGTCGGCGTGCACTGGTACCGGCGCTACGAGCATGATGCCGGGAACCGGTGGCTGCGGGAAACGATCGTCGCGATGTTCGGCGAGGAGCGCTAGACGATTTCGACGACCAGGTCCGGATCGAACAGTGGATTCTCGTCGATGCCGTCGCGCGCATACCCGCGCGGATTGCATATCACCCGCGTTCCGTTCACCACATAGTCGAAGCTGTCGTGCGTATGCCCGTGGATCCACAGGCGTGCGCGCGTCCCGTCGAGCAGGTGCTCGGCATCCGAGATGAAGCAGGCATTGAGGGGCGAGCCGGCGAAGCGCGGGTGAATGCTCGCGGGCGATGGCGCGTGATGCGTGATGACGACCGTGGGCCCTGGATGCGGCGCCGCGAGTCTTCCCGCGAGCCAGCGGGCGTGCCCGTCGAACAACGCGGCCGAGCGCTCCGGCGTGAACAGGGCCTCCGCAGCGTCGGCGACGCGGATGCGGGTGAAATCGCGGATCCAGCGCTGGCCGTCGCGCATCGCCGCCGCACGCCTGTCGCCATCGCCGAACAACCTGAAATCGGTCCACAGCGTGCTGCCGAGGAACCGCACGCCGCCGAGGACGACCTCGTCGTCGTCGAGGACCCGGACCTGCGTGCCGGCGCAGGCCTCGCGCAGGCGCCTGATCGTGCCATCGAGGGTATCGCCGTAGAACTCGTGGTTGCCAGGCACGTAGAGGACCGGCTTGTCGAAGCCCGCTGCCCAGGCGACTGCCTCCCAGGGCCGCGCGACGTCGCCTGCGAGAACCACGACGTCGGCATCGTTGTGCGGCAACGCAAAGGGCGCGGCCGACAGGTGCAGGTCGGACAGGATGTTGAGCTTCATGCCGCGTGGAGGTCGAGGGCGGTGACCTGGCTGCGCCGGCGGGTCCGTGAGCTGTCCGACGACGGGACCGGCCGGCGGAAGCCGCAGCGCGGAAGCTGATTCAACCGACGTCGGCGGTCATTCCCATGCGCTCGATCGCGGCCACCGCGCAGGCTTCGTCGCGATCGGAAGTGTCCCCGCTCACCCCCACCGCGCCGATGACGTCGCCGTCGGCGTTGCGTACCAGGACGCCGCCCGGGTTGGGGACGACGCGGCCGCCGGAAAGCGCCGCCAGTGCCGCGAAGAACCGTGGATTTCCCTCGGCGCGCTTGGCGAGGTCGCGCGACCCGAGGCCCATGCCCAGTGCGCCCCAGGCCTTGCCTCGGGCGATGTCGGCGCGCAGCAGGCCACAGCGATCCTCGCGCTTGACGACGACGTCGTGGCCTCCGGCGTCGAGAACGACGACGGCCAGGGGTTGGCAGCCGTCCGCGCGCCCGGCGGCGAGCGTGCCGTCGGCGAGTTCGGAGGCCAGTGCAAGCGTCATGTCGTTCATGTCATCTCCACGCAGGGTTGGGAATGCGACCGGACGGATGCGACGGCGACCGGCACCGGGGATGCGATGCGATCCAGCGCCGCGGTCGACAGGAGTTAGAGCAGCTTACCCGGATTCATCAGGCCGTTCGGGTCCAGCATGCGTTTCACCTGGCGCATCAGCGTCATCTCGATCGCGCTCTTGCAGCGCGCGAGCTCTCCCCGCTTCGCCTGGCCGATGCCGTGCTCGGCGCTGATGCTCCCGTCGTAGCGCCTGACCGCATCGTAGAGGACGCGGGCCACCTCGCGCGCCCAATCCGGGGACAGCGCCGCGTCGCGGTTCGGCAGGGCGTTGAAATGTAGGTTGCCATCGCCCAGATGGCCGAAGCACACGATCCTGATGCCTGGGAATGCGCGCTCCAGGTCAGTCCCGGCTTCCGCGACGAATGCAGGCACCCGCCCCACCGCCACGGCGACGTCGGACCGGAACGCGAGGCCCTCGGCGCGGATCGCTTCGGGCAGCGCTTCGCGCAGGCGCCAGAGCGTCTCGCGCTGCGCCATGCTTTCGGCGATCACCGCATCGGTGATGATCGCGCCCTCGCTGGCGGCGAGCAATCCGGCTTCCAGTCGATCGCGCAGGCCGCCCCCCCCATGCGTGTCGCCGACTTCCGCCAGCACGTACCAGGCGCTCGCATGCGTGAGCGGGTCGCGCGCCCCGGGTCCGTGCTGCAGCACGAGCTCCAGGCACCGACGGGAAACGAGTTCGAACGCGCTGATCGTCTCGCCGCAATGCTCGCGCAGCCGCGCGAGGAGTTCGACGGCAGCGTCGACGGTCGGGACCGCAGCCAGCACGGTGATCCGTTCGAGGATCGCCGGATGCAGCTTGACCACGACCCGCGTGACGATGCCCAGCGTTCCCTCGCCTCCGATGAACAGCTGCTTCAGGTCGTAACCGGTATTGTCCTTGCGAAGGCTGCGCAGCCCGTTCCACACGCTGCCATCCGGCAGCACCGCCTCGAGCCCGAGGGTCAGCTCGCGGGTGTTGCCGTAGCGCAGCACGTTGATGCCGCCGGCATTGGTCGAGACGTTGCCGCCGATCTGGCAGCTTCCCTCTGCCGCCAGGCTGAGCGGAAACAGCCGCCGTTCCCTCGCGGCAGCCGCCTGCAGGTCGGCAAGCACGCAACCGGCCTCGACCGTCGCCGTGTCGTTGCGCGCATCGACGTCGAGGATGCGGTTCATCCGGCCCAGCGCGACAACGACGCTGCGGCCGCTGTCGTCGGCAATCGCGCCACCGCACATGCCGGTATTGCCGCCTTGGGGCACGACGGGAATGCCCTCCGCCGCGCACAGCCCCACGACCGCCGACACCTCGTCGGTCGAGGCGGGCCTGACGACGGCCAGCGCGCGCCCGTTGAACGCCCGGCGCCAGTCGGTGAGGTACGGTGCCGTGTCCGCCTCGCCGGTCACGACTCCGCGCTCGCCGACGATTCTTTCGAGCCGCCTCGCCAGATCGCGGTCTTCAGCCATGGCAGGCGCGCCGCTGGCCGTCGCTACAGTCGGACATCGCCTTTCTCTTCCCAATAGGCGACGATCTCGGCCTGATCGACGTTGCCGCCGTAGAGCTCGCTCGCCTCGTTCCAGATCGACGCGATGCAGCCCGCGATCGGCGCGGCCGCCCCGTTCCGCTCCGCGAGGCCGACGGCGATCCGCAGGTCCTTGGCAATGAGGCCCAGCGCCATGCCGGTGCCGTAGCTTCGCGTGAGGACGTGCGGCACGACCTTCTTCTCCAGCGGATGCTGGCGACCCGCGCAAAGGGCGGTCAGCGCCTCCGCCATCAGTGCAGTGTCGAGTCCGGCCTTGCGCCCGATGGCCATGCCCTCGAGCACGGCACTGAACGTCGCGGCATTGATGCAGTTCGCGATCGCCTTCAGCGTGTGGCCGGCGCCCAGCGGTCCGCAGCGAAAGATTCGGCGCCCCAGCGCCGCAAGGATCGGCTCGCAGCGGTCGACGTCGGCCGGATCGCCGCCGGCGAGGATGTCCAGCGACGCGTTGCGTGCGAAGGCCACGCCGCCCATGACCGGCGCATCGACGAACCGCAGCCCGCGGCGCGCGAGCGCGGTACCCGTCGCCTTGGTGTCTTCCGGATCGGAGCTGCTCATGTCGATGACGACGCTGTCCGCAGCCAGCGCGCCCGCGATGCCGCCGGGCCCGAGCAGCGCCTGGCGCACAACGCCGCCGTGCGGAAGCATCGTGATCACGGTGTCGATGCCCGCGCCCGCTTCCGCCGGCGAAGGCGCTGCGCGGCCGCCGTGCTCCGCGACGAACTCGGCGAGCCGGAGCGGGTCGCGATCGCAGGCCACGACATCGAATCCGCTGCGCAGGAGCTGTGCGGCCATCGGATCGCCCATGCGTCCGACGCCGATGAATGCGATCCTGCGCGTCGTCATCGCCGGCTCTGCGCCGTCATTCCCCACCGTTCGACGGTGGCACGCTCGAGCCGGTGGAACACCATGCGCTCGAAGAACAGGCCGATCGCGCCGATCACCACCAGGGCGGCCAGCATCACGTCGGCATTGAGGTACTCCTTCGCATCGAAGATCACCTTCCCGAGACCCGTTTCGGGACTGGCGAGCAATTCCCCGCCGATGACGGCGATCCACGCGCGGCCGAACGCGAGGCGCGTCCCGGTGATCACATAGGGCAAGGCGGCCGGCAGCACGACCTGCCGGAACACGCAGGAGCGCGACGCTCCCATGACGACCGCAGCGCGAACCCACATCTGGTTGACCGTCCGTACGCCGGTCCATACGTTGTAGAGCAGCGGAAAGGTGGCGGCATAGACGACGACGAGGATGGTCGCGGTGTTCCCGATGCCGAACCAGAGCACGATCAGTGGAACCCAGGCGAGCGACGGAATCGGCATCATGATGCTGATCAGCGGCGCCAGTGCGCGTTCGACCATCCGGGACCGGCCCATCACCATGCCGAGCGGCACGGCGATGCAGAGCGCGAGGGCCATGCCGATCGCCACCCGCAGCAAAGTCGCGCCGGCCTGCAGGAAGATGTAGCCGCCCGCGAGCGAGGATACGAATGCCGACCCGATGGTCTCGAGCGGCGGGGTGATCGCGGTCGAGAACATCCCGCTGCGCGCGAAACCCTCGTACACGGCGAGCAGCACCGCGATCCCGAGCGTCCCGCGCACGACGGCCTGGCGGCGGCGCCCGGGCGTCGCGCTCATCGCACGTGCCCCATGCCCGCGGCGACCGCCGGCACGTCGCCGCCCGAGGGGGCGCAATTCGCCTCCCGCCCCTCGCGTGGACATCCTCGGCGCAGCGCGGCACTCATGCGGTCATCATCCCCCAGCGGACGAGCGTGTAGCGCTCGACGCGCTCGAACAGCTGCTTTTCGAGCAGCATGCCGATCGCGCCGATCACGGCGATCGTCGCCAGCATGACATCGGTGTTGAGGAACTGCTGCGAGCCGAAGATCAGCCAGCCCAGCCCCTGTTGCACCGACATCAGCATTTCCACCGCGACGAGAATCCTCCAGGCCGATGCCAGGCCCAGGCGCAATCCGGTGAGTACGTAGGGCAGCGACCCCGGAAGGATGACCTTGAAGAAGATCGCGCGCTCGCTCGCGCCCATCATGTGGGCGGAGCGCAACCAGATCGGCCTGACCGCACGCACGCCTTTCCAGGCGTTGATGATGATCGTGAAGCTCGCCGAGACCCCGACCAGCAGCACCGACGGAACGTCGCCGAGACCGAACCACATGACGAACAGCGGCGCATAGGCGATGCCCGGGATCGGGTAGAGAAAGGAGACGATCGGCAGCAGCGTGTCCTCGACCGCCAGGTAGCGCCCCATCAGGACGCCGACGCTCACGCCGACCACGGCTGCCAGCGCGAAGCCTGCGCCCAGGCGGGCCAGCGTCGCGCCGGTCGCCGCAGCCAGCGTTCCGCTTTCCAGCAGACGGAGGAAGGCGTGCGCGACGGTCGCCAGGTCGGGCAACAGCCTGGGCGGAAAGCCGCCGAAACGCGCGACGGCCTCCCAGGCCAGCGCACACGCGAGGACCACCGCGACCGGCGCAACCGCGCCCGCCACCCGGCCCCGCGTGCCGGACGCGCGCTGCGTCATGCCGTGCTGGCGGCTTTCATGACCGAGGTGTCCAGCAGCTTGCTCCAGTCCGGCACCGCCGGGATCTTGTGCTGCGACACCAGGATCTTCGACTCGTCGGTCAGGTACGCGGACAGCTTGGACGAGTAGTTCGGGTCGATCTCGAGCTTGGCGATCATGCGCTCGATCACCGCCTCCTTGACCTCGTAGCCCTGGCTCTTGAAGTGGTTCCAGACGATCTTCGCCGAGCGGGTCGGATCCTTCTTCATGATGTCGACCGCATCGAGCCAGCCGCGGAAAAACGCCACGGCGGCCTCGTGCTTGTGCTCGAGCACCGGCCGGTTCGCCGCGAGGATCACCGGGACCATGTCGAACTCGGAGTAGTCGAGCAGCACCTTGCCCAACCCGTCGACCTCGGCCACCGACGGGAACGGCTCGACGCCCGCGAATGCGTCGACGGACTTGCTGACCAGTGCCGACACCTGGTTCTGGAACTGGGTGTTGACGACCTGAACGTCGCCCTTCTTGAGCCCGTATTTCGGCAGGATCTTGTTCTCGAACACGTAATCGGTCGCGGAGCCGAGCTGCGACGCGACCTTGCGTCCCTTGAGGTCGGCGACCGTCTTGATCCCCCGGCCCTTCGCCGCCACCAGCGCGTTGGTGCGGCCGGCGTACATCGACATGCCGATGCCCAGCATCTCGCCCTTCGCCGCACCGATGATGAACGGGGTGGCGCCGAGAACGCCGATGTCGACGCGTCCGGCGATCATCGCGTCGCGGGTGGTCTTGCCGGTGTCGAACAGCAGCACCTTGACGTTCGCGCCGTGCTTCTTGAACGTCTGCTCGCCTTCGGCGACCATCCCGACGACACCCCATGAGGTGTTCTGGATGCCCAGTGTCAGCGGTGCAGACGCACCCTGCGCCCGCGCCGCGGGGACGAACCCCGCCAATGCGGTGCCCCCGAGTATCCCGAGCACCTCGCGACGACCCAGCTTTCTCGCAGTCATGGAATGCCTCCTTGTGGCTTGGTTTGAGGCGCGGGGGCGGCTGGCCCCCGCGTTTGAACGAGCGGTGACGGTGCGCGTTCGGGCTCGGCCTCGCTCGCGTGCGGGCCGAGATGGGAAAGTATTTCCCGCTGGGCGTCGACGAAGGCGTCGGACAGCGGATCGCGTGGCCGCGAAATGTCGAGCCGGATCTCCGCGCGGACGCTGCCAGGGTGTGCCGCCATCACCAGCACCTTGTCCGCGAGGTAGACGGCCTCGGTGACGTTGTGGGTGATGTAGACGACCGTCTTGCGGGTCTGCTGCCACACGTCGGCCAGCTGGCGCTGCATCTCGTCGCGGGTCATCGCGTCGAGCGCCGCGAACGGCTCGTCCATCAGCAGAACGCCGGGGTTGTAGGCCAGCGCGCGCGCGATGGCGACGCGTTGCTGCATGCCCCCGGAGAGCTGGTGCGGATAGGATTCGGAGAAATTCTCGAGGCGAACGAGCTTCAGGAAGCGCATCGCCGCATCGCGCCGCTCGGCCTTGGCGACGCCGCGGACTTCCAGTCCGAATTCGACGTTGCGCCGCGCCGTCCGCCAGGGGAAAAGCTGGGCGAAATCCTGGAACACCACGCCGCGGTCGATCGGCCTTCCGTTCTGCCTGCGCCCGCCGATGCGGATCTCACCGGCCGTGGGCTCGAGGAAGCCCGCAAGCATGTTCATGATCGTCTTCTTGCCGCAGCCGCTGGGGCCCAGCACGCACAGGAATTCCGAAGGCTCGACAGTGAAGCTCGCGTCGCGCACGGCGAGCACACGCCGCTGGTCGGTCATGTATTCGTACGAAACGTGCTCGACTTCGATGCGCTCGGCCATGCACGCTCTCCGCTAGGTCCGGGACGTCCGATGATCCATGACGCTACATTCCCCCCGACGGCGCCCCGGGGCCGCCGATTTGCGCGTCGGAAATGCTGGTCGCGCGCCGCGCCCGCGCGACCAGCTCGGCCGGCGCCACATGCCGCCCGCCCGAGGCGGCCGACTCGATTGCCGCATCGACGATTGCGAGCGCCTGGCAGCCATTGTCGGCCGAGAGCTCGCACTCGCCTCCTTCGATGATCGCCCGGGCGAACATCTCGAGCTCCTCGCGGAACATGTTGCCGCGCGGGACCTCGAGCTGCACGCGCTCGCGCGGCGGCTTGCCCAGCGCATGGCGGTAGAGCGTCGCACCGACATGCAGATCGTCGGCGACATTCCACAGGCTCTGGTCGATTTCGTACGCCATGAGGCCGCGGTCGCCCGATACCTGCACGCGATAGGCCCCGGGGCTGGTCCAGCTCGCCGCGACGCTGCCCAGCGCGCCGCTGGCGAAACGCAGCGCCACCAGCCACTCGTCCTCGACTTCGGCGCCGACCGGCGAGCGCCGCGCCGCCGTCGCGCTGACGCTCGCGACATCGCCACCGAGGTAGCGCAGCACGTCGAACTGGTGGATGGCGATCTGGCTGAGCGGTCCGCCCGGGGAGCTCGCCTGGTACCAGCGCCAGTCGCCGGGGGTGAGCCGCAGCCCGCGCCCGTTGGCAAAGACGGCGTCGATGCGATTGAGTTGCCCGATCTCGCCGTCGGCAACGGCCTTTCCCATGACCCGGTTGCCCGCGAGCAGCCGCGCGCAGTGCCCGACACAGATGCGGACGCCGTAGCGGCGCTCCAGGTCCGCGATGCGCAGGCCGTCCGCCAGCGCACTGGCGATCGGCTTCTCGAGATAGACATGCTTGCGCGCCTCGGCGGCGCTGCGCGCGAACGGGTAATGAAGCTCGTTGGGCAGCGCGACCACCACGGCGTCGATGTCGTGATCGCCCAGGACTGCATCGTAATCGCCGCTCGCGACCAACCCGAACTCGCGCGCGAAGGCATCACGCTTCGTGGCGTCGCGGCTCAGGCAATGGGTGATCCGGATCGTCTTCGACGGGGCCGCGGCGGTCGCGAGCACGCGTCCCCAGGCCCCGATCCCGAGCAGCGCCGCACGTACGACCTGGCGCGGCATCGCTACTGCCCTCCCGTTACGGTGACGCTGGTGCCGCCGCACACGAACATCGCCTGCCCGGTGATGTAGCCGCTCTCGCGTTCGAGCAGGAACGCGACCGCATGGGCGACGTCCTCGGGCGTTCCGACCCGGCCCACCAGGATGCCGTCGATCACCGCCTGGCGCTGCTCGGTGCCCGGCGGATGTCCGCGGTTGAAATGCTCGGTCGCGACCGGCCCGGGGACCACGGCATTCACCGTGATGCCGTCGCCGCCGACCTCGATGGCGACCGTCTTCGTCATGCCGATCAGCCCGGCCTTGGCGCTCGAATAGACCGTCCTGCCGTACTTGCCCAGCGCGGCCCGCGAGGAGATGTTGACGATGCGGCCATACCGGGCCGCGCGCATCTGCGGGACGAAGGCCTGGGTGAGGACCATCGCGGCGCCCAGGGTGATCGTGGTCACGTATTGCAGTTCCTCGACCGTCGCGCGGTCCAGCGGATTCGGGCAGTTCGCCCCTGCGTTGTTGACCAGATAGCGCACCGGCAGTTCGCGGGCGATCTCGTCGGCGACGCTGCGGGTGGCGGCGAGGTCGGTCAGGTCCACCGACCGCCACATCAGGTTCGGATGCGCGAGCTTCGGCGCCGAACGCTGGAGGGCGACCACCGTCAGCCCCCGGGCGAGCAGCGCCTGCGCGATCGCCTGCCCGATCCCTGCGCTTGCGCCGGTCACCACCGCCGCTTCGCGGGTCGGGGTCATGGCCGCGGGCGCACGATGGCCATCCGGTGGCAGGCTTCGGATCCGGCTGCCATGGTCACAGGTAGTCGATGATCTTCCAGCTGCCGGGCTCGGCCGACACCACATTCTTCGACCGCCCGGGACGGCGATCGGCGTGGATGCAACCCTCCTTCATCACCATCTGGATGTTGCGCTTCTCCTTCAGGCAGGCGATGTTCTCGAGCGGGTTGCCGTCGACGGCGATGACGTCGGCGAGCTTGCCCGCCTCGAGCGTCCCGAGCTGGCTGTCGACCTTGATCGCGCGCGCCGCATTGATCGTCGCCGTCTGCAGCGCGTGCATCGGCGCCATCCCGAGCTTGACGTAGATCTCGAGCTCGGCGGCATTGGTGCCCATCTCGGGATCGAAACCCATGTCCGTGCCCATCGCGATGTTCACACCGGCCTTGTACATCTTCTGGAACGTCCCGAAGCAGTATTCCTGCAGGCCTTTCATCTTGTTCAGGACGAACTGCGACGTGCCCTGCTCCTTGCGCAGGCGGATCGCGTGGTCGGTGCGGTGCGACAGCGTGGGTGTCACGTAGACGCCCTTGTCCTTGATCATGCCGATGGTCTCGTCGTCGGAGAAGACCATGTGCTCGATCGTGTCTGCGCCCGCTTCCAGCGCCATGCGCTGCGCCGATGGCGTGAAGCAATGCACGGCGCAGGTCTTGTGGAAGGCGTGCGCCTCGTCGACGAGGGCATCGAGCTCGACCTGGGTCATGTTGCGGATGTCGGGCTCTTCCTTGTCGGTCCCGCCGCCGCCGGAGGCGCAGGTCTTGATGACGTCGCAGCCGGCGAGCAGGTTGGTGCGCGCGAGCTTGCGCAGCTCCCACGGGCCATCGGCGGTCTGGAAGCCGACCCGCAGCGCCGCACGCGGCTGGATCAGGTCGAGGTGCGAGCCGGTGATCGTCGTGAACGCCGCGACCAGCATCCGCGGACCCTCGACGATGCCGGCGTCGATCGCGTCGCGGATCGCGCAGGCCTCGGAGACGAGCAGGCCCCGGGACGCCGCGAGTCCCATGTCGCGCAGCGTGGTGAAGCCCATGTCGAAGCACAGCTGCGCATGGAAAAGACCGTACATCTGCTGGAGTTCCGGCGTGATCTCCCACTGCGCGACGCGGTAGTTGTGGAAGGTCAGGCAGTTGAACATCATCGTGTGGATATGCACGTCCAGCATGCCCGGCATCAGCGTGCACGACCCGCAGTCGACGACCTCCGCGCCCTGCGGTATCGGCAGCGTCGCCCGGGTCCCGATCTTCTCGATCCGCTTGCCCCGCAGGACGATGACCGGGTCGGCGACGGGCGCAGCGCCGGTGCAGTCGATCATGCGCGCCGCGGTGATGTAGCGGATGGGTTCCTTATCGCTGGCTGGCGACGTTGCGGTCATCGTCGATTGCTCCGTTTGATCGGTTCTGAATGCTGCTGCCGCGGAACAGTTCCATCGTTTCCGCGAAGCGTCGATAGGTTGCCGGGTCGATGCGGGTGTTGCGCGGCGCACGGCCCGCGTCGAAATCGAAGGTCGCGAACGTGCGCTCGACCTCCGCTGGATCCATGCCCCGCGTGATGAAGACCAGCCGGGTGCCGCGGTCGTCGTCCGGCCATCCGTCGAGCGCCTGCGGCTCGCTCACCACCGTCTGCACGGCCTGGATCGCATACGGACGTCCCTCGACGTTGGCGATGCCCTTGACCCGCAGCAGCCCGCGACCGCGCATTCCGGCGATCAGGTTCATCCACAGCACGAGTCCGGGAACCGTGATCTCGCCCTCGTGCCGCAACACGAAGCTGCGGATCGACAGATCGGCCCCCGCCGGCGGATTCGCCTCGGCGTAGCCCGGATCACCCAGCCACTGCCTGGCGACCTCCGACCGGTCCGCCGCGGAGAAACCCCGGCCATCGAGCACCGCCTGCGCGTCGATCCGGCCCTGGACGGCCCGGATCTGGCGGGCGCAGGGATTCGTGCCCTGCAGGACCCCGGCGAGCGCATCCAACTCGGCAGCGCTCGCGATGTCGATCTTGCTGATCACCAGCGTGTCGGCGATCGCCGCCTGCTTCCGCGATTCGTCGTGCGCCGTCAGCTGCTGCCGGCCGTGCACGCCGTCGACGACGGTGACGACGGTGCGCAGGTCGAAGCGCGCCGATACCGCCGGGTCCGTCGTGATGATCTGGATGATCGGCACCGGATCGGCGAGGCCCGAGGTCTCGATCAGCACGCAGTCGAAACCTGCCTCCGCATCCCGCCCGCGCCGGGCGTGCAGGTCGAGGAGGCTGGAGGCGACCTGCTCGTGCACATGGCCGCAAAGACAGCCGCTGTCGATCACCCGGGTGCGCGCTGCGGGCGCCGATACATAGAGGTGATCGATGCTGACCGTGCCGAACTCGTTGACGACGACGGCGGCGCGGGCGAAGGCCGGTGCCTTGAGCAACCGGTTCACCAGCGTCGTCTTGCCGCTTCCCAGGAAGCCGGTGACGAGGACGACGGGAACGCGCGGTTCGCGGCGCGAACCGTCAGACACGAGCATGAGCTTTCCTCCAATGCGTGCTCCTCTGTGGCGGGAGCTTTGACCGAAGCGTAGCGCGCCGCGATCAATAGATCAAATATAGCGTATATATCATTAGCATCGATGTCATCTATTGACCTGCGCGCCGTCCGGGGTCTTCCGCCCGGGCGTCGAACGCCCCACTACGCCGCGCGTTCGGGCCGGGCCCGGGTCGTTCGTCCCGGTTTGCCACCGTAGGCGGATCGGATCATCTCGGCCATCCGCAATGCCGCCGCCGACCGGTGCGCGCCCCGCCTCCAGAGGATCGCGAGCGAGCGCCTTGGCGCCGGATCGACCAGGCGGACGATGCGGGTCCCGTCCTCCTTGCCGACTGCGCCCTCCGAGATCACCGTGGCGAGCTCCGAGTTCCTCACGACCGCGAGGATCGGATCGACGGCATTCATTTCGATCGCAACCTTGGGCTGCAGGCGGCGGCTCTCGAAGAAACGATCCAGGAACTGCCGGGCAGCGAACTCCTGCGTCAGCAGCACCAGCGGCAGGTCGACGATCCGCCGCATCTGCAGGCGCGATCCAGGGACGAGCCGGCTCTGCGAGCCCACCACGAGCACCAGCTCCTCGTGACAGAGCTTCTCGGCGTCGATGTGCTCGGTATCCTCCGAGACATAGGCAATCGCGAGATCCAGGCTGCCGGCGATCAGCTCGCGCTCCATCTCCATGCGCGGCAGAAGCCGCGCCTCGATGCGCACCCCCGGATGCAGGCGAGCGAACTGCGCAAAGACCGGTCCCAGCCCGGAATTGGCGAATGAGTGGAACACCGCCATCCGCAGCGTCCCGCGCATCAGGCCCTTGAGCTCGGAGATCGCCAGCACGCCGGAATCGAGCTCCTTCAGCACCCGGTCGCAGTAGGGCTTGAAGGTCGTGCCGGCGGAGCTCAGCGTGACGCTGCGCGCAGCCCGTTCGAACAGGGGTGTGCCCAGGCAGGTCTCGAGCTTCCTGATCTGGTGGGAAAGCGTCGGCTGCGATATGCCCAGCGTGTGTGCGGCCCCGGTGAAACTGCGTGCCTCCGCCACCGCCAGGAAGTAGCGCAGCAGGCGAATCTCCATTGCCGACATGCTCATCGATGCATTCCTTCCGGGTTGCGCTTCAGTGCTGCGCCGCTCGTGTCCACGCCGCCCGCACCTGCGCGATCACCTCGTCCCCGCGACCCTGGTACCTGGGCGAGAAATGGAACGGCCGCACGTCCTTCGCCGCCAGCATCCGAGCAATGCTTCCCGCCTGCCCGGCCGTCAGGTGGTTCTTGCGCGCGCCATGGTCTGCGTCCTCGTCGAGAAACACGCTCTCGATGAACAGCAGGTCGACGCCGGCGAGCAGCTGCGCGAGTGCCTGCAGGTTCGCTTCGGTGTAGCGCAGGTCGGTGACGTAGCCGATGCGCTGGCCGGGCGCGACATCGAGGACCAGATGCCGCAATTCGTCGACCTGCCGGGTCATCGCGTGCTCCCCCTGACGATCGCGCCAGCGCACGTCGATCGGCGTCGCGCCGGGCGCGCCGGTCAGCACCGCGTGCTTGAGCTCGCGCAGCCAGGCCCCGGTCGACACGCCCAGGGCCTCGAGGCGATCGCGGGCGACGTTGACGTGGGCCTTCTCCTCGATCGCATAGGCGAGGCAAGGGGTGTCGTGATCGACGAAGCGCCCGCGAACGCGGAATGTCGCCTCGTCGTACAGCACGTCCCCCTGAACTTCGAAGGCGTCCGTGGATTCGCGGGTGAAGCGGCTGCGGCTCGAGAAGCGCGCCCGCTGCCCGTGGCCATCGATTCCGGTCTCGCACACGTCGAGCACCAGCTCCTCGTAGCGCTGCACGACATTCCAGGTGTAGGCGCGCAGCTTGTGCTCGACCTGCGCGATGAAGCCGGGCCCCCCGAACAGCCTCAGGCCCGCCTTGCGCCCCAGGACGACGCGCAACAGGGGATCGAAGCCCGCGAAGTGGTCCATGTGGGTGTGGGTGACGAAGACGTGCGACAGGCGCATCAGCTTGCGCGGCGGCAGCACGGTGATGTCGCCAAGATCGAAGAGCAGCGCCCGGCGCTCGTCGCGGAAATCGACGTACAGGCCCGGATCGCCGAAAGCGTCGTTGACCAGCCCTGGCTCGAACAGGCAGCGCATGGAATGTCGATGCGGTGCGCCGCTCGCGCCACGGTCCGCCACCGGGCGGTCGCGACCTAGCGGCTCTTTCGGTACGTTCCGATCAGCACTGCCTCGGCGAGGATGTGTCCGGCCATCGCTTTCTCCAGCGCGGCCTTGTCCGGATGCGCCAGCTTCGGCAGCGTCGTGTCGAGTGCGTAGAGCTTGAAGAAATAGCGATGGCGGCCGATCGGCGGGCACGGTCCTCCGTAGCCGGTGCGCTTCCAGTCGTTGCGGCCCTCGCGGGTGCCCGGCGGCAGCGCGCTCGACCGGATTGCCTCGTCGAGGCCGCCTGCCGAGGCCGGGATGTCGTAGAGCACCCAGTGGACCCAGGTCGTCTTCGGTGCCGCAGGATCGGGCGCATCCGGGTCGTCGACGATCAGCGCGTAGCTCCTGGTCCCCGCGGGCGCCCCGCTCCACGCGAGCGGGGGGGACGCGTCCTTGCCTTCACACGTGTATTGCGACGGAATCGCGCCGTCGGCCGCGAATGCGCTGGATCCTATCCTGAGACTCATCGAAGTCTCCCCGAATGCGGCGCAGGACGCCGCGGTGAGCACCGCAAGTGCAACCGCCGCCTTCAATTCAGGTCGAGGGCGTGACGGCGCAGATCGGCCAGCGGGATGACGGCGAGCGTTTCCTCGTGCGTCGCCTGCAGCACGACGGGAGGAGCGACACCCGCCTCGAAGGCCTCGCGCCAGCGCGCCGCGCACACGCACCACTGGTCCCCTGGCTTCAGCCCCGGAAATCCGACATCGGGCACCGGCGTGACAAGGTCGTTGCCGGCTTCGCGCTCGAAGTCGAGGAACTCGCGCGTCATGCGGGCGCACACCACGTGCATGCCGACATCCTCGGAGCCGGTGTTGCAGCACCCGTCACGGTAGAACCCCGTCCTCGGCGACACCGAGCAAGGGGCGAGCTTGCCGCCGAGAACGTTCCTGTCGTCGAAAGGCATCGGGTAGCCGCCAGGGAAGGAAGGGAGCGCCTCGGGCCGCCCTGGCGGCCGGCGGCGCTCGCCTTCGTTCAGCTCTCGGTGGTCTCCAGGTCCCCGGCGTCGAGCGACCCCACGTTCTCCTCCAGCCACGCGCGCCAGGCTTCGCGGGTCATGGGGGCGACGATGCGCTCGAGGTGCTCCCAGCGCACCCGCCAGGTGCCGTCGGCGAGCTCGGAGACGTCGACTCGCGGCAGCGCGCTGGTGCCGAACTGCTCGATCCGCTCCATGACCACCTCCTCGGCCTCGCGCGGCGTCAGTAAGGGGCTGTGGTCCATTGCGCGTTCCGCCGCCTTGCGATCAGCTGCCGGGAACGTGCTGGATCTCGGGAAAGAACAGGTCCTTCCAGCTCTCCGGGGCGGCCTTGATCATGCCGACGTCCTTCATGAACGCCGCGTATTTCATCGTGTTCTCGGGCACGAGCGTCCACTCGACCTGGGGACCGCTGATCACCTTGTAGACGAGCTCGGGCGACAGCTTGGATTTCGCGTCCTCCATCCACAGCTTCGACGCGGCGCGCTTGTCGGCATTCAGGATCTTCGTCGCCTCGTCGAGGGCTTCCATCAGCGCCTGGTAGAGCTTCGGATTGTCGTCGTGGAATTTGCGCGACGTCCAGGCCGCGGTGAAGGTGTGCGAGCCGCCGAGGACGTCGAAGGAGTTCAGCACCGTGTGAATTCCTGGCGCCTCCAGCTGCTGGGTCTGGAACGGCGGAACGCTGAACGCGCTGTCGAACGCGCTTCCACCGGAGATCAGCCCAATCGTCGCATCGGGGGGCGGGAGCGAAATCGTCAGCTTGTCCAGCTTGGCGTAGTTTTCCTTGCCGAAGGCCTGCGCCGCCGCCATCCGCAGCGTGACCGCCTGCACCGAGACGCCGACCGCCGGCACCGCGATCCGGTCCGCGTCGGTGAAGTCCTCGATCGTCCTGACCTTCGGGTTGCGCGTATTGAGCAGGAAAGGCTGCGAGCTCAGCGCCGAGATGCCGCGGACCTCCTGCGGCGTCCCGTGCGTTTTGGCCCAGAGGGTCACCAGCGCGGGCACGCCACCCGCAACCACGTCGACCTGGCTCGCGAGCAGCGCCGTGTTCATCGCATCGGGACCGTTGAAGGTCACCCAGGTCACCTTGACCGGCGGCAGGCCCAGTTGCTTCGCGTATTTCTCGATCAGCTTGTCGTGGTCGATGATGTTGAACTGCACGTAGCCCATCGACGTCTGCTTGGCGAAGCGGATCTCGGTCGCCTCGCCCGCCGCGCCGGTCGATGCGATCAGCGCCAGCAGCGCCAGAGATGCCCCGATCACTCGATGCTTCATTTGACCGCTCCTCCTGGATCGATGACCGTCATCCGATGGCGTGCTCGAGCACGCCTATTGTCGATATCTCGAGCCGCAGCCGGTCCCCGGGATTCAGGTACCGCGGCGGCTTGCGGAACGCGCCGACACCCGCCGGCGTCCCGGTGGCGACCACGTCCCCCGGCTCCAGCGTCATGTAGCGTGAAATGTACTCGATAAGACCGGCGACATCGACCAGCATGTCGTGCGTGTTGCCGTCCTGCACCTGTTCCCCGTTGACGAAGGTCGAGAGGCGCAGCGACTGCGGGTCCGGAATCTCGTCCCGGGTGACCAGCCACGGCCCCATCGGGCAGAAGCCGTCCATGCTCTTGGCGAAGGTCGTCTGTGGCGGCGACACGTCGAACTGGAACTCGCGCGCGCTGACGTCGTCGAGGATCGTGTAGCCTGCCACTGTCGCCAAGGCGTCGGCGCGCGCCACGCGGCGCGCGGTGCTGCCGATCACGGCAGCCAGCTCGATCTCGTAGTCGAGCTTCGCGACACCCTCGGGGCGCGGAACGACCGAGCCGGGGGCCGCGACCGACGACGACAACTTGGCGATGATCCGCGGCGCCTCGAAGGGCCTGACGCCCGTTTCGGCCGCATGATCGGCGTAGTTGCGGCCGACGGCGACGATCTTTCCCGGACGCGGGACCGGCGCCAGCAACTCGACCTCGGCGAGCGTCGGACCTGCGTTGCTGCCCATGCCCAGATAGTCGGCAGCGGCGGCGAGGCCGCGGTCGCCGGCGCGCAGCAGCGACATCATCGGCGACCGCTCGCCCGCCGGGGCTCCGGGCTGCAGATCGCGCAGGACCGGATCGAGGTCGACGACACGGGCGCCGACGACGGCACCGACACCAATCCGGTCGCCTGAACGATAGCTGACGAGCTTCATCGGGGGCAGGGGAAAGGCAGCCAGTGTAGCGCGGCACTGGCCCGGCAGTAAGCGGCGAAGTGCGGGCGTCGCGTGCCTTCACGCAGGCCGGAACCCGGTTGCCTGCGACCGGCAACTGCGGCACATTGCGCTTTCTCGGCGAGCAGCCCGACGGCCGGCAGACAGAACAGCCGCGGTGGCCGCCACCATCACCTGGAGGATCCTTTCATGTTCGGCAAGGCACTGATGCTCTGCACTGCCGCGGCGCTGGCGCTGGTCACCGCGCTGCCAGCGCAGGCGGAAACGACGCACGTCCGCATCGCCCAGCAATTCGGGATTACCTACCTGCCCCTGATGTACATGGAACACCAGAAGCTGCTCGAGAAGCACGCGAAGCAGGAAGGCCTGGGCGACGTCGAGGTGACCTGGACCAAGTTCGCGGGCGGCAACGTGATGAACGACGCGTTGCTGTCCGGCAGCCTCGATTTCGCCTCCGGCGGCCTCGGACCGCTGATCACCCTGTGGGCGAAAACGCGCGACCACCTCGATGTCCGGGGCGTGTGCGCGATGAACACCATGCCGCTCTACCTCAACACGCGCAACCCGGACGTGAAGAGCATCAAGGACTTCACCGACAAGGACAAGATCGCCCTGCCCGCGGTCAAGGTGTCGTTCCAGGCAGTCAACCTGCAGATGGCCGCCGCCCAGGCGTTCGGCGACAGGGACTACAACAAGCTCGACAAGCTCACCGTCTCGCTGTCGCACCCGGACGGGATGGCGGCGCTCCTGTCGCCGGCGAGCGAGGTCACCGCGCATTTCACGGCACCGCCATTCCAGTACCAGGAGCTCGAGCATCCGGGCGTCCATACGGTGCTCGATTCGTACAAGATCGCCGGCGGCCCCCATACGTTCACGGTCGTCTGGACCACCGCGAAGTTCCGCGCGGACAATCCGAAGATCTATCGCGCCTTCCTCGCCGCGTTCGAGGAGGCGATCGCGGAGATCAACCACGACAAGCCGGCCGCGGCAAAGAACTACATCGCATGGGCGAATTACAAGGGACCAGCGGACCTGCCGCTCAAGGTCCTCGACGATCCGCTGGTGAAGTTCACCACGACCCCGCACCGGATCACCACCTACGCCGACTTCATGTACGGGATCGGATCGATCAAGGTGAAGCCGACGTCGTGGAAGGACATGTTCTTCCCCGAAATCCATTCCCTGCAAGGCAGCTGAGGCGCGCGGGCAGCGCGGTGGGACCGCAGGCGACGCGGGGCGCGGTCCCTCCCTCCGCGGCGCTGCCGCGCCACGCACCCGAGCGGCGGGTTCGCTACCTCGTGAGGTAGCCGCCGTCGACGGCGATCGTCTCCCCGGTGACGTAGGCTGCGGCATCCGAGGCGAGGATCACGGCCATGCGCGCAACGTCCTCGGGCAGGGCGAGCCGGCCCCAGGGGATCGCGGCGGTCACGGCGCGCCGCCGCTCGGGGGTCAGCAGCGCATGGGTCATGCCCGTGTCGGCCACCGACGGGGCGATCGCGTTGACGTTGATGCCGAAAGGCGCCAGCTCTCGGGCGAGGCCCTTGGTCAACGCCACGACGCCGGCCTTGGTCGCACCGTAGAGGACGTTGCCGATCGCGCCTCCGCCACGGGCAGCGGACACCGACGCGATGTTGACGATCCTGCCCGAGCGCCGCGCGCACATCGGCGCCAGCACGGCCTTCGAGCAATAGAAGACACCGGAGAGGTTGACCCGGCACACCTCGTCCCAGTCGTCGAAGCTGGCATCGGCCACCGCCCCGCTCTTCATGATCCCGGCATTGTTGACCAGGATGTCGATGCGACCGTGGGCGTCGACGATGCCCGCAACCGCGCGCTGCACGGACCCGGGATCGCCGACATCCATCGCGAGCGGCCTGGCGCTGCCGCCGAGCGATGCCGCAACACGCGACGCGGCGTCCGCGTTCACGTCGCCGAGGTGCACGCTGCAGCCCTCGGCGACGAACGCGGCAGCAACTGCGGCGCCGATGCCTCCGCCTCCGCCCGTGACCAGCACGACCTTGCCCTGCAGGTTCAGGTCCATGGCAGCACGGGTCGGCGGGTCACGGCGGCGGTACCGGCGCGAACTGCGCGGGGCGTCAGGCGGCAGGCTTCTTCGCGGCGAAGCCCCCCATCGGCACGACCAGGTCGGCGTGCAGCGATTCCTTCAGCATCATCACCGATGCGGTGCTGATCAGTCCCACGATCAGCATGTAGCCGGCGACCAGCCAGGGTTGGCCGTCACCCTGGCGCAGCAGCGCGGTGGCGATGATCGGCGTGAGCCCGCTCGCGAAGATCCCCGAGAACTGGTAGACGAAGGAGATGCCGCTGTAGCGCACCCGCGTGTCGAACAGCTCCGAGAACAGTGCCGCCTCCGGCCCGTAGACGGCCGCGTAGATGAAACCGAACGGAATGACGATCGCGATCGCGATCAGCACGGGGCTCGGCGCACCGGTGCTCATCAGCCAGAACGCCGGGAAGCCGGCGAGGCCGCTCAGGAACGCGCCCCAGGCGAACACCTTGCGCCGGCCGAGACGATCGGACAGCTTGCCGAACGTCGGGATGAAGAACAGCATCACCACCGCCGCGAGCGTCACGCCGAGCAGCGCGGTGGCTTTCGGCACCTTCAGCGAGACGACCAGGTAGGTGATGACGAACACGCCGTAGATGTTGAACACGACGCCCTCGATGTAGCGGCAGCCCATGCCCAGCACGACCTCGCGCGTCTGGTTTCGCAGCAGGTCCATGAACGGCACCCGCGCGACCGTCTGCGTCTGCTGGACGCGCAGGAACGCCGGCGTCTCCATGATCTTGAGTCGGATGTAGACGCCGATCGCCACCAGGATCGCGCTCACCAGGAAGGCGATGCGCCATGCGCCGGCGAGGAACGCGTCGCCCGGCAGCGTGGTCAGCAGCGCCACCATGCCGGTCGCGAGCGCGAGCCCCGCGGGAACGCCCATCTGCGGCCAGCTTCCGTAGAAACCGCGCCGGCCCTTGGGCGAATGCTCAACGGCCATCAGCACCGCGCCACCCCACTCGCCGCCGATACCCAGGCCCTGCGCGATGCGCAGCAGCAGCAGCAGGATCGGGGCCCAGACGCCGATGCTGTCGTAGGTCGGCAGGAGACCGATCAGGAACGTGCCGAGCCCCATGATCAGCAGCGTGAGGATCAGCATCTTCTTGCGCCCGACACGATCGCCGAAATGGCCGAAGATCACGCCTGCGACGGGCCTCGCGATGAAACCGACGAGCGCGGTCGTGTAGGCCAGCATCGTGCCGACCAGCGGATCGAACGACGGGAAGAACAGCTTGTTGAAGATCAGCGCGGCAAACGTGTTGTAGAGAAAGAAGTCGTACCACTCGATCGTGCAGCCGATGGCGCTGGCGAATGCGACCTTGCGTATGTCGGCTTCGCTCAGGGTGTTGCGATCCTCGACGCTATCCATGTCTCCTCCTAGTCGTTGGGTGAAAAGACGCGCCTGCTTTCGCGCAGGTTCTTTTTTCCGATGCTTCGACGTCGATGCAGCACGCGATCTTGCAGAGCGCGCCGGGTCGCCTCCTTTCGCTGGCCGGGAAAGCGGTCGGTTGGCCGATGCGAGTCGGGCGGCACCGCCTAGGCCGCCAGCCCGAGGAGCCCGCGCGCCTCGGCAGGCGTCGCCGGCCGCCGGCCGTAGCGGCCGCAGGCCTCGACGATCCTGCTCACCAGCTCGGCGTTGCTCGCCGCAAGGCGGTCGGGCGCGATGCGCAGGTTGTCCTCGAGGCCGGTGCGGCAATGCCCGCCGGTCTCGAGGCACCACCGGTTGACCTCCCACTGGTGGCGGCCGATCCCGGCTGCCACCCAGCTCGCTCGCGGGAGAAGCTCGCGCAATTCACTCCTCAGGAAATCGAAAACCGTACGTCGTGCCGGGAGTGCGTTCGGGATGCCCAGGACGAACTGGACGTGCGGCGGGTCCTTCAGCAGTCCCTTCTTCACCAGGCCGGCGGCGTTGTAGAGCATCGCCAGGTCGAACACTTCGACTTCGGGCTTGATGCCGAGATCGAGCATCCTGCGAGCCAGGTCCTCGACGAAGTCCGGCGGATTCTCGTAGATGCTGACCGGAAAGTTGACCGAGCCGGTGGCGAGCGAGGCCATGTCCGGCTTGAGGTGCAGCATCGCAGCGCGGGCCGACATCTCGCGCCCGCGACCTCCGGTCGAGAACTGGACGATCATCCCCGGGCAGTGCTTGCGCACGCCTTCCTGAACCCGTCCGAAGGCTTCCGGGTCGGAGCCCGGTGATTCATCGGGATTCCGAACGTGGATGTGCACCAGCGACGCGCCGGCCTCGAACGCCTCGTGCGTGGACTCAACCTGCTCGGAAGGGGTCACCGGGACGGCCGGGTTGTCCTTCTTCTTCGGCAGCGCGCCGGTGATCGCCACGGTGACGATTACGGGATCGGACATCACTTGCTCCTTTGGCCGTCGCGACGACGGCGACCTTGGAAACGGGATTCGGACCAGCGGCGTTGCCCGAGCGGGCGATCGTCGCCGAGATCGACGCCGCGGCACGCTTCAGCGCAGGCAGGAACTCGACGCCTTTCTTCAGGGTCATCCGCGGCGCCGGTCCATGCACGGCGATGGCGGCGCAGACGCGCCCCTGCGGGTCGCTGACCGGAACCGCCAGGCACACGGAACCCTCGAGGTATTCGCCGATATCGGTGGCGATGCCGCTGCTGCGGATCCTGCGCAATTCGCGCTCCAGCGCCTCGAGGCCGGTGATCGTTCGCTCGGTGTAGCGCTTCAGCGGCCGCGGGCCGAGCAGGGTGCGCAACTGGGCAGGCGGCAGAAACGCGAGGAACAGCTTCCCGCTGGCCGTGCAGTGCAATGGCACGCGCATTCCGGCCTTCACGTGCAGGCGCACGTTGGCAAGCGTCTCGACCCGGTCGACATAGAGCACTTCGCTGCCGTCGAGCATCGTGAAATTGCAGGTCTCGCCGATTTCCTCGACCAGGCGCTCGAGGATCGCGTGGCGCTCACCCCGCAGCGGCGAACGGACCTGCACCGCCAGCGAGAGCGCCGACACGCGCGGTCCGACGACGTAGCGTTTCTCGAAAGGCTCGCGCTGGACGAGCTCGCCGCGGGCGAGCAGTCCGAGGATGCGATAGACGGTGGGCTTGGGCAGGCCGCTTGCGCGCGTCAGGTCGTCGAGCGAAGGAGGCTGCTCCGCGTTGGCGATCAGCTCGAGCACCGCGAACGCACGCAGCGTCGACGACTCCGCTTCGGGAGCGTCGCGGTGGTCGGTTCCGGATTTCACTGAGCGAAATTGCACGTTTCATTATTGCAAGCTTTTGTTTGCGCATGCAATGATCGTCGGAAAAAGGGAGGGGAAGCGCCGCGCCTTGCGCGGCGTACAGGCCGTTGCGCCCGACGCCATAACCGGCAACCTATCGAGGCAGGGGACCAGGACTGCGACGTGCCGAAACGCGACCAGCTCACCTACGAGGACCTGCTCGAGATCGTCGAGCTGATCAAATCCTCGGCGCAGTTTTCCGAATTCCATCTCAAGGTGGGTGAAATCGAGGTCGACCTGCGGCGTCGCGTCGACGCCAAAGGCGCACCGCCCGCCGCCCAGGCACCGCGCCCGGCAGCGCAACGCAGCGGGCACGTCGGCAGTGGCGAACTGTCGATCGAGCCCGTCGCGCCGGCACCCGAAAACCCGGCGGCGGCCGCGCCGGACTGGCCTGAAGGCTCGGTGGTCGTGCGCTCGCCGATGGTCGGCACGTTCTATCGGGCGCCCGAGCCCGGCGCCCCGGCGTTCGTGCAAATCGGGCAACCCGTATCGCCGGAGGCCACCATCTGCATCATCGAAGTGATGAAGCTGATGAATTCGATTCCCGCGGGTGTCGCCGGCGTGGTGACGCACATCCTGGTCGAGGACGCCTCACCGGTGGAGTACGGCCAGCCGCTGATCGTGCTGAGGCCACAATGAGGAACGCAGCTGCGTGAAGCGACGGGCGATCCGGCGGGTGCTGATCGCGAACCGCGGCGAGATCGCGGTGCGGATCATCCGCGCCTGTCGCGATCTCGGCATGGACACCGTGCAGGTCCATTCCGACGCCGACCGCGATCGACCCCGGCTACGGCTTCCTCTCCGAGAACGCCGGGTTCGCCTAGCTGTGCGAGGGTGCCGGATCAATTCCGAGGACCGCGACCGGGGGTTCTCCCCCTGCCCCGGCAGGATCGAGGGATTGCACCTGCCCGGGGGTCCGGGCATCCGCGTCGACTCCCATGCCTACGGCGGTTGCACGATACCGCCCTACTACGACTCGCTGGGCGCGAAAGTGATCGCCTGGGGCCGCGACCGCGAGGAATCGATCGCGCGCATGCGCCGCGCGCTGGACGAGATGCGTATCGGCGGGGTCGCGACGACGATCGGCTTCCACGAGCGGCTGCCTGGCGATCCCCGGTTCGGACGCGGCGACGTGCACACGCGCTTCGTCGAGGATGTGTTCATGGGTGGGAGCAGCGCAGCGGCGAATGCCGCAAGCGTGGGGGTGGTTCAATGACCAAGCCGGTTCAGCAGCGCGCGCCGCGGCGCTTCGAATTCATCGACGTCACGCTGCGCGACGCGCACCAGTGCCTGTGGTCGACGCGGATGACGACGGCGATGATGACCCCGATCCTCGCGGCGATCGACCGGGTCGGCTACGCCTACATCAACATCCTGGGCGGCGCGGTATTCGACGTGTGCGTGCGCTACCTGCAGGAGAACCCGTGGGAACGCGTCGGCCTGCTGTGCCAGCGGCTTGCCACGCCCTGCGACGCCCTGACCCGCGGCCAGAGCCTGTACACCTTCGAGCTGTTCCCGGACGACATCGTCACGCTCAACTTGCAGGCGCTCGCCAGGCGCGGCGTGTCCGTCCTCACCGTCTACGACGCCCTCAACGACAACCGCAACATCGCCTCGTCGGTGAGGTCGGGGCACGCGGCCGGCATGCGCGTCAACGCGATGATGACCTACACGCTGAGCCCGGTGCACACCGACGACTACTACGTCGCGCGCACCCGGGAGCTCGTGAAGCTGGGGGCCGACTTCATCTGCATCAAGTATCCGACCGGGCTGCTGACGCCGGAGCGCGGACGGACGCTGTTCCCGGCGGTCGTGCGCGCGGCGGGGAAGATCCCGATGCAGCTGCACTCGCACTGCCAGTCCGGCCTTGCGCCCGAGGTCTACGAGATCGCGATGACGAGCGGCTTCCGCTTCGGCTACACGGCGACCGAGCCGCTCGCCAACGGCGCCTCGCTGCCCGCGACCGAGGACGTCGAGGCGCGGGCGAAACGCGCCGGTTTCGCCACCGGCCTCGACGGGCAGGCGCTGCGCGAAGTCGCCGGCTACTTCACCTGGCTGTGCGAGCGCGAGGACAAGCCGCGAGGCCGGGTGGCGACCTACGATCCGGCGCTCTACGAGCACCAGATTCCCGGTGGCATGATCTCCAACCTGCGCTACCAGCTGCAGACGATGCAGCTCGAGCACCGGCTGCCGGAGATCCTCGAGGAGGCGACGCGCGTGCGGCACGATCTGGGCTACCCGATCGTGGTGAGCCCCTTCGCCCAGTACATCGTCACCCAGGCGACGCTGAACGTGGTCCAGGGCGAGCGCTACCGGACGATTCCCGACGAGATCCGGAAGTATGCGATGGGTTATTACGGGAAGCTCGCAGCGAACCCCTCCGACGAGTTCCTGGAGCGCGCGGGAATCCGACCCGGCGACCTCGTCAGCGAAAGCCCCGCCGAGCACATCGAGCCCTGGCTGCCGCGGCTGCGCCGCGAGCTCGGCGCCGCTGCGACCGACGAGGACCTGCTGCTCGCGGCCTTCTACGACCGCAAGCTCATCGACGCGCTGCGCAATCCCGTGCCCGAATGCAGCTTCCGCACGACGCCGCTGCACGAGCTGATCCGCTACGTCGGGGCACGGCGGGACATCGAGCACCTGCAGATCCGGTTTGCCGGAACCGAGATGACGCTCTCGGCGTGAACGACCCACTCCCCGCGAGGGGACAAGGAGGAGACGATGAGCATGCTCGCGCAAGGATGGAGAAGGAACTGGCGCTCCGCAGTGGCCGGGACAATGCTGCTGCTCGCCGCGGCACCGGCGGTCGCACAGCAGAAATTCACCGACTGGGGCTGGCCGCTGCCCTACGAGCAGGTATCCGCCAAGTCGGTCGAATGGCTGAAGAGCAAAGGCTGGTGGCCGATCCAGGTCGCCTTCCAGGCGCCGTGGTCGGGCCAGAACACGATCAACATCGTGATGGACCGCGAAGGATTGATGAAAAAGCGCGGCGTCGAGGCGAAGTGGCAGGCGTTCCCCTCCGGACCGGCGATCAACGAAACCATCGTCTCGGCGCGCTTCCAGGCCGGCAACGGCGGCAACTTTCCGTTCACGTCGCTGCTCGACAAGAACATTCCGGTGACCGCGATCGCGATCGTCAGCCCGAACCTGCTGCACGCGCTGGTGGTGCCGAAGGATTCTCCGCTCAAGAGCATCAAGGACCTGAAGGATCGCAAGACACCGGCCACCATCGGGCTGGTCACGGGATCGTCCGCCGAGTTCTATTTCCAGATGGCGATGGCGCTGAACGGCATCCGCGCCGACAAGGACGTGATCCTCAAGAACACCCCGCCGGGCGAGCAGATGGCGCTGCCCAAGGGCATCGACGGCGTCGTGCCGTGGGATCCGACGCCCACGATGATGGTCGACGAGTTGAAGAACGGCCATATCATCGACTCGATCTTCCCCTACAACATGTACGAAGGGCAGTTCTACGTGCGCTCGGAGATCGCGCAAAACGCCCCGGACGTCGCGCAGGCGTTCTCCGACGCCGTCGCCGAGGCGACACTGTGGATCCGGCGCCACCCCGACAAGGCCGCCCAACTGACCGGCGAGGATCCGAGCCTCAAGCATTTCTCCAAGGCCATCCTGCTGCAGCAGATCCAGGCCTACAACAACCTCTACAAGCCGACCTACATCTATCCGGAGGCGCCGTTCTGGGGGTCGGTCAACCAGACGATCTTCAAGTGGCTCTACGACCAGAAACGGATCACGCGCCCGCTCACGGCGAAGGATTTCGAGAACGCGGTCGACGCCCGCTACATGCAGCGCACGTTCGCGAAGCTCGGCTGGGCAGTGCCCAAGGAACCGCCGTTCATTCCGGCCGGATGGAAAGGCGACCCGGCCAAGCCGCCGTACCCGCCGTACATCGACCCGGTGAACACGACGACGCCCCAGCCTTTCCCGGGTCCCGGCGACCTGGTCAAGCCGTGGTCGTTCGCAGGCAAGGCCTACACGCCGTGACGTGCCGGCGGCCGCATGGACGCGGTGCAGGGCCGCGCGAGCGGCCGGGCGCAGGGCCGTGCTGAAGGCGGTCCTGCGCAGGTTGCGCAATCTCGGCCTGCTGGCGGTGCTGCTCGCGGGGTGGTGGTACGTGAGCGAGCGGGTGCTCGACAAGACCACCCGCGCCCTGCTGCCGCCGCCACAGGCCGTCGTTCACGCCGCCATCGACCTGATGCGCTCCGGCGAGCTCTGGCATCATCTTCATGACAGCCTGAAGCGCGAGCTCGTCGCGTTCTCCTGGGCGTGCGTGGCGATCCCCCTCGGCATCGCCATGGGATGGTGGAAGCGCGTGGAGGAGCAGGTGGACCCGGTCATGGAGATCCTGCGCCCGGTGCCGCCGCTGGCCTGGATCCCGCTGTTGATCCTGTGGTTCGGCATCGGCGACACGCAGAACGAATTCATCATCTTCCTGGGCTGCTTCTTCCCGATCCTGGTCAACACGGTGGCGGGTGTCAAAGGCGTGGATGCCAACCTCGTCCGCGCGGCGCGCTGCCTCGGCGCCGGCGTCGGGCAGATCCTGTGGCGCATCGTGCTGCGCGCCGCACTTCCGCAGATCGTCACCGGCGTGCGCGTCGGCCTCGGTTTCGGGTGGATGGCACTGGTGGCCGCCGAGTTGATCGGCGCCAGTACGGGCCTGGGTTTCCTGATCAACGATTCGCGCACCATCCTGCGCACCGACTACGTGATGGTCGGCATGGCCACCATCGGCATCGTCGGCTTCGCGCTGGACCGCATCGTCCGCGAGGCCGTGCGCCGGCTGATGCCGTGGTCGCAGGCGCTGAACAAGTGAGGGGCCTCCGGTGAGCGTGGTGCGGGTCGAGGGTCTGCGCAAGGTCTACGCCGGGCACGGGTCCGGCGACGGGGCCGTGCTCGCGCTCGACGGCGTCAGCTTCGGCGTCGCGGACCGCGAGTTCTGCTCGATCCTCGGCCACAGCGGCTGTGGCAAGACGACGCTGCTGATGATGCTCGCGGGGTTCGAGTCGCCGAGCGCGGGCAGGATCCTGGTCGACGACACGCCCGTGGGCCGCCCGACGTGGCGACGCTCGATGGTGTTCCAGGACTACGCGCTGTTTCCGTGGATGACCGTCGAGGAGAACATCGCTTTCGGCCTGGAGATGAAGCGCATGCCGCGCGAAGCACGGCGCGGAATCGTCGCGCACAACGTCGGGCTGGTCGGGCTGCAGGGCTTCGAGCGCCGTTACCCGCACCAGCTCTCCGGCGGCATGAAGCAGCGGGTCTCGATCGCCCGCGCGCTGGCGGTGGATCCCGAGGTGCTGCTGATGGACGAGCCCTTTGCCGCGCTCGACGCGCAGAACCGCTCGCGCATGCAGGAAGAGATGGGGCGCATCCTCGCCAGCAACGACCCGCGCGTGCGCAAGACCATGGTGCTGGTCACGCACAGCATCGAGGAGGCCATTCTGCTCTCCGACCAGATCGTCGTGCTCACGCGCCGCCCCGGCCGGGTGAAGGCCCAGATCCGGGTCGAACTGCCGCGGCCGCGGCGCGAGGCCGATCCGGACTTCGTCGCACTCAAGCAGCGAATCCGCGACCTGATCCACGATGAATTCGAACCCGAGCGATGACCCCGAAGGGGCTCGTCCCGGGAGCGATGGACCGGGTCCCGCGTAGCGCCCAGGCGCGGCGAGTCCCGCGACGCCCATGGACGCGACGCAGCTGATCGCCGCCGGCACGATCGCCTGCGTCGCCGGCGTGGTGCGCGGCATCACGGGCTTCGGCGGCGCGATGGTGATGACGCCGCCGCTTGCGCTGCTGTTCGGGCCCCGCTTCGCCATCCCCGCGGTACTGCTGCTCGAATCGCTCGCGGCAATGCCGATGCTTCTGCATGTCCACCACCTGGTGCGCTGGCGCGCGATCGGTCCCCTCCTCGCCGCGGCGTGCGCGACGGTGCCCGTCGGCGGCTACATCCTGGTCACCGCCGATCCCCTCACCCTCAGGCGCGCGATCGCGCTGATCGTGATCCTGTTCTCGCTGCTGCTGCTGCACGGCTGGCGCCACCACGGGGCGCACCGCCTGGGAACCTCGCTGGGCATCGGTGCGCTGAGCGGCGGCATGATCGGGGCCACCGGCATCGGCGGACCGCCGGTCGTGCTCTACCTGCTGTCGGGTCCGGACCGCATCGAAGTCACGCGTGCGAACCTCACCGTGTACGTCGTCGCAACGGCGATCGCGGCGATCGTGATGTTGAGGTTGAAGGGGATCCTCGAGTTGCCGGCGCTGCTCGTCGGCGCCGGACTTGCGCCCGGATACTCCGCGGGCGTCGTGCTGGGCAGCCGACTCTTCCCCCGCTTCAGCGACACGCGCTTTCGCCAGGTCACGTTGATGCTGCTGATGCTGGTGTCG
>DATIQL010000151.1:0-14950 GCA_035470905.1 Casimicrobiaceae bacterium
CATCCTGCGCACGCGGCCGTCGAAATCGGCCGAGCGCTATCAGGCCATCTGGACCCGCGACGGTTCGCCGCTGGCGATCTATACGGCCAAGCAGAAGGTCCTGCTGTCCGGCTGGCTCGGCCAGCGACTGAAGGAGCGGGGGCTTCCCACCGACCTCTGCGTCGTCGACTACGCGATGCGCTACGGCGAGCCGTCGATCGGCAGCGTCATCGAGCGGCTGCGCGCAGCCGGCTGCGGGCGGATCCTGGTGGTGCCGATGTACCCCCAGTACGCGGCGAGCACGACGGCATCGGTCGTCGACGCGGTCGCCGCCCATTTCGCGCAGGTCCGCAACGTTCCCGGGCTGCGGTTCGTCGACACCTTCCACGACGACCCGGGCTACATCGCCGCGCTCGCGCAGGCGGTGAACGACTACTGGACGCGGCACGCGAGGCCCGAGCACCTGGTCCTGTCGTTCCACGGCGTGCCGCGCATCACCCTCGACCGCGGCGATCCCTACCATTGCCATTGCCAGGCGACGGCCCGGCTGCTGGCGCGGGAGCTGGGGCTCGAGTCGCGCCAGTGGTCGATCACCTTCCAGTCGCGGTTCGGACGCGCGCGCTGGCTGACGCCCTACACGTCGGACACGCTGGCCGCGCTCGGCAAGGCGCAAACCCGCCGCGTCGACGTCTTCTGTCCCGGATTCGTCGCCGATTGCCTGGAGACCCTCGAGGAAATCGCCATCGAGGGCAAGCAGACCTTCATCGGGGCCGGCGGGGGCGAGTTCCACCTGATCCCCTGTCTCAACGAGCACCCGCGCTGGATCTCGGCGCTGACCGACCTGGTCCTCGCCAACCTGGAGGGCTGGCTCGCGCCGCCGCCCGATGCCGCCCAGCGGGAGACCATCCAGCTGCGGGCCAAGGCATTGGGCGCCAGGATCTGACGTCCCCGCGGCGCCCGAAAGCCGGAGGCAGGAACCGGGAGGTCGGGGCCAGACCCGGATTTCCGGGGAGCCGAAGGCCGGGAATCGGGAAATCCGCGGATTTCTGCACGAATCCCTTGAATCGGCCCGGTGCGGCCCCATGTGCCCTCGGTCCATAACGTCCGACGCAACGAACTCCAATGACCGTCTCAGATTCTTCCAGCCAGGACGCCCCGTCCGAGATCGAATCCCCTTCCGCCGCCGGCCCTGAATCCCAGGCGTCGAGCGCAGGCAGTGCCGCCCCCGAGGATCCGCTGCAGAAGGCGCTGGCCGAGGCCGCGGAAATGAAGGACGCCTGGATGCGCGCGCGGGCGGAAACGGAGAACGTTCGCCGCCAGGCACAGGCGGACATCGCCAAGGCGCACAAGTACGCGATCGAAAAATTCGCCGGCGACGTCCTCGACGTCAAGGATGCGCTCGAGAAGACGCTGGTGGCCGGCGCGTCGGTGTCGGCCGAGACCCTGCGCTCGGGCGTCGAGCTGACGCTGAAGAGCCTCGCCGCCGCATTCTCGCGCGCCGGCATCGCGGAAATCGATCCGGTGGGCCAGAAGTTCGATCCCCATACGCAGCAGGCGATGCAGGCGGTCGACAGCGACCAGGCCCCGAACACCGTGGTGACGGTGTTCCAGAAGGGCTATCTGATCAACGACCGCGTGCTGCGCCCGGCGCTGGTGACCGTGGCCAAGGCCCGGGATGCCGCGGCCGGTGCCGACGAGCGGCCGGCCTGAAGCTTCGCGCAGCGGTTGATTAGAACCCCGCAAGACCCAATTTTGGCAAGCAGACAACCCCATTCAGCGGCACGGAGGCCCTTCAAATGAGCAAGATAATCGGCATCGACCTCGGGACGACGAACAGTTGCGTCGCCGTCATGGAAGGCGGCCAGCCCAAGGTCATCGAGAATTCGGAAGGCACGCGCACGACGCCTTCGGTCGTCGCCTACGCGGACGACGGCGAGATCCTGGTCGGCGCGCCGGCCAAGCGGCAGGCCGTCACCAACGCCAAGAACACGGTGTTCGCGGTCAAGCGCCTGATCGGCCGTCGCTTCGAGGAAAAGGAAGTCCAGAAGGACATCAACCTGATGCCCTACAAGATCGTCAAGGCGGACAACGGCGACGCCTGGGTCGAGGAGCGCGGCAAGAAGATCGCCCCGCAGCAAGTCTCGGCCGAAGTCCTGCGCAAGATGAAGAAGACCGCCGAGGACTACCTCGGCGAGGAAGTGACCGAGGCGGTCATCACCGTCCCCGCGTACTTCAACGACTCGCAGCGCCAGGCGACCAAGGACGCCGGCCGCATCGCCGGCCTCGAGGTCAAGCGGATCATCAACGAGCCGACGGCCGCCGCACTGGCGTTCGGCCTCGACAAGCGGGAAGGCGATCGCAAGATCGCCGTCTATGACCTGGGCGGCGGCACCTTCGACATCTCGATCATCGAGATCGCCAACGTCGAGGGCGAGCACCAGTTCGAGGTGCTGTCGACCAACGGCGACACGTTCCTGGGCGGCGAGGACTTCGACCAGCGGATCATCGAGTACATCGTCACCGAGTTCAAGAAGGAGCAGGGCGTCGATCTCAAGAACGACGTCCTCGCGCTGCAGCGCCTCAAGGAAGCCGCCGAGAAGGCCAAGATCGAGCTGTCGAGCTCGCAGCAGACCGAGATCAACCTGCCGTACGTGACCGCCGACGCCTCGGGGCCGAAGCATCTGTCGATGAAGATTACGCGCGCCAAGCTCGAGTCGCTGGTCGAGGACCTGATCGAGCGCACGATCGAGCCCTGCAAGATCGCCATCAAGGACGCGGGCGTAGCGCTTTCCGACATCAGCGACGTGATCCTGGTCGGCGGCCAGACGCGCATGCCCAAGGTGCAGGACACGGTCAAGGCGATCTTCGGCAAGGATCCGCGCAAGGACGTGAACCCGGACGAGGCGGTCGCCGTGGGTGCGGCGATCCAGGCGTCGGTGCTGGCCGGCGAGCGCAAGGACGTGCTGCTGCTCGACGTGACCCCGCTGTCGCTGGGCATCGAGACGCTGGGCGGCGTGATGACCAAGCTGATCCAGAAGAACACGACGATCCCGACCAAGGCGACGCAGGTTTTCTCGACCGCCGACGACAACCAGGGTGCGGTGACCATCCACGTGCTGCAGGGCGAGCGCGAGCGCTCGACGGGCAACAAGAGCCTCGGCCAGTTCAACCTCGAGGGCATTCCCCCTGCGCCGCGCGGCACGCCGCAGATCGAGGTGACGTTCGACATCGACGCCAACGGCATCCTGCACGTGTCGGCCAAGGACAAGGCGACCGGCAAGGAGAACAAGATCACGATCAAGGCCAACTCGGGTCTGTCGGAAGACGAGATCCAGCGCATGGTCAAGGACGCCGAGGCCCATGCCGAGGAAGATCGCAAGCTGATGGAAGTGGTGCAGGCGCGCAACGGCCTCGACGGACTCGTGCACAGCGTGAAGAAGTCGCTCGCCGACTACGGCGACAAGGTCGGGGCGGACGAGAAGGGCGGGATCGAGGCCGCGCTGAAGGACGCCGAGGAGCTCCTGAAGGACAAGGACGCGGCCAAGGAGGCGCTGGAAGCGAAGTCCGAGGCTCTGGCCACCGCGTCGCAGAAGCTCGGCGAGGCGATGTACGCGCAGGCGCAAGCCGCCCAGGGAGGTGCAGGCGCGGGTGCAGGCCAGGGTCCGTCGGGCCAGGGCGAAGGGCCGAAGGGCGGCGACGAGAAAGTCGTCGATGCCGAGTACACGGAGGTGAAGGATCGCAAGTGAAGCACTTGCGATCCTGATCACCTCCTGCGATATTCCGTCACGATTCGGGACAGCGCGCAGGCGCAGGTCGGCGCGTGACGGAATATCTGGCCGAGTTCAACACGGCGCCGCCGGCGCCGGTTAACTCGGCCGTTTTGCATCGAGACGTACTCCGCAGGTATCGGGTCATTGCGCCGAGTCTCGCCCTGGCAGGCGGTCTCGGCAGCGCCGGAACCGGCATGCGGCAGGGGAGCCGCCTGATCATCCATGTCTAAACGCGATTTCTACACGATCCTCGGCGTCAATCGCGACGCTTCCGAAGACGAGATCAAGAAGGCTTATCGCAAGCTTGCGATGAAGCATCATCCGGACCGCAATCCGGACGACAAGCACGCCGAGGAGAAATTCAAGGAGGCGAAGGAGGCCTACGAAGTCCTCTCGGATTCGCGCAAGCGCGCCGCCTACGACCAGTTCGGGCATGCCGGCGTCGACCCTTCGATGGGCTTCGGCGCCGGGGCGGCCGGCGCGAGGGGAGGCGAGGGCTTCGGCGGTTTCGCCGACGCGTTCGGCGACATCTTCGGCGAGATCTTCGGCCAGCAGCGCGGCCGCGGAGGCGGCAGCGGCATGTACCGCGGCGCCGACCTGCGCTACAACCTCGAGCTGTCGCTGGAAGAGGCCGCACGCGGCGCCGAGATCAAGATCCGCATTCCGACGATGGACGAATGCGGGACCTGTCACGGCAGCGGCGCCAAGCCCGGCACGCAGCCCAAGACCTGCCCGACGTGTCATGGCCGCGGCGAGGTCCGCGTCTCCCAGGGTTTCTTTTCCATCCAGCAGACCTGCCCGCAGTGCCACGGCACCGGCAAGTTCGTTGCCGACCCCTGCCCCGACTGCCACGGCGCCGGTCGCATCAAGAAGCACAAGACGCTGTCGGTGAAGATTCCCGCCGGTGTCGACCAGGACGATCGCATCCGCCTGTCAGGCGAAGGCGAGGCGGGGATGAACGGCGGGCCGACCGGCGATCTCTACGTCGTCATCGGCCTCAAGCCCCACGCGGTGTTCCAGCGCGAGGGCGCCGATCTGCATTGCGAGATGCCGATCAGCTTCGCGACGGCGGCGCTCGGGGGCGAGATCGAGATCCCGACGCTCGACGGCCATGCCAAGCTGAAGATTCCCGCCGAGACGCAGACCGGCCAGGTGTTTCGCCTGAGGAACAAGGGCATCCGTCCGGTGCGCGGCTCGGTGACCGGCGACCTGTACTGCCACGTGTCGCTCGAGACCCCGGTCAAGCTGACGTCGAAGCAGAAGGAGCTGCTGCGCGAGTTCGAATCGAGCGTCCAGCAGAATCCCGACGCCCACAGTCCTCGCGCCAAGAACTGGTTCGACAAGGTCCGCGAGTTCTTCGGAACCTGATCCGCGGAGCAGCCTCCGCGGCGCGATCCCCGCGGCGTGATCCCCGCGGTGTGATCCCCGCGGCCCAACTCCGCGGCGGCGGGGCGGCGCGACGGGCGCTGCCGCGCTTCGGTGCCGCACCCGCGTCGTCGAGCGGGTCCCGGTGCGACTTCGGTCGCCAACCCACGGCTCCCTTGTCGCACCACCCGCTTGCGACGACTACGGCACAGGCGCGCGGACACCACCCGTCGCGCCGCCCCATCGCACCGTGGTGCCGCGGCGCCACGGCGCCACCGCGCCGCGTCACCCCATCTCGCCATCGAATCATCGCGTCGTGGTGCCACGTCCTCCCATCGCGTCGCCGCTCGAGATCGTACGCGTCTCCTGCCGCGAATCGGCACCGAACCGTCCGAGGTGACGCAGCCCGCAGCGCCGCTTTGGACGAGGGCGGTCGAAAAGGGCGCGTACGAGACCAAGTGCGCGCCAGGGAGCGGGCGCCCGCCGGCGCCGCGGCGCTCAGGGGAACGCCGGGATGTGCGGGTCGATCCCGCGATCCTCGGCTTCCGGATGTCGCAGGTTCAGGTTCTCGCGGACCTCGGCGATGCGGCGCTCGGGGATGTCCGCCATCACCAGCAGCTTGCCCTGCTCGATCGCCGGCGCGAACTGCGCGAGTCGTGAGTTCGGCACCGAGCTGCCGACCATGCTGGCGACCCAGCTGCCGAAGAGCCCGCCGACGAGACCGCCTCCGAGCACCGTCACGATCTGCCAGCGATCGTCGGTCACCAGCAGGTACACCAGCAGGGCGCCCACGACGAGTCCGAGCACGGTGCCGAGCGCGAGTCCGACCTGGGCGCCATGCACGAGATCGGATTTCTGCAGGTGGTTCGCCTCGTGCAGGCCATCCATCGGCGTGCCGCGCCGTGCGAGAAAGTGGATATGTCGCTCCTCGATGCGCGCGAGGAGCAGGTCGTCCATCATCCCGCGCGCGCTGGCGGAGTCGGGCAGAAGGAAATAGAGCCTGCGACGCATGGTGCCCTCCAAGGTCGGATCACGGTCCGGACACTCTACGGCGGCGATCGGCCGCCTGCAAGCCTCGCCCCGGCCCGTGCGCGTGGCGCATCGCCGCCTCGCCCTGGCGATGCCGCGGTCCCGGGTCCCCGCGACGCTTGCATCGTCCCCGAAAGCTTGGGCAGCGCCCTGCTACGATGCGTTCATTCGAGTGGCCATTTCCCGGAGCGCAGCATGATGACGAGGATATTCGCCCTGGCACTGGCGGCGGCGCTGTCGGTGTCGACGGCGTACGCGCAGATCCGGATCGGATTGATGGTGTCGGCCACCGGACCGACGTCCGCGATCGGCATTCCCCAGCGCAATACCGGGGACCTCCTGCCGCGGAAGATCGGCGGCGTGAATGTCGAGTACGTATCGCTCGAGGATGGCGGCGACACGACGCGCGCAGTGCAGAACGTCAAGAAGCTGATCCAGGAAGACCACATCGACGCCCTGATCGGCCCGTCGACGACACCGAACGCTTTCGCGATCCTGCCCGTCATCGCCGAAGCCAGGGTTCCGATGCTGGCGACGGTCGGGACCTCGGCGGTCGTCGAGCCGCTCGATGCGAAGAAGCGCTGGGTGTTCAAGACGACCCAGAACGACGATCTGATCGCCGCTGCGCTGCTGAAGCACATGGTGGCGCACGGCGTGCACACAGTCGGCTTCATCGGGTTCTCCGATCCCTACGGCGACAACTGGCTCAAGGTATTCAGCGCACTGGGCGAGAAGGCCGGCGTCAAGGTCGTCGCCACCGAGCGCTACGGACGCACCGATGCCAGCGTCACCGGCCAGGCACTAAAGCTCATCGCGGCCAAACCCGATGCGATCCTGATCGCGGCGGTCGGCGGCCCCGCCGTGCTGCCGCAGGCGACGCTGCGCGATGACGGCTACAAGGGAACGATCTACCAGACGCACGCCGTCGCGACCGACGATTTCATCAAGCTCGGCAAGGGCAAGGTCGAAGGCACGGTGCTCGCCGCCGGTCCGATGCTGGTCATCGACGAGATTCTCGATTCGAATCCGACGAAGAAGGTCGCCGAGGGCTACATCGCCGCCTACGACAAGCGCTTCGGGTCCGCGCCCTCGACCTTCGGCGCCAACACCTGGGACGCGGGTCTGCTGCTCGAGCGCGCAATCCCGATCGCGCTGAAGACGGCAAAGCCGGGCACCGAGGCGTTCCGTTCGGCGCTGCGCGACGCCCTCGAGTCGGAGAAGAACGTCGTCGGCTGCCAGGGCGTGTTCAACATGTCGCCGACCAACCACAACGGCATGGACGAGCGCGCACGGGTCCTGGTCACGATCCGCGGCGGCAGGTTCCGGCTGCTCGCGGAGTGATGCGCATCGTCGGCATCCTGCTTGCCGCCGGGCGCGGATCGAGATTCGGCGGCGACAAGCTGCTCGCACCACTGGTCACGCCCCCCCCGGACATTGCCGCGGGCACGCCGATCGGCATCGCGTCGGCGATCCATCTCGGACGGGCGCTTGCGCGGGCCACCGCGGTGCTGCGGCCGGGCCATGCAGATCTCGCCGCGCGAATGCGTGCCGCGGGCCTGGCGACGATCGACTGCCCGAATGCCGACCAAGGGATGGGCACCACGCTTTCGTGCGGGGTGTCGGCGGCGCCGGACGCGGACGGCTGGGTCGTGGCGCTTGCCGACATGCCGTGGATCACGCCCGTCACCATCGCATCGGTCGCCGCCGCGCTCGCTGCGGGTGCCGACATCGTCGCCCCGGCCTATCGCGGCCGGCGCGGACATCCGGTGGGTTTCACCCGGCGCCACCGCGATGCGCTGATCGCATCGTCCGGCGACGCCGGCGCGCGCGAGCTGATCGCGGCGAACCGCGCGGCGCTTACGCTGCTCGAGGTCGACGATCCGGGCGTGCTGCGCGATGTCGACGTGCCGGAAGACCTTTCCCCGCCGGCGTCACTGCCATAACCCCGGCTGGTGCGTTGCCGTGGCGAGCGAGCGCTCGCGCTCGTGCCACCACGCGCGGAACTCGTCCTCGGGCAGCGGCTCCGTGTAGAGGTAGCCCTGGGCCTCCTCGCAGCCGTGGCTTCGCAGGAACTCCGCCTGCGCGGCGGTTTCGACGCCCTCGGCGATGCAGCGCAGGTTGAGCGAATGCGCCATCGCGATGATCGCCTGGGTGATCGCTTCGTCGTTGGCATTCTTTCCGAGCCCGTGCACGAAGCGCTGGTCGATCTTGAGGCCGTGCAGCGGCAGGCGCGCGAGGTAGGACAGGCTCGAATAGCCGGTGCCGAAGTCGTCGATGGTGATCGACACGCCCATCTGCTTGAGCTTCATCAGCGTCGCGACGGCGCGCTCCGGGTGGGTGATGATGATGCTCTCGGTGATCTCGAGGTCGAGGGAATGCGGGGGCAGGCCGCTCGCGCGCAGCGCGTCCTCGACGGTGGCGATCCAGTCCTCGTGCTGGAGCTGCTGCACCGACAGGTTGACCGACAGCCGCAGCAGCACGTCCTGGCGATGCCACTGCATGATCTGGCGACAGGCGTCGCGCAGCGCGCGCGCGCCCAGCGCCTGGATCATTCCCGATTCCTCGGCGATCGGAATGAACTCGGCGGGCAGGATCACGCCGCGCTCGGGATCGCGCCAGCGCAACAGCGCCTCGACGCCACAGGCGCGCCCGGTGCGCATCTCGATCTGCGGCTGGTAGACGAGGAAGAACTCGTCGTCCATCAGCGCGCGGCGCATGTCGGTCTCGATCTGCAGCCGCTGCTGGATGCGCGCGTTCATCTCGGCCTCGAAGAAGCGGTAGGCGTTGCGCCCGCCATCCTTCGCCGCGTACATCGCGGTGTCGGCCTGCTTGATCAGCGTGTTGCCATCGTGGGCGTCCAGCGGGTAGATCGCGACCCCGATCGAGCAGGTCAGGGTCGGCGTCTGGTCCGACAGCCGGAACGGTGCGAGCAGCGATTCGCGGATGCGCTGGATCACCGCGAGCACCTCGAAGGATCCGTTCGCGGGATCGAGGCCCGGCAATACGACGACGAATTCATCGCCGCCCAGCCGCGCCACCGTGTCGCTTTCGCGCGTCGCACCGCCGAGCCGCTGCGCGATCGATTTCAGCAGCTGGTCGCCGGCGTCGTGCCCCAGCGTGTCGTTGATGCGCTTGAAGTGGTCGAAATCGAGGAACAGGCAGCCGACCTGCGTGCCGTCGCGCTGCGCCTGCCCGATGATCCGCGTCAGCCGCTGGTTGAGCAGCGACCGGTTGGGCAGGCCGGTCAGGATGTCGTGCTGCGCGAGCTTGAAGGCGTGCGCGGTGGCGACCTCGAGCTCGCGGGTGCGCTGCGCCACCTTGTCCTCGAGGGTGCGCTGGTAGTTCGCGACCTGCGACTGCGAACGCGCGAGGCGTTGCGTCATGTGATTGAACGCGTGCGTCAGCAGCCCGAGCTCGTCCGACGAGCGCACCGGAACGCGGACGTCGAGGCGGCCGGCGCCCACGGCGCGCGCGGCACGGATCAGGCGTCGCATCGGCGCCACCAGCCGCCGCGACAGCAGCAGCGTCATCGCCACCGCGACGATCACCAGCACGGCGACGACGGCGAGCGCACCCTGCAGCTGATTGCCGAGCAGCCCGCGCTGGAGATCGAAGGTCATGCCCAGGCGGATGTAGCCCAGGGGTTTCCGCGGAGCCGCGACCTCGGTCCCCGCGCTCCCGGTCGCATTGCTGGCGTCGGGCAGCGGCATGCCGAAGCCGGATGCCAGCGCGGCGACCGGTGTCACGAGCTCGAGGAAGCGGCCTTCCGGGACGATGCGGTCGATGCGGCGCGTCGGTCCCGTCGGCTCCGGCAGCTCGTCGAGCTCGAGCGACGGGATCACGCCGTCGCGCAGTGCCGGCGCGAGATAGCGTTCCGCGACCACCTTGCGCTCCGCGTCCAGGATGTACACGTAGGCGAAGTTCGTCTCTTCCGGCAGGCTTCCGAGTATGTGCGCGAGGCTCGCCTTGTCGTTGTTGCGCAGGCCGTATTCGGACAGGTCGGCGAGCATCAGGCCGAGGGTTTCGCCCTGCACCTGCAACTGCCGCTCTTCGTCGACCCACTGCCGGTAGAACACGAATGCGGTGACGGCGATCGCGGTCAGCGCGATCAGGCCGATGGTCAGCAGGTTGAACTTGGTGGAAAGCCGCGTCCGGATCGGCGGCAGCTCGACCTGCGTCCCGGTGTCGGTGGAAAGCGGTGCGAGATGCTCGCGTACTCGGCGTCGCACGGGTCGTCCTCAGCGCGCCGCCGCTCGCACCGCGGCGATCAGGCGACGGTGACCGGGATGCGTCCGATCCGCTGCTGCCATTCGCGGGGACCGGTCTGGTGCACCGATTCGCCGGTGGCGTCGACGGCGACGGTGACCGGCATGTCGGCCACTTCGAATTCGTAGATCGCTTCCATGCCGAGGTCGCCGAATGCGACGACGCGCGCGCTGCGGATCGCCTTGGAGACGAGATACGCCGCGCCGCCGACGGCCATGAGGTACGCCGCGCGGTGCCTGCGGATCGAGTCGATGGCCGCGCTTCCGCGCTCGGCCTTGCCGATCATCGCGACCAGACCGGTCTTCGACAGCATCGTCTCGGTGAACTTGTCCATGCGCGTCGCCGTCGTCGGGCCCGCGGGACCGACGGCCTCGTCGCGCACCGGATCGACCGGTCCGACGTAGTAGATGATCCGGTTGGTGAAGTCGACCGGGAGCGGCTCCCCGCGCGCAAGCATGTCGGCGATCCGCTTGTGCGCGGCATCGCGTCCGGTCAGGATGCGGCCCGACAGAAGCAGCCGCTCACCGGGCTTCCAGCTCGCCACTTCGGCGGGCGTCAACGCGTCGACGTCGACGCGCCGCGATTGTGGTGACGGTGCCCAGTGCACGTCGGGCCAGCTCGCGAGGTCGGGCGGATCGAGCTTCGCGGCGCCGCTGCCGTCGAGGGTGAAGTGCGCGTGGCGCGTCGCCGCGCAATTGGGAATCATCGCCACCGGCAGGCTCGCCGCGTGCGTCGGGTAGTCGAGGATCTTGACGTCGAGTACCGTGGCGAGGCCGCCCAGGCCCTGCGCGCCGATGCCGAGTGCGTTCACCTTGTCGTAGAGCTCGATGCGCAGTTCCTCGAGCCGGTTCGACGGCCCGCGCGCCTTCAGCTCGTGAATGTCGATCGGGTCCATCAGCGCTTCCTTGGCGAGCACCATCGCCTTCTCCGCGCTGCCGCCGATGCCGATGCCCAGCATGCCCGGCGGGCACCAGCCCGCGCCCATCGTCGGCACCGTCTTCAGCACCCAGTCGACGATGGAATCGGAGGGATTCAGCATCACCAGCTTCGATTTGTTCTCCGAGCCGCCGCCCTTGGCCGCAATCCTCACGTCGACCGTGTTGCCGGGCACCAGGTCGAAATGGACGACTGCGGGCGTGTTGTCCTTCGTGTTCGTGCGCTTGCCCGCCGGATCGCGCAGGATCGATGCCCGCAGCGTGTTCTGGGGGTCGAGATAGGCGCGGCGCACACCTTCGTTGATCATGTCGGTGACGCTCATCGTCGCATCCGCGAAGCGCACGTCCATGCCGACGCGCACGAACGCGACGACGATGCCCGTGTCCTGGCACAGCGGCCGGTGCCCTTCGGCGCACATCCGCGAGTTGGTGAGGATCTGGGCGATCGCATCCTTCGCGGCTGGCGACTCCTCCGCCTCGTAGGCCTCTCCCAGCGCGGCGATGTAGTCGGCCGGATGGTAGTAGGAGATGAACTGCAGCGCGTCGGCGACGCTTCGAATCAGGTCTTCCTGGGCGATCGTGGTCATGGCAGGGCCGTCGGTGCCGGCCGTCATCGGTGAGTTTCGCGCACGTGGGTGTGCGGGGGAAGGATGCGGTCGACGGCGGCGATCGCCATCGCCGACAGCAGGAAGGCGACGTGTATCGTCGTCTGGTAGAAGAGCGTCTTGGTGTCGTAGGCCTCGGCGTTGATGAACGTCCGCAGCAGGTGGATCGACGAGATGCCGATGATCGCCGTGGCGAGCTTGACCTTGAGGACGCTGGCGTTGACGTGCGACAGCCATTCGGGCTGGTCGGGATGGTTCTCGAGGTCCATCCGCGACACGAAGGTCTCATAGCCGCCGACGATGACCATGATCAGCAGGTTCGAGATCATCACGACGTCGATCAGACCGAGCACCAGCAGCATGATGACCGTCTCGCGCGCCATCTTGAAGTTGGGCGCCGCATTGGGCGGCGTCACGCTGGCGATGATTGCCTGCACCGATTCGGCGTTGCCCATCGCCGCCTGGACCAGATGGACCAGCTCGATCCAGAACTGCCAGACGTAGACGCCTTGCGCGACGATCAGTCCCAGATAGAGCGGCAGCTGCAGCCAGCGGCTCGCGAAAATCAGCCGCGGCAGCGGGCGCAGCCTGGGGTCGGGGGGCAGCCTGGTGGGCGTCGTCATCGAATTCGGGTGCTGCGGCGGGAAGGATGAAAAGTCTACCATCGCCCCTCACCCCATCCCTCTCCCGCAGGCGGGAGAGGGCGCCGCGCGAGCGAGGCGAGTGAGGAAGATCCCATCCCTCTCCCGCAAGCGGGAGAGGGCGCCGCGCGAGAGCGAGGCGGGTGAGGGAACCCCCGGCGTTGGCGCGCGCCGCGGGCTTCGGTAGACTGAGGGGAAGAAGATTCGTCGCCGCCGGTGCAAGGCCGGCGGCCTACTCGATCCGCACCTGGAGGAATTCCGATGTCCACGATCCAGTCCGTCATGCAGGAAAACCGCGTCTTCGAGCCGTCGCCCGAATGGGTTGCGCAGGCCAGGATCAAGAAGGCGGACTTCGACGCGATGAACGCGCGTGCGGCGAGCGACTTCGAGGGGTTCTGGGCCGACCTCGCGCGCGAGAACCTGCTGTGGCGCAAGCCTTTCACGAAGGTCCTGGACGAGAGCGGCGCGCCGTTCTACAAGTGGTTCGACGACGGCGAGCTCAACGTCTCGTACAACTGCCTCGACCGCAACCTCGCCAACGGCAATGCGCACAAGGTCGCGATCATTTTCGAGGCCGACGACGGCAAGGTGACCAAGGTCACCTATCAGGACCTGTATCACCGCGTGTGCCGGCTCGCGAATGGCCTGAAATCCCGGGGAGTGAAGAAGGGCGACCGCGTCGTCATCTACATGCCGATGTCGATCGAAGGCATTGTCGCCATGCAGGCCTGCGCACGCATCGGGGCGACGCATTCGGTGGTGTTCGGCGGGTTCTCGGCGAAATCGCTGCAGGAGCGCATCGTCGACGCCGGCGCGGTTGCGGTGATCACCGCCGACGAGCAGATGCGCGGCGGCAAGCCGCTGCCGCTCAAGGCGATCGTCGACGAGGCGCTCGCGATGGGCGGCTGCGACGCCGTCCGCAGCGTGATCGTCTATCGCCGCACCGGCGGCAACGTCGGCTTCGCCAAAGGCCGCGATGTCTGGCTGCACGAGCTCGTCGACAAGCAGGCCGACACCTGCGAGCCCGAGTGGGTGGGCGCCGAGCATCCGCTGTTCATCCTCTACACGTCCGGGTCGACCGGCAAGCCCAAGGGCGTCCAGCACGGCTCCGCCGGTTACCTGCTGTGGGCGGCGCTGACGATGAAATGGGTCTTCGACCTGAAGCCCGCCGACGTCTTCTGGTGCACGGCCGATATCGGCTGGGTCACCGGCCACACGTACATCGTCTATGGACCGCTTGCCTGCGGCGCGACCGAAGTCGTGTTCGAGGGCGTCCCGACCTATCCCGATGCCGGGCGCTTCTGGAAGATGATCGCCGACCATCGCGTCAGCATCTTCTACACGGCGCCGACCGCGATCCGGTCGCTGATCAAGGCCAATGGCGCGACGCCGTCGACGGCGCCGCAGAACTACGACATGTCGGCCTTGCGCCTGCTCGGATCGGTCGGCGAGCCGATCAATCCCGAAGCCTGGATGTGGTATTACAAGAACGTCGGCGGCGAGCGCTGCCCGATCGTCGACACGTGGTGGCAGACCGAGACCGGTGGGCACCTGATCTCGCCGCTTCCCGGGACGACCCCGCTGGTGCCCGGCTCGTGCACGCTGCCGCTGCCGGGAATCATGGCGGCGATCGTCGACGAGACGGGTCATGACGTGCCCAACGGACACGGCGGCATGCTGGTGATCAAGCGCCCGTGGCCGTCGATGATCCGCACGATCTGGGGCGATCCGGAGCGCTACACCAAATCGTATTTTCCCGACGAGCTCGGCGGCAAGCTCTACCTCGCCGGCGACGGCTCGGTGCGCGACGTCAAGACCGGGTATTTCACGATCATGGGGCGCATCGACGACGTTCTGAACGTCTCGGGGCACCGGATGGGCACGATGGAGATCGAATCGGCGCTGGTCGCGAATCCGATCGTCGCCGAGGCGGCCGTCGTCGGTCGTCCCGACGACATGACCGGCGAGGCGATCTGCGCGTTCGTGGTCCTGAAGCGCGCGCGGCCCGACGGAACTGAGGCGGCCGAACTCGCGAAGCAGTTGCGCGACTGGGTCGGCAAGGAGATCGGGCCGATCGCCAAGCCCAGGGACATCCGCTTCGGCGACAACCTGCCCAAGACGCGCTCGGGCAAGATCATGCGCAGGTTGCTGCTCTCGATCGCCAAGGACGAGGAAATCACCCAGGACACGTCGACGCTCGAGAATCCGGCGATCCTCGACCAGCTCAAGCGGTCGCTCTAGGACGAGGCAGCGCCGGGCGTCCGCCGGCGGGCGGGCAGGTTCGCGCGAGGATCGAAACGGCACCGCACCGAGGCGCCGATGGGCGCGCCGCGGGTGCGTGTGTCAGCGCGTGACGGTCA
>DATIQL010000152.1:0-11890 GCA_035470905.1 Casimicrobiaceae bacterium
CATGGCGGCCGCCGGCGCGACGCGAGTGAACTGGCCTCCTGGTGACGACGCGCACGTCGAGCCGGCGACCGACTGCGGGAAATAGCTCGCGGTCGCCATGCGCGCGACCCATGCCGTGGCGGCGCTCCGGCGGCTCGTGCAGGCTGCGCCTTCGGTTTCGGCCGGAGTATGCCCGCTTGCATCACCTTGGTTAGCCGGAGCCGGACTGTTTTGGTATTTCGGTAGCCAAATTGAGACATATCTCGGCGAGCCGATCGCGTCCTTAGCGGTAACGAGACACCAAAATAATTAGCCAATTCGAGTCAATTATGATAAATAAATAGCTTATCTGAGACAATTCGACCCGAGACCGATGACTTCGAGGGCCGCTTCGAGGCAGTGGGACGACGTCGTACGCGCCGGGGACCGCATCGAGGCCCGGACCCTCAACCGCGCGGTGGAGCGCGGTGAGCTCCAGCGCGTTGCCCCAGGTCTCTACGTTCCAGCCGGCCGGCCGGCGGAGGTCGAGGAACGCATCCGCAGGAACTGGCAGCGCGTCGCCGCCGCACTCGTCCCCGGTGCGGTTGTTTCCCATTTCAGCGCAATGCTCGGCGGCATCACCGAGGCGGGCTTGGTGACACTCAGCCATCCGACGCGGTTCAACCGGACCATCGCCTTGCCGGGACTGAAGGTCGTCCTGTTGCGAGGTCCCGGGCAGTTGCCGGGCGACCTGCAGCTCGGCCCGCTGCCGCTTCACTGGGCGAGCCGGCCGCGGATGGTGCTCGAGAACCTGGTTCGGACCACCGCGCACGAACCGCGCAGCGCCGGCCGCGAGCGCGTGGAATCGCTCCTCGTCGACGTTCTCGCTGCATCGGGGGAAGAGGCCCTCAATCGACTGCGCGACGACGCGCGCGCCCTCGCGCCGACGCTTAGCAAGGAGAACGAGCTCGCCATGCTGGACCGGATGGCGGCGGCGCTTCTGGGCACCCACGCGAAGGGCGAACTGCGTACCCTGGCGGGCCAGCTCGTGGCTCGGGGGACACCGGTGGACAAGACGCGTCTCGAGCGCTTCGAGCTGCTCGCCGACGAGTTGCGGCGCGCCGTGCTGCCGGTGCTGAAGGATGTCGCGGGCGTGGGCCTCGCGAAGCGGAACTTCGCATTCTTCGAAAGTTACTTCTCCAACTTCGTCGAAGGAACCCGGTTCTCGGTCGAGGAGGCGCGAGGCATCGCGCTGGAGAATCGGATCATGGAAGCGCGCCCCAAGGATTCGCACGATGTCATCGGCGTGTTCAGGCTCGCCATGACTTCGCCCGCCCGGGACGCCGTGCCCCCTCCCGGCGCGGAGTTCGTCGCCGGATTGCAGCAGCGCCATGCGCAGATGCTCGAGCGCCGGCCGGAGGCCGGGCCCGGCGAGCTCAAGCAACAACCGAATTTTGCCGGCACCACCGAATTCGTCGCCCCCGCGATGGCACGAGGCACCCTGATCGAAGGCTCGGCCCTGGCGACGTCGGTGCCCGAGGGTCTCGCCCGCGCAATCTACTACGCGTTCGTCGTCTCCGAGGTGCATCCATTCGCCGACGGCAACGGCAGGCTCTCCCGACTGGTGCTGAATGCCGAGCTGTCGCGGCTGGGGCTGTGCCGGGTCATCGTTCCGACGCTCTTCCATCCGCAGTACGTCGACTGCCAGCGCGCGCTGACGCGGGGCAATGACGCGAAGCCTTTCGTGAGCGCGATCGCGAAGATCGCGTCCTGGACGGCTTCGTTCGACTACGCGGACTACGACGCCCTGCTCGCGAAGCTGCGTCAGGCCAACGCGTTCGAGGAATCGCCGGCACAGTACAGGCTGCGCGATGGCGGCGGTGCCATCGTGGCGTGAGGTTCCGGATCGCGGTCAGTCGCCGATCAAGATGATGTGTTGCTCTCGCCAAGCGGATCCGGGAAAAGCGTGCACAGCAGCGAAAGCGAAAAGGGCCGCGATTTCTCGAGGCCCTTCATGATCGTGGTGGAGACGAGGAGGATCGAACTCCCGACCTTCGCATTGCGAACGCGACGCTCTCCCAGCTGAGCTACGTCCCCACGAACCGCGGATTATAGCCCAAGCCGCCGCACGGGCGTAGCGGAGTAGACTTGGCCCACGACCGACCGGTGGGCCGCCCAGGCGTACGCACTCGATGGCGTCGACGTTCCAACCACCCGCAGGGACTGGAGATGGCGCGCCGCCGACGGCGGAACAGCTCTTCCAGTCGCTGTACGACGATCTGCACCGGCTCGCCCAGCGCCAGCTGCGCCGCAACGCGGCGGTATCGCTGAGCGCCACCACCCTGCTCCACGAAGCGTACCTGGACCTTTCGGCGCGCAACCCCTTGCGCTATCCGGACCGGGCGCGGTTCATGGCGTACGCGGCGCGCGCGATGCGCGGCCTGATCATCGATTACTCGCGCAATCGCCATGCGCAGAAGCGTGGCGGCGGCTTCCACTTCACTGCCCTCGATACCGAGGTCGCCGATCAGGGGGCCGATGGTCAGGATCTCGCGCGCATCGGCGACGCGCTGGACTCGCTCGCGCAGGTCGAGCCGGCGCTCGCGGAGCTCGTCGATCTCAAGTACTTCGGCGGGCTGTCGATCGCCGAGATCGCGGCATTGCGCGAGGTGTCGGAGCGCACGGTGCAGCGCGACTGGCTCAAGGCACGGCTCTACCTCCGGCGGGTGCTGGGCGACGCTTTCCGCTGACCTGCGATGGCGGCGCCCATGGACAACGATCGCTGGCGGCAGCTCAGTCCGCTGCTCGACCGTGCGCTGCAGATCACGGGATCCGAGCGTGCGGCCTGGCTGGCATCGTTGCGCGACCGCGACGCGGCGCTCGCAGCGGAGCTCGAAGCCCTGCTCGGTGAAGCCGATGCGCTCGAGGCCGCGGGCTATCTCGAGCGGGGACCGACCCCTTCGCCGGAGGCGGGTGCGACGCTCGCCGGCCAGACGTTCGGCGCGTACACGCTGGAGGAGCCGCTCGGGCACGGCGGCATGGGCAGCGTGTGGCTCGCCCACCGCAGCGACGGCCGCTTCGAGGGGAAAGTCGCGGTCAAGCTGCTGAATGCGGCGCTGGTCGGTCGCGCGGCCGAGCAGCGTTTCCGGCGTGAAGGCGACGTGCTCGCGCGGCTCGCCCATCCCCATATCACGCGCCTGCTCGACGCGGGCATCGCACCCACCGGTCAGCCGTATCTCGTCATCGAAAGGGTGGAGGGCGAGCGCATCGACCTGTACTGCGACGCGCAGGATCTCGGCGTCGATGCGCGCCTGCGGCTGTTCCTCGACGTGCTCGCTGCAGTCGAGCACGCCCACGCGAACCTGATCGTGCATCGCGACATCAAGCCGTCGAACGTGCTGGTCACCCGCGATGGCGCGGTGAAGCTGCTCGATTTCGGGATAGCCAAGCTGCTCGAGGACGACGCGGCCGAGGGCGGGGCGACACAACTGACCCGCGAGGCGGGCCGGGTGCTGACCCCGGAATTCGCAGCGCCCGAGCAGCTGGTCGGCTTGCCGGTGACGGTGGCGACAGACGTCTACGCGCTCGGCGTGCTGCTTTACGTCCTGCTGGTCGGACGACATCCGGTGGGCGATGCGACCCGGTCGCCCGCCGACCTGATCCGCTCCATCGTCGACACGCCGCCGACCCGACCCTCCGAGGCTGCGACATCGGTGCGCACCCTGCCCGCCGAGGCGTTGAACAGCAATGCCGGACATCGCGGCACGACGCCGGAACGGCTCCGGCGACGCCTGCGCGGCGACCTCGACAACATCGTCGCCAAGGCGCTCGAGAAAGATCCGCAGGCGCGCTACGCGTCGGTCACGGCATTCGCCGACGACGTGCGGCGCCATCTGGCGAACCAGCCGGTGAGCGCGCGTCCGGATTCGCTCGGCTATCGCGCGGCGAAGTTCGCCCGTCGCAACCGGATCCCCGTGGCCCTGTCGTCGCTGGCGATCGTCGCGACGCTGGCCGGTCTCGTCGGGACGATCACCCAGGCGCGACATGCAGCGGAGCAACGCGATTTCGCATTGCGGCAGCTGTCCCGCGTCGAAGCGGTCAGTGACCTCGACCGCTTCCTGCTCTACGATGCGGCGCCGTCGGGGAAGGCATTCACCGCAAGCGACCTCCTTGCCCGCGCAGAGCACATCGTGGGGCAGGCGGCGCCGGATGCGACGCGCACCGACGCGCTGATCGCCATCGGTCGCAACTACACGAGCCTGGACCAGGATGCCAACGCGCGCCGCCTGCTTTCGCGCGCGTACGAGTTGTCGCGCAGCGAGCGCGACCCCTCGACGCGGGCGCGCGCGGCCTGCGCCTGGGGCTACGCCCTCTCGACGCAGGGAGAGCGCGGGCAGTCCGATCACATGTTCGGCGAGGCGCTGGCCGGACTGCCCGACCGGCGTGAATACCTGTTCGACCGCATCGATTGCCTGTTGCTCGCGGCGGATGCGGCACTGGCGCTCGGCGATGCCGTGGCCGGAGTGCGATACGCGGAAGAGGCCCGGAGGCGCATCCCGGAGCTGCCGTTTGCGTCGCCGGTCCTGGAGCAGAAGGCCTGGCAGGGGATGGCCGAGGCGTATCGCGTCGCAGGGAATTTCGTCGAGGCCGATGCCGCTTTCGCGGTCGCCTACCGGAAGCTGAAGGCGCTCGGGCGCGAGGATACCCAGCAGGCCGGTACGCTGTTCAACAACTGGGGCGTTGCGCTTTCCCAGATGGGCCAGACGTTCCGCGCCGAGGCGCTGCTGCGTCGGGCGATCGAGATCAGCCGCATCGACGGCGCGGGGAAAGGCGTGTCGCCGATGCTCCTCACCAACTACGCGCGCGTGCTTCAGCAGCTCGACCGAGGGGATGACGCGGCGCGCTACGCCGACCGCGCCTACCACGAGGCGCGAAGTTCGGGCGACGAGGTGGTCACCAACATGGCGCTCATGCAGGAGGCCGCGATCCGGCGTCAGCGGGGCGACCTCGATGGGGCGGAGCGGGCGCTCGACGAGGTCGAGCCACGGTTGCACGGCATGCTCCCGGCCGGACACTATGCGTTCGCGATCGTGGCCTCGGAGCGCTCGATGGTGTCGGCGGCCCGCCACGACTTTCCGGTCGCCCTGACGTTCGCAAACCGGGCGCTCGGCATGGTCGCGGCGAATCCATCGAATGCGTTTGTCGCCCCTCTATTGCTCACCCGGCGGTCGGGGCTCGAGCTGGCCATGGGTCGCCCGGTCGACGCCGAGGCCGATGCCGCGCGGGCGGTCGACCTCGAGCGACCCACGCTGGCGCGGGGTCAGCAATCGAGCCTGCTCGGGAACATCTACCTGGCGCTGGGGCGGGCGCAGGCGGCCAACGGCAAGTCCGCCGAGTCGCGGCGCAGCTTCGCGAAAGCCGTCGCACAGCTGCGTCCCACGGTCGGCGCCGATCACCCGGACACGCGGCTGGCGGAGCAGCTGGCGGCGGGGACGGCCTTGCCTGCGGCGCGCTGACCCCCAATCCGCCGCGCTGGCGCGGCCAACCCGCGCCGTCGGCCCGCTCGATCCACCCGCCGAAGCACCCCCATTCAGCCGTTCGTCGGGGGGGATGTCGGTTCTGGTCCCCCGTTTCCGATCTAGCAGGCAAACCCGGGAAATTTCCGGGGCTCTGGAGTGGGGACGGCCATGGACACCTCGCGCTGGGTGCGAATCACGTCGAACGCTCTCGCCGGGCTGCTGATGGCGAGCCTCCCCGCAATCGCGGAGGGTTCCAGGCAGCTGCCGCCGCTGCTCCTGTTCGCCAACTCCTCCGGCATGGCGGCGACCTATTCGACCGCGGGGAGCATCGACCTCGGCAACCCGTTCTTCCAGGTCTTCGGCACCAACGGCCGAAGCTGCGATACCTGCCACCAGGCGAGCGCCGGCTGGACGATCACGCCGGCCAACGTCCAGGCCCGCTTCCGGGCCAGCGGCGGCGCCGATCCGATCTTTCGTACCAACGACGGCTCGGTCTCGCCGAAGGCCGACGTGTCCACCGTCGCGGCGCGGCGCAACGCCTACGCGATGCTTCTCTCCAAGGGACTGATCCGCGTCGGCCTGCCGATCCCGGCCGGCGCCGAGTTCAGGCTGGTCGGGGTCGACGATCCCTACGGCTACGCCAGCGCTGCCGAGCTGTCGCTGTTCCGCCGCCCGCTGCCGGCCACCAACCTGCGCTTCCTCAGCGCGGTCATGTGGGATGGGCGGGAGACGTTCAGGGACCCTGCGTCCACCGCCTGCCTGATGGGCACCGGCGCCTGCTTTGCCACGATCCATTTCGACCTCGCCGACCAGGCCAACGCCGCGACCCTCGGTCACGCCCAGGCGCAGCAGGCTCTCACCGAGGCGCAGCGCGAGGCCATCATCGACTTCGAATCCTCGCTCTACACAGCGCAGGTGTACGACGATGCCGCTGGGAGGCTGACGGCGCGCGGCGCGCTGGGCGGGCCGGTCCACCTCAGCACCGTCCCGTTCCACTTCGGCATCAACGACGTGCTGGCAGGCGATTACCGCAGCGGCGCGCCTTTCGATCCGAACGTCTTCACGCTCTACGCGAGCTGGGACGTCGTGGGCCATCAGGCCCCCGATCCGGGCGAGACCGTCGACCGCAGCGAAGCCCGCGCGGCCGTCGCCCGCGGCGAGCGGCTGTTCGACACCAAGCCGATCATCATCACCGGGGTCAAGGGGCTGAACGACGATCTGGGCCTCCCGGCGATCGCCGGCACCTGCACGACCTGCCACGATTCGCCCAACGCCGGCGACCACTCGACTCCGGTGCCGCTCGACATCGGCATTGCCGATGCGTCGCGAAGGACGCCGGACATGCCGCTCTACACGCTGCAGAACACCGGTACCGGCGAGACCATCCAGACGACCGATCCGGGGCGGGCGCTCGTCACCGGCAAGTGGCGCGACATCGGTCGCTTCAAGGGGCCGGTGCTGCGCGGTCTCGCGGCCCGCGCGCCGTATTTCCACGACGGTTTCGCGAAGGATCTGCCGGCGGTCGTCGATTTCTACGACCAGCGCTTCGACATCGGCTTCACCCAGCAGGAGAAGGACGACCTCGTCGCGTTCCTGAAGACGCTCTAGCGAGCGGGCAGCAGCACGCTGCGGTCGATGTCGGCCACCTTGGTGCGCCCGCAGAACGCCATCGTCAGGTCGAGCTCGTTGCGGATGATCTCCAGGGCCTTGGTGACGCCGGCCTCGCCCATCGCCGCCAGCCCGTAGATGAACGAGCGGCCGATCAGCGTTCCTTTGGCGCCCAGCGCCAGCGCCTTCAGCACGTCCTGGCCGGAACGGATGCCGCCGTCCATCCACACCTCGATGCGCGAGCCGACCGCGTCGACGATCGCCGGCAGCGCCTCGATCGACGACGCCGCGCCGTCGAGCTGGCGGCCGCCGTGGTTGGAAACGACCAGCGCATCGGCGCCCGAATCAGCCGCGAGCCGCGCGTCTTCCGGATCCTGGATGCCCTTGAGGATCAGCTTGCCGCCCCAGCGCTTCTTGATCCATTCGACGTCGCCCCAGTTGAGCGCGGGATCGAATTGCGAATTGGTCCACGACGCGAGCGACGCCATGTTCTCCACGCCCTCGACGTGTCCGACCACGTTGCCGAACTGGCGGCGCCTGGTGCCGAGCATGCCCATGCACCAGCGCGGCTTGGTCGCGAGGTTGATCAGGTTCGGGAGCGTCAGCCGGGGCGGCGCGGTGAGTCCGTTCTTCAGGTCCTTGTGGCGCTGGCCGAGGATCTGCAGGTCCAGCGTCAGCATCAGCGCCGAGCAGCGCGCAGCCCTGGCGCGTTCGATCAGGCGCTCGGCGAAAGGGCGATCGCGCATCACGTAGAGCTGGAACCAGAACGGCTTCTTGGTGTGCGCCGCGATGTCCTCGATCGAGCAGATGCTCATCGTCGACAGCGTGAACGGCACGCCGAATTTCTCGGCGGCGCGGGCGGCGAGGATCTCGCCATCGGCGTGCTGCATGCCGGTGAGGCCCACTGGCGCCAATGCCACCGGCATCGCGACGTCCTCGCCGATCATCGTCGTGCGCACCGACCGGTTCTCGAGGTTGACGGCCACGCGCTGGCGCAGCTTGATCTTCTGGAAATCCGCCTCGTTCGCGCGATAGGTGCCCTCGGTCCACGAGCCGGAATCGCAGTAGTCGTAGAACATCCGGGGCACGCGGCGCTTGGCGAGCACGCGCAGGTCTTCGATGCAGGTGATGGTGGTCATCCGTGACGTCCGGGCAGGGGGTGGCAGGCGACATTGTAGGGGCAACCCGCCCTGCTAAACTCCCCCCGACGAAAAACGGAGAAGACCCATGCCCAAGCAGGTGATCCACAGTCCCGACGCCCCGGCCGCCATCGGCCCCTACTCGCAGGCGATCCGGGCCGGCGACATGCTCTACATGTCGGGCCAGATTCCGCTCGATCCGAAGACGATGCAGATCGTCGAGGGCATCGAGGCGCAGGCGCACCAGGTGTTCAGGAACATGCGCGCGGTGCTGACGGCGGCGAATGGGACGCTCAACGACATCGTCAAGCTGTCGATCCTGCTCGTCGACCTCGCCGATTTCGCCAGGGTCAACGAGATCATGGCGACCTATTTCGAGGCTCCCTATCCGGCACGCGCGACCTTCCAGGTGGCAGCGCTGCCGCGCGGTGCGCGCATCGAGGTCGAGGCGAACGCGCTGCTGGCCCAGGTCGCGCAGGCCGGAGCATCGCCGCAGACCGGCCGGCGCGAGGCGTTCGACCAGACGAAGGGATCGTAGGCCGCGGACCGCTGGCGGGGATCGCCCCGGAGCCTTACCGGCTCACGAGCGGAAAGCGATCGGGGTGCCTGATCGACTCGACTGCGAGATCGACGTCGAGGTCCGGCCAGTACAGATGGTCGGGGGAGGGGCACGTTACGTGCGCGAGTTTGGCGATCGGCGCGTCGCGAAACCACGGGAACTGCGAGAACGGCAGATGCAGTTCCTCGGACCCGACGAGCACCCAGAAGCCGTGAACGGATACGTTCGTCACTTCAACCTGCGAAGTGCTCGCTCCATCGGCGGCGGATTTCGTTCTCATGGCTTCGGACCAATCCTTCAGCGATGCGAAGTTGCCGGCTGCTCAGTCCGAAATTGTGCGCCAGCCGGATTTCAGGTTCAAGCCAGAATTTCGCCTCGCCGTTCGACGCTGCGACGTGGACATGGACCCGCGGTTCCTCCCTCGAAAAGAAGAAGAACCGGAGCTCGCCGTCGCGAAACAGCGTTGGACTCATTTGCGGGTGGCGCAAGATCCGGGCAGTCGGCCCCAAGGATGCGCGACAGCGCAACCGACGGGGCATCGTCCGCTCGGCTGACGTCCGTTCGCCGGGGACGCGCCACGGGTTCTTACCCGCCTCGAGTCTTTGCCAATGCGTGATTTCGCAAAGGCGAAACGCAAGGAAGCGTCCGTGAGCGCCCGCGGCGCGACGCTGGCCGACAAGCTCGAGCGCGTCGGCGTGCTGCGCGAGCAGGACCTCGTGCTGCACCTGCCGCTGCGCTACGAGGACCACACGCGGCTGGTGCCGCTTGCCAGGGTGCGCTCCGGTGCGACCGTGCAGACCGAAGGTGTGGTCGCCAATGTCGACATCCAGTATCGGCCGCGCCGGCAACTCGTCTGCCTGCTGCGCGACGCGGAGCGCGGCGATGCGACGCTGACGCTGCGTTTCTTTTCCTTCTATCCGAGCCATCAGAAAGCGCTCGCGCAGGGCGCGCGCATCCGCGTCTATGGCGACGTGCGCGACGGTTATTTCGGACCCGAGATCGTCCATCCGCAGTTCCGCGTCGTCCACGAGGACACGCCGCTGCCCGATCGCCTGACGCCGGTCTACCCGACGACGGCGGGGCTGTCGCAGGACGTGCTGCGCAAGGTGGTCGATCGCGCGCTGGCAGCCGATGCCGCACGCACCGCCGAAGTGCTGCCCGAGGCGCTGCTGCGTCGCCGTGACCTGTGGAGCTTCAGCGACGCAGTGCGCTTCCTGCACGCGCCTCCGCCGCGCCTGTCCGGGGCTGCGCAGAAAGCGCTCGACGAGCGCACGCATCCGGCGTGGACGCGCATCAAGTTCGACGAGCTGCTCGCGCAGCAGCTGTCGCTCAAGGCGCACCGCAAGGCGCGCGCGGCGCGCCGGGCGCCGGTGCTGACGGGCACAGGGGCGCTGACCAAGGCGCTGCTCGAGCGCATTCCGTTCAAGCTGACCCTGGCGCAGGAGCGCGTGTGGCAGGAGATCGGCCACGATCTGCGCCGCGGGGTCCCGATGCAGAGGCTGCTGCAGGGTGACGTCGGATCGGGCAAGACCATCGTCGCCGCGCTCGCCGCATTGCAGGCGATCGAGAGCGGCAAGCAGGTCGCGTTCATGGCGCCCACCGAAATACTGGCCGAGCAGCACTACCGCAAGCTGCAGTCGTGGCTCTCGGGTGTCGGCGTCGAGATCGCCTGGCTCTCCGGCTCGCTCCCGGCCAAGGCGCGCCGCCAGGCGCTGGAAGCGCTGGAGGCCGGCGCCGCGTCCTTCGCGATCGGCACCCATGCGCTGTTCCAGGAAGGCGTCGCGCTGCCGCGACTGGGGCTCGCGATCATCGACGAACAGCACCGCTTCGGCGTCGCGCAGCGGCTCGCGCTGCGCGACAAGGGCATGACCGAAGCGCACCAGCTGATGATGAGCGCGACGCCGATCCCGCGCACGCTGGCGATGACCTTCTATGCCGATCTCGACGTCTCGGTGCTCGACGAGATGCCGCCGGGGCGCACACCGGTTGCCACGCGACTGGTGAGCCAGAAGCGTCGCGCCGAGATCGTCGCCTGGGTCGGCAAGGCCTGCCGCGAAGGCCGGCAGGCCTATTGGGTGTGCCCGCTGATCGAGGAGTCCGAAAAGCTCGAACTGCAGACCGCAGTCGCGCTGCACGCCGAGCTGACGCGCGCATTCGGCGCGGAGACCGCGCGTGATGCGCCGACCATTGCCGTCGGCCTGGTCCACGGCCGGATGAAGCCCGACGAGAAAGCCGCGACGATGGAAGCATTCGCGCGCGGCGACATCGGCGTGCTGGTGGCGACGACGGTGATCGAGGTCGGCGTCGACGTTCCCAACGCCTCGATCATGGTCATCGAGCACGCCGAGCGCTTCGGGCTCGCGCAGCTGCATCAGCTGCGTGGCCGCGTCGGGCGCGGCGCCGCGGAGAGCAGCTGCGTCCTTCTGTTCGAGGAGCCGTTGACCGACACCGCCAAGCAGCGGCTCAAGGTGATCTACGAGACGACCGACGGATTCGAGATCGCGCGCCAGGACCTCCTGATCCGCGGGCCCGGCGAATTCCTGGGAGCGCGCCAGTCGGGCGTGCCGCTGCTGCGCTTCGCCGATCTCGAGCGCGATGTCGGGCTGATCGAGCAGGCGCGCGATGCCGCCGACGAATTGCTGAAGTCCGATCCCGAGGCAGCCCGGCTGCACCTCGATCGGTGGCTCGGCAGCCGGCAGGCGTTCATCAAGGCCTGAGGACAGCTCGTCCACGGGCCGGGAGCTTCACCCGGCCCGGCTGCACGCGCTGTGTGCCGCTAGTTGAGGGGACCGTCGAACCCGAGCTTCTGGTGCGGCGACTTCGAAACCGGAGGGAATTTCTCCGGCCGGCGATCGGGTATGAAGCCGTCGCGGTTTGGCATCTTCACCCGGGCAAGGGACTTCGCATCCAGGGTGCTGTCGGCAGGAATGATCTTCGCCTCGGACAGGATGTACGCGCACAGCGCGTAGACCTGGTCGTCGTTCAGGCTGCCGGGCGTGGTTTGCGGCATCGCGCGCTTGATGTAATCGAACAGCGTCGTCGCGTACGGCCAGTAGCTCTCGACGGTCTTGATCGGCGCCTTCTTCGGATCGTCGTTGACCAGCGAT